>JADLFV010000120.1 GCA_020849625.1 Phycisphaeraceae bacterium
ACGCTCCACGAAGGTAGAATGGTTCATCGCTCGTTGCTCCTGGCAATATCTGGGCAAGCCCACCATGGGCCGCGCTCGACCGATATACGGAGCAACGAGCGTTTTGTCATTCATCCCCATCTGATGTTCGGATCTATCGCACGATGCGGGCGCCGCCGCCGCCGGCTACGTGCATGAGTTCTTTGAGGGTGATTTCTGAAGTATCGCCGCGGGTGGTCTGGAGCATGGCACCGTGGGCGGTGCCGATGTTGACGGCTTCCTGGGGGGTTTTGCCCTGGAGGAAGGCGAAGGTGAAGCCGGAGGCGAAGCCGTCGCCGCCGCCGACGCGGTCTTCGAGGGTGAGGCGCTCGAAGGTCGGGCCGTGGAAGAATTCGTCAGTCTCGGCCCAGTAGAGAATGGCGGACCAGTTGTTTTCGGTGGCGCTGATCACTTCGCGCAAGGTGGTGCCGATGACTTTGAGGTTGGGATAGTCCTTGGCGACGCGGCGGACCATCTTCTTGTAGTTTTCGATGGGCAACTCTTTCAGGTTTTCGTCGGCGCCTTCGACTTCGTAGCCGAGCACTTTCTGGAAGTCCTCTTCGTTGCCGATGAGGCAGTCGATGTATTGGACGAGGGGTTTGGTGGTGGCGATGGCTTCCTTGGAGGACCAGAGCTTGGAGCGGAAGTTGAGGTCGTAGGAGACGATGGTGCCGGCATCGTGTGCGGCTTTGAGTGCTTCGGCGGCGACTTTGCGGGTCGATTCGCTAAGACAGGTGAAGATGCCGCCGGTGTGCAGCCAGCGTACGCCCCCCCGCCCCCGGAAGATGGCGTCGAAGTCCACGTCACCTAGTTTCATTTTTGATGTGGCGGAGTGGCCGCGGTCGTAGAGGGTGACGGCGGAGCGGGGGCCGACGCCGACCTCGGTCCAGTTGAGTCCGATGCGGGCCTCGCGGCCGACGCCGTCGTAGGGGACTTTGGGGCAGAAGGAGATATCCATGCCGACGGCCCGGGCATGGTTTTCGATGATGCGGCTGATGGGGTTGTCAACGAGGCCGCCGACCCATCCGGTGCGCAGGCCGAGGCGAGAGAGGGCGTAAGCGACGTTGAATTCACCGCCGCCGACGTAGATATCCATTTTTTTGGCGAACTCGATGCGGCCGTGACCTTCGGGGCTGATGCGAACCATGCACTCGCCGAGTGCGAGCAGGTCGAGGGCACAATCCTGGGCGGGTCGGATGTTGAGGCTCATGGGTATCTGACTCCAGATTGAAATTATTCTAAATAGGGGCTAATGTCGGAGGTTGAGCGGAGTATTTTGTCGATTGGCGGGCGTACTGTCAAAGTACAGAAACGCGCAAAGTTTGATAGGCGCATATATTACAACTGTTTCTAAGAAGCACATTCATGAGCGAAGCACAGATCATCGGAACGGGCCCGTATCGCTACCAGTGGAACAGCCGCTGGGCGCAGATTCCCAAGCATGTGACCTTTCGCCAGAGCAATGGTGAGAGCAACGGCCGCACGCATGGTGTGTGCGCGGCGGGCGATGGTCGCGTGTTCGTGTTCAACCAGTCGGACTACGGCGTTCTGATTTTCAATCCCGACGGCTCGTTTGCCGGGACGTGGAAAGAATTTCCTTCAACGCGCTTTGAAGGAGCGCACGGGCTGACGCTGCACCGCGAGGGCGAAAAGGAATTTCTCTGGCTGACCGATCAGACCACAGCGGAAGTCGTCAAGACCACGCTGGATGGCGAAACGGTGTTGTCGATCGCCCGGCCCAGCGGCGCGGTGTACAAGGACAAGAGCGCCAAGTACACGCCCACCTGGGCAGCCCAGGCGGCCGACGGCACGATCTATGTCGCGGATGGTTACGGTTCGCACCACGTCAGCCGCTACGACAAGTCAGGCAAATACATCGATTCATTCGCCGGCGTGCCGCTTGAAGAGAATCCCGCGGCGGGGCTGTTCAAGTGTCCGCACGCGGTGTGGATCGGCTCGCGGCCGCAGGCGACGGGCAGCGATCAGCAGGTGGTTTACATCACCGATCGCGGCAACAGCAAGGTGCAGGTGTACGACCTGAAGTGGAACTTCATCAAGAGCTTTCACCAGGTGCATCCGTGCTGTTTTGATCAGGGGCCGGCCGGTGCGTTACTGGTGCCGGACTTGTTTGCGTCGATCCAGTTGTACGATGCGAAGGATCAGCCGATCGTATCGCTGGGGCAGGATCTGATCCGCGCCCGCAGCCTGGGCTGGCCCAACTTCGCCCCAGCCACCATTCCCGACGGCAGCTTCAACAGCCCCCACGGCGGCTGCTTCGACGCGGCCGGCAACATCTACATCGTGGAGTGGATCATCGGCGGGCGGATCACGAAGCTGACGCGGGTGTAGGCAATGGCAAATGGCAATTGGCAATTGGTAGCTGAACGCCTTATCCATCTGCCATCCGCCATCCCCCATCCGCCATTGTTTTGAGTCCTCCCCCCGATCGGCGTATCATCAGGTCCGCATCAAACCCAGGGAGGTACGCTTTGACTGCATCCACGCCTGAGGATCGACGGTACCTGGCGAGTCACGAATGGCACAAGCCCGAAGGCGGCTACGTGCTGATCGGCATCAGTCAACACGCGGTCGAGGAACTGACCGACATCACCTACGTCGATGTCAGTTTGACCGTGGGCAGCCTGGTCAGCAGCGGCGACAGCTTCGGCGAGATCGAGTCGGTCAAGGCCACCAGCGAGTTGTATTGCGGGATCGACGGCCGCATCGCTGAGATCAACCAGGCGGTGTTGGACAATCCCTCGCTGATCAATGAGGATTGCTACGGCAAAGGATGGATTCTGAAGCTGGAGCCCTCGGACATCAAGCAGCTTGAATTCATGCTCAGTGCCGTGGACTATGAAGCAGCCGCGGGCGGGTGAACGCATGATCGTTGACGTGCACACACGGGTCTGGCAGTCGGCCGAGCAATTGGGCGCGGTGATGCTGGAGGTGTCTCGCCGCCGGCCCGAGCCGTGGGATCGCCCGGATGCTTCTCTGCAGTCGCACCGCAAAGCCATGGACGCGGTCGATGCGGCCATCGTGCACGGCTTGCGCATCGATCGACTCAAAGCCCATGTGCCCGACCACGTGGTGGCTGACTATGTCAAAGACCACGGCGATCGATTGCTCGGATTTGCGGGAATCGACCCCGCCGCGGGCAAGGCGCAGCGGCAGTTGCGCACCGCGTTGGACATGGGACTGGTCGGCGCGACGATCAACCCGGCCGCGCAGGGCTATCACCCATGCGATACCAGGGCCATGGAACTGTACGACATGTGCGCCGCCAAAGGCGTGCCCATCTTCATCGACACGCGCGGCGGCATGACGCCGCAGGCCAAGCTGGAGTTCGCTCAGCCGGTGCTGTTCGATGAAGTGCTGCGGCAGTTCGAGAAACTGACGCTCGTGTTCGCATCCTGCGCCTATCCGTTCGTGGAGCAGTGCCTGACGCTGATGATGAAGCACGAGCGAGTGTTTGCGAACCTGGCCGACCAGATGTTGCGGCCGTGGGGCCTGTATGACGCGCTGATCCGGGCCTATCAGTTGCACGCCACCGATCGGCTGCTGCTGGGAAGCGGCTTTCCCTTCAACACGCCGCACCAGGCGATGGTCACGCTGTACTCCGCGGCCGCCCCGGCGCGGGGGACGCAACTGCCCACCGTACCGCGACAGCAGATTCGCAGCATCATCGAGCGCGATGCGCTGGCGTGCCTGAACTTGGCGGACTACCTCAAGGTTCGCCGCACCGACCGCCCCTGGATTGGCCCCCGCAATGGCAGCGCGGCCTACATGAGCGAGGGAGAGTCCAGCGCGTGAAGCGGGTGCTGACGTTGCTGCTGATGCTGGCGGGACTGGCTGGTTGCCAGGTGGGTTTGCCGCTGGGTGACAGCACGCTGACGGTTCGGCCGCATCATGGCGATGTACAAAGCTCGCGTTTCCAGACCGCCTGCTACAGCTACGACGATCACCACAACCTGACAGTCGTGCTGATCGAGGGACCAGCCGATTCGCCGCGGCGGGCGGCCACCATCCGCGTGTTCTGGCAGCCCAAGACCGGGCGCACGCCGCTGGACAAGACGGCCACCAACGCCACCATCCGCTACATCGTCTTCCCACCCAGCGATCCACCCATGGCTGCGGTTTACGGCGGGGCCGGCTTCGTCAACCCGCGCAGCGATGAGGGCGATGCCATGTTCCGCGGCGACCTGTGGCAGGCCAACCTGCGCCTGTCTGATGCTTCGGAGGATTTCCAGGACGCCATCGGTGTCGCCGACATCTCCGGCCCCATCGCCGCTCAGCGCGACGATGCCCGGACCAGACTGCTGTTGCGCCAGTTGCAGCAACAGATCACGCGGCGGCTGGGCTATCCGGTGATGGTCAAAAGGTGAGCAGAAGCGAGCAGCCGCAAGCGGCGAGCGCGACAAGTCGCGGCGCTTCGTAGGCAAGGGCTATTTCCGGGGGTCCACGTCCGGCGTTTCGATGTCAGCCTGGGAGTGCATGTGCTGTTCGCTGCCGGGGGTGGTCAGCACCTTGTAGATGCACCAGATCAGCAGCAGCGTGACGAAGCCCACCGACAGCAACATGATGATCCATCCACCCGTGGTCATGATCGGGCCTCCTGCTTCTCCCGCTCGGCCTTCTGCCATTTGCGCACCGACTCGTGAATCAACATCAAAAACAGCAGCCCCACCAGCAGGATGAAGCCTACCGTCAACTGGGCCACGTGATTGTCACGCAAAGTCAGGAAGTAGTTGCCTTTCTCGGCGGTGTACTGCTGTTTGATCCAGACGATGAAGATGATGATCAGGTACGTCGGAGAAACGTACTTGAGCCTGTAACCGACCAGGCGCGGGATGCGGATGCTGGCCCCGCGGTTGATCTCCGCCATGCCCTTGTCGATGCCCAGCACCCAGGCGAACAGGATAGTCTGGAAGCCGGCCAGGATGAATATGCAGAACGTGCCCACCCAGAAGTCCATGGTGTCCAGGGCCATGATGTCTTTGGAAAAGTAGGCCACGAACAGGCTGCCCATGAGCGTGATGAAGCCGAGGATGGCCACCGAGGCATGTCTGCCCATGCCCACGCCTTCCTCCATCAGGGCGATGGCCGGCTGAAGCATGGACAGCGAACTGGTGACCGCAGCCAGGAACAGCAGGAAGAAGAAGATGGTGCCCACCACCTGACCCAGGGGCATGATGTTGAAGACCTGCGGCAACACCTTGAAGCCCAGATCGAACGTCCCCTGACCCGCCACACCTGCCACGCCCAGGAACACGAAGGCTGCGGGGATTGTGATCATGCCGCCCAGGGCCACCTCGCAGAACTCGTTGCCGGCGTTGCTGGTCAGGGCGCTGAGTGCCACGTCGTCATCGCGTTTGAGGTAGCTGGCATAGGTGATGATGATGCCGAAGCCGACCGAGAGGGAGAAGAAGATTTGGCCGGTGGCCTCGAGCCACATTTGGCCGTTGCTCAGGCTCTTCCAGAACGAGCCATCCTCGGTGTGGGGATTCCACATGTAGCCCAGGCCGTTGAGCACGTTCTGCTGCGGCACGTTGGGATCGGGCGTGCCCAGGGTCAGCACGCGCACCAGCACGATCAGGGCACAGAGCACCAGCAGGGGCATGGCGAAGAGGCAGAATCGCTCGATGCCTTTGTTCAGGCCGCGATAAATGAGCGCGAAGTTGAGCAGGAAGCAAATGCCCAGTGCGATCACCGCCGGGCTGACGCTGGAGCCGCCGGCCAGGAACCCATCCGAGCCGGCGCCCACGAAGTTGCCGAAGAAATCGATGTAAGCCTGCCGTTCGGTGCCGAGGGCCAGTTGGCCGGTGGCCATGAACCAGGCATAAGCCAGGCACCAGGCTTCGATGAAGACGTAGTACATGTAGATGCACACGGGCACGATCATGCCCACGACGCCGAAGTAGGGCGAGAGCGGATTGCGCCAGATGCTGCGGTAGATGCCGGGCGTGCAGTTGTGACCGCGGGCGCCTCCGTAGCGACCCATGCCCCATTCGGCCCAGGCCAGGGGAATGCCCAGGATCAGCAGGGCGATGAAGTAGGGCACCATGAAAGCGCCGCCTTCGTACTGGGCTGCCTTGCCCGGAAAACGAAGAAAGTTGCCCAGCCCCACGGCACTGCCCATGACCGCCAGAATCACCCCGATGCGTGTGCCCCACGCTTCCTTGCCACCTGAGCCGGAGCCGTTGGCCATGATCAGGTATCCTTAACTGGATGTGACAGGGACATGGGCGCGCCATCCAGACCGCGACGCCCACAACATAACGGGCAACCGCGATTTGGCAACCCCCGGACAGGCACGCAAGCGTCCGGCACCGGTTCAGCCGATAAACAAGCCATGACTGACACCACGTCCACCAATACCGCCGCGACGGCCGCCGCTGCCACTGCTCCGGTTCCACGCTGGGCATTGCACCGGCGGCTGTATGACTGGACCGTCAGCCTGGCTCACTCGCGCCACGCCAACTGGTCGTTGTTTCTGCTCAGCTTCGCCGAGTCCAGCTTCTTTCCTATTCCGCCGGACGTGCTGCTGGCGCCGCTGTGCCTGGGCAAACGCAGCAAGGCGTGGTGGTTTGCCGGCCTGTGTACGGTCGCCAGTGTGCTGGGTGCCATCCTAGGGTATGCAATAGGCGTCTTTCTCTGGGAACTGATCAACCCTTATTTGTTTCAATATGTCCCGGGCTTTACACAGGAGAATTACCAAAAGGTCGTGCAATGGTATGAAGCATGGGGCATATGGTGTTTGTTTTTGGCAGCCTTCAGCCCAATCCCTTTCAAGGTCTTTACCATTGCGGGGGGGGTGTTAAGGCAGAGCATACCGCTTTTTATTGTTGTTTCTGCAATCGGTCGAGGTCTTCGATTTTTTGCCGTGGCATGGGTGTTTGCCCGTTATGGTGAAAGGGCAAAACCCTTCATCGAGAAGTATTTCAACTGGCTGTGTCTGGCCTTCGCGGCACTGTTGATCGGCGGGTTTGTGTTGATCAAATACCTGCACTGATGCGCTGCATTTACACGGCACCCGACAACCGCTAATCTGTTGGCCATGCGCGTCTTAGTTACAGGTGGTGCGGGTTATATCGGTTCTCATGCAGCCAAACGCCTGCTCGATAGCGGCCATCAGGTCGTGGTCGTCGATAATCTCTTCCGGGGACACCGCCAGGCTGTGCCGCCCGGCGCGCCCTTCGTTCAGGCCGACCTGCGCGACACCAGCGCCATCGAAAAGACCCTGCGCCAGCACGACATCGAATGCGTGATGCACTTTGCCGCCCTGGCCTACGTCGGCGAATCGGTGCTGCAGCCGCTGGACTACTTCGAAAACAATGCCGGCGGCTCGGCCAGCCTGCTGCGGGCCATGGACCACGTCGGTGTGCGCAAGCTGGTCTTCAGCTCCACCTGCGCCACCTATGGCGAACCCCCGCCCCCGGAAATCCCCATCGCCGAAACCTGCCCGCAATCACCCATCAATCCCTACGGCTGGTCCAAGCTGTTCGTCGAACGCATGATGCGCGATTACGCCCGCAGCAACGATAAGTTCTGCTTCGCCGCCCTGCGCTACTTCAACGTGGCCGGTTGCGCTGTTGACGGCTCGCTGGGAGAGGACCATCACCCCGAAACGCATCTGATCCCCGTGCTGCTGAACGTGGCCTTAGGCAAACTTCCGGGGGCCGTGATCTTCGGCGACGATTACCCCACGCCCGACGGCACTTGCATCCGCGATTATCTGCACGTCGAGGACCTGGCCGACGCTCACATCACGGTGATGGAATCCCTGAACAAAGGCGATCAGCGCTTCTACAACCTGGGCACCGGCAACGGCGCCAGTGTGCATCAGGTCGTCGAAGCCGTGCGCGCGGTGACGGGCCACCCCATCCCCGTCGAGATCGGCCCCCGCCGCGAAGGCGACCCGCCCATGCTCTACGCCAACCCCCGGAAGATTAAAGACGAGCTTGGTTGGGAAGCGCAGCGCAAGGACATCAAACAGATGGTCGCCGACGCCTGGCGCTGGTTCGAGAAGCATCCGAATGGGTACTGATGATCGTCACAACCCCGCCAGGATGGCGGGGCTATATAACCAATGGTGCTAGTTGCTCATTAAACGAATAAAGGCTTGCCGATGCTGGTGTTGGACACAGCACAGCATGGAGGCAAGCCCATGGTCATGGAAGACCACATCATCGCATTGTACTG
>JADLFV010000121.1 GCA_020849625.1 Phycisphaeraceae bacterium
ACGCTCCACGAAGGTAGAATGGTTCATCGCTCGTTGCTCCTGGCAATATCTGGGCAAGCCCACCATGGGCCGCGCTCGACCGATATACGGAGCAACGAGCGTTTTGTCATTCATCCCCATCTGATGTCAAGGCTACGGCGCGTTTCTTCCACATCAGCAATCAGAGATCAGACATCAGACATTCCCGACTACCTCCCGAGCCACCCCTTGCGCCAGAAATAGATCAGCAGCCCGCTGGTGATCAGGATGCAGAGCACCCAGAACGCCGGGTATGCATAGCGCAGGTGCAGTTCGGGGATGTGCTCGAAGTTCATCCCGTAGATTCCCGCCAGAAACGTGATGGGGATAAACAGCGTGGCGATGATCGTCAGCACCTTCATCACCTCGTTCATGCGGTTGCTGATCACGCTCATGTGCAGGTCGGTCAGACCGGAGGCCATCTCGCGGAATGTTTCGACCAGATCGACGATCTGCACCGAGTGCTCGTGCACATCGCGCAGGAACATGCGGGTGGCGGCGTTGAACTCGCTGGTCTGCTCGCTGCTGAGCGCGGCCAGCATCTCGCGCATGGGCCACATCACGCGGCGGAGCAGGGACAGCTCGCGCTTGATGGCGTTGATGTGGGCCAGTTCCTGCGGCGAGGCTTTCTTGAGAATCCGCCGCTCCAGCGTTTCGAGCTGATCGCCGTAGTGCTCCAGGATGGGAAAGCCGTGATCCACGATCGCATCGAGCAGGGCGTACACCAGATAGTCCGGCCCGCCCCCGCGCAGGCGCGTGCCCGCCGTGTCGATGCGTTGGCGAATCGGGTCCCACACGTCACCGGCCCGCTCCTGGAAGGTCACTACCGTCTTGCCGTGCATGAACAGGCTCACCTGCTCACTGGTCAGTTGCTGAGCCTCCAGCAGTTGCGTCATGCGAGTGATGATGAACAGCCGCCCGCCTTCGCGCTCGACCTTCGGCCGCTGCGGCACGTGCAGCACATCCTCCGCCTCCAGCGTGTGATAGCCGAAGGCCTCGCGGAAGCGCTGCACCACCCAGGCGTGCAGGCCGTCGACATTGATCCAGCGCACCGAGATGTCGGCTGGCTCGGGCTCAGCCAGAAATCCGGGCAGCTCGTCCAGCGTCACATCGCGGCGGCGCACGCTCTGGCGGTCGTACTCGATCACGTGGATCGCCGCCTGCTGCGGTGATGGCTGCACGTGCATCTCTTCGTGCGATTCAATGCCCGGCCGCGCCCCGGGTTTGGTGTGGCGCCGCTTCTGGTGCGGCTTGTGCCCCAGCCCCGGCAGCGTCAGCACCGAGCTGACCAGGTTGTCGATCGCTCCGCCGATGGCCCGACCCAGTTTGATGGGTTTGCCGCGACTCATGATTCGTCCTTGATCATCTTCACTTCGATCGGCCGCAGCGAATCCAGATGCACGTCGCGCTGCGGGTAGGCGATGACAATGCCCGCCTGGCGCATGGCGGCATCAACAGCAAAGCGCAGCTCGCTGTGCACTTTGCGCAGGTCCATCGGCCGCGTGATGCGCGACCAGAAATAGAGATCGAAAATCAAGGCGTTATCGCCGAATGCTTCGAAGATGACGACCGGCTCGGGATTCTTCAGCACGCGCTGGTTGCTGGTCGCGGCTTCCATCAGGATCTGGCGCACCTGCTCGGTGGGCGAGCCGTACATCACGCCCACGCTTACCTTGCCGCGCACGTCAGCGTCCGACAGGGTCCAGTTGATGACCGTTTGCTCGAGAAAGCTGCTGTTGGGCACCAGCAGGTCGATGCCATCGGAGCGGCGGACGCGGGTGCAGCGGTTGCCAATCTCTTCGATCTGGCCCTCATGGTCGTCCACCTCGACGATGTCGCCCAGGCGGATGGGGCGTTCGAGCATGATGATCAGGCCGCTGATCAGGTTGTTGCACAGGTTCTGGGCTCCGAAGCCGACACCGATGGCCACCGCACCGCCGATGACCGCGAAGATGGTGATGGGGATGCCCACCAGCGGCAGGGCCACCAGCGTGATGATGACCACCAGCACGTAGAAAAAGATTTTCTGAATGAAGTGGGCTGCGTGGCGGTTGAGGCGATCGAGCCGGCTGAGCCGCCGAGCGATCATCTGCGTCAGCACCTTGGCCACCAGAATGCCGCAGATGACGATCAGCAGGGCGATCAGGATCTGGTTGAGCTTGACCGCGCTGCCGGCCGCGCTATACACCTCGTAGTTCCACACCGCCGAGAGACGATCGACCAAGGTGAGGCTACCCGCGGGGCTCCCTTCGGTCTGGGCGAGCAAAAACAGGCTTGTCATGCGGACTGTTATATCTTCCCGGGTTCAGTCTGGAAAGGCAGCCGTAATATCCGCGAGAGGACTCGAACCTCTGACCTGCTGCTCCGGAGGCTTGATAGGGCTGGACAAATCAGCGATTTCACGCTAATTATCGCTGTTTTGTTTTGCATGTCAAGCATGAATTGCAGTAAGCGCGGTACAAAGCGCGGTATTTACACCGCAATCAAAATCCCTTGATAGCAATGCCAACCGTATCTCGGATTCGGTGGAAATCGTGGGTAGGATGACTTCTGCCACGTCTTCAAGAGCATTTGGACGCCGACGGGTCAGTGTTGCTCGTGCCTCGGGGCTGGCGTCGCAGGGATGGAGTGGCGATCGACCTGATGGACTGGTGAGCGACACCTGCGACACCTACTCAGGCTCAACAGGTGCAAAGTAGGGGACAGAGTGCTGCCGGTAGTCTTCGATGTTGGCCACATTGGCGGCGGCAATGGCCGACTTTAAACCGGCGTCCCTATTTGGGACAGGTCACCCAGATGGAAAGGGTGATAAATGTGTAATTTGATCTATCGCGGCATGACTTGGGAGCAGTTGCAAAGCGCCCATCATGCATTGTCGCGCCGCCGAAACGCCGATCTGGATGATCTTCAATTTGTCATTGAGGACCTGAATATCCATAAGGAGGAATTGCGCGTTCAGCAGGAAGGGCTTACGACAGCCCAGTTCGAGTTGGAACAATCACGCGACCGCTATGTCGAACTTTATGATTCAGCTCCGGTAGGCTACATCACCCTGAGCGCTGCAGGCAACATATGTGAAGCCAATCTCACATTCGCCAGTATGTTGCAGACCGAACGGTTGAACGTGATCGACCAGCACCTGGTTCGTTGGGTGGATCAGGCCGATCGAGGGCTGGCCTATGAGCATCTCTCTCGCTGCCGCAGGGGCGGGGATTCAGATGTCGTCACCGAGTTGAGACCCGGCCATCGAAAGCAAAGGTCAATTCGTGTCCAGTTACTCAGCCGCCGAAGCCGAAATCGGCACGGTCATGTGACGTACCTGACCAGCGTGTTGAACATGACGGAGTTGCGGCGTTTGCAGCAGTCATTGCAGCGGACGCAAATGACGCTTGACGAAGCGCAGCGTGCGGCCGAAGCCGGCGTGTGGGAATGCGACCTGAAACACCGCTCCATGCGTTGGTCGGGAAATGCCTACCAACTGTTGGGCCTTCAACCAGCGCAGGCCGAGCCGACACTCGCCAACCTGCTACAGGTGGTCCACCCTGACGATCATGTTCGAATTCGGTGGGCCTACCGGCGAATCACGCAGAATCGCGGCAGCGTAGATGAAATGTTTCGTGTAATGCGCCAGGATGGCGAGGTGCGCTGGTTGGCAGCTCGGGGTCGGTTGATCAATGAGGTCGGGAATTCGCCGAAACTTGTGGGCATCCTGATGGATATCACCAGCAGGCAAGTCATGTCCCAGCAACTCGACCAGACCAGGCATGATCTGGACCATCGCAACTCCGCGTTACAGCGACAGCGGCGGCTGACCGAGGAACTCGCCAATCAGTTACTGAATGCAGAAGACGAACAGCGAAGTCAATTGGCCAAGGATCTGCATGATGATCTTTCCCAGATTCTGGCCGCGGCAAGGATGAAAATCAGCATCTTGGAGTCATTGCCACCTGGTCCTGAGCCAAAACAATGTCTGACACAACTGAAAGAACTGCTCGGTGAAGCAACACGCTCGGCCCGGTCTCTGACCTTTCAACTCGCTCCGCCGATCCTTCACCAGCTTGGGCTGGGGCCCGCGCTGGACTGGCTGGGGCGTGAGATCGGACAGCGATTCAATATGTCGGTTCGGGTTATACATGATGAGCAGCGGTTGTCCTTGTCAGACCAGATGCGCAACCTGCTTTTCCGGGTGGCTCGCGAACTGATCATCAATGCCGGCAAGCACGCCTCATGCAATACGGTCACGGTCCAACTCGAGATGGATCCCGAAATGCAATGCCGACTGGAGGTGCAGGATGATGGCAGAGGTTTCGATCCCAAGCAACAGAGACAAAGTCATCAAAACAGTTTCGGCCTTCATAGTATATGCGGCCGTATCGAAGCCGTCGGAGGCCAAGTTGTAATCGACAGCCAGCCAGGCCGCGGTACATGCATCACGGTTACCGTTCAACCGAATCCATCTACTGCATCATCAGTCATGGCTACCAACCAAGTAAACCTGTTTTCAGATTCAGTGGTCTGATGAGCAACAAATCATAGCTGATCCCTGCTGATCTGTACGGGGTTCCGCACTTCAGTGAAATTCATGCCCCCACGGGAGGTTTCAAAAAACTTCCGCCGCCGTTGCATCGCACCCTGCTCAACGCCCTTTGTCGAGCCGCGTGAGCGACACCGACACGTCAAAAGTCGAGCTTGACCATGAGCCGGCGGCCTCGATCTTAGCAATCACCGGCTGCGACACGAATTCATACTTCGGGTGGATAATGCGCAGGTCGCGATACAGACGCCGACCACATGCCGAATACGATCACTATTACTCCGCAAACGATGCTGTTCCATAGAGCCCTTGGCAGGTCGTTGAAACTGAGTGCGAATGGAGACATCACGAGCCAGACGCCGAGTAGTGCATTGACCCAACTGAACATCTGACCAGTGACTGCCACCAGGCGTACACTCGCCAGAATGATGATCAAACCGCCGACCACCACGCTGTTCCATATTGGGACACCGAAACCGAAGGCCAGGACGAATGGAGCGATAATCAACCAGATGCCCGTGAGCAGGTTAATACCACTCGCCGTGAATATCTGTGAAAGTCGTTGTTCTTCTCGGGCGGTAAGTGTCGCCATAACCGTAACTCCTGTCTGTACGAATGGATTAATGCTGATCCACATGTCACTTTAGGCCGTGGGCGATGTCTGCTCGCTGGGTGGATTGCTGAGCGTTCTACACAGGATTTGCCGTGATGGGTTGGGGGATTGTACGATCAGTGTTAAAAGACCACTGTGGCTTGTTCTTTTTGCACTCATAACACATGAAAACAGGTTCTGATAGCACAACAATCAGAAGGCTTTTGGAACAGAGCTGGAGTTTAAGTCGCTAGATAGATATTACAGCTGCTGCATGGCTGCTCCAGCAACAACGCGATTGATCATGACATCAAGCTTTGGCGATGGTAAGTGGGATCAATCCGGTGGCAGGAGATGTGGTCGTCACCGTGTGTGTGCACTGCCCGGAATGAGGCGCGTGCTCGGCCCATCCGCCGTCCGGTGCCCTCATAGGTAGCGGTGACGCAGGCGGCTGCGTCGCTCGCTTAAACCTGCCCGTGGCCAGCCGCAGCGTCCAAGTGAATGTGCGACGGATATTCTGCGTAAGCCCCAACATTCCAACAATTTGCATGCCCGCCGGTCTATAACCGAGCTTGGTCTTGCGTCGGCGCAATGCTCTCAAGAGGTTCAGCGGATTGTAGAACGACAAATATGCCAGCCAGATATTGACCTGCTTAATCCATGGCCGGTGAGCATAGGATGCAATGACGTAGTTACCGTCATGCATCCATGGCGCAACAGTGCGACCGGCCACCGATTCAAACGCCTGCCCTGATTCATAGGTGCTATCGTACAAAGCCGAGCCTGGTGAGGGTACGAGCATGAGCACCTGCACCGAGATGGCTCCAGCCTTACGCAGTTGATTGACCTGGTTAATGATGCCGTAGTTGTCCTTGCGCGAGTACAATGGCTGAGAGTCGTGGTGCATCATCATCGGGTGCGGCCCAATTCCAGCATCACACAGCAACTTGAAAGCCTCGATCGTTTTGTTGGCGTCCTGCCCCTTCTTGATCAACGTAGCCGTCATGTCCTCGACACCCAGCCATAATCCCCGGCAACCCGACTCGCGGATCAGTGGCAGTTGTTCACGCAGCTTGAGCGTGTCATGCACCGTTGCTTCGGTATGCCAACGGACACGTTGACGCAGAGGTTGGCCGCCCGGCTCGGCACGTGTCAATGTCGTCACGATATCCATGGTCCGTTCATGATCATTGAAGAAATTATCATCAGCTCCAAAGAAATAGCGTAGGCCGTATGTTCGCTGCAGCTGGTCAAGCTCCTCTGCGATGCGGGCTCCGCTTTTCAGCCGGTGCTGTCTCTGGTTGTATGCGGGGATGGGACAATACTTGCAGGCGAACTTGCAGCCATAGGTCAACACGATGGAACTGATGGGGCTCAGCCGCCGGATTTGATCAGCGGCCAGCGCTTTAGGTCCCAAGGTGGCGAGTCGGCTCGGCGGCTCCAGCAGGCTGTAGCCGATGACCGGGCTGGGTAGTTCATCCAGGTCGCCCAATAGTCGCTGAACCCCGCTATCGATCAGCTCTATCGGCCGGTCCGCCTGATCGACGACCGGGTAAACCAATCCGGGAATTCCATCCAGCGCACCTTGTTGACGGGCACGACAGAATGCTGAGCGAACGGACTCTCCATCTGCCCGTAAATCGAGGATTGCTTCCAACAGGCTCAACAAGACGAATTCCTCACCAGTAACGACCACATCCGCCGAGGCTGCGTTGGATGGATCGGCACTGAAGAATCGATGGGGCTCATAGACCGCCAGAGGTCCGCCGGTGATGATCAGTGGCCGCACGGACTTATCAATGCGCCAGGCATCACGGATCATGGCCATCGCCTTCTGGCCATGCATCCCCATGCTAGAGATCAGAAATAGATCCGGGACGCGACCGTCCAGCTTCATGCGTGACGGCTGGAATCGCGGGTTCCACTGTTGAAGCACGATCCGAACCTTATCAAAACCTGAATCGACAAGCGCCGAACCGATGGCACGAACGCCTGCCGGAGTCATTCGGGTATCGGCATAGATGAACGGCAGCATCCGCGTGCGATGATCAAAAGCGCATGCGATCACGGCTGAAAGGTTGTGCCGGGGGGCAACCTTTCGCAGCCGCTGCCTCAAGGCGAGCAGTTCACCACTTCGGAGCAATTCGTCTCCACGCATGCGACGGGGTAGTTCCATCTACTGCTCCTAACGATCAGGTTGAGCATTGTCGTATAGTTTTTTCTGAAGCAGATGAGTCAGATTAGTGTAGGCTTGACACAGAGCAGTTGTCTAGCGAAATAGCTGTCTGCAACCTGCTGCCGGGAGACTGCGCGGTGTGGCGGGACACTATCCGATCTGTTTTTAGGGCTTTTCCCGGTGTTCTGGTAGTTGCTGCTTTTCTTAAAATCTGCACATACTTCGTGGGATCCAATCCCCGGCTGGATGCTGGAGACATGCTACTTGGATTCAAACATCGACCCCCTTCAGGGAGGTATGTCAAATGAAGATCATGACACTGGAAGAGCTTTACCTGGATCAGCTTCGAGACATGCACAGCAGCGAACGCCAGATTATCAAGGCCCTGCCGAAGATGGTGAAGTCGGCAAATCACGAGGAACTGAAGGCTGGGTTCAACAGGCACCTGGCTGAGACCAAGGAGCATCTGGCGCGCCTCGACCGCATTTTGAAAGACTTGGGCAAGAGTTCCGGCCGCAAGGTGTGTCAAGCGGCGAAGGGCCTGATCGAAGAAGGCGCGGACCTGATCCACGCCGAGGCTGACGAGGAAGTGCGAGACGCGGGCCTCATCTGCGCCGCTCAGAAGATCGAGCACTACGAGATCGCCTCTTACGGATGTCTGCGAACCTTCGCCAGACTTCTGGAGCGAGAGGCGGACGCCGAACTTCTCGACAAGACTCTGGACGAAGAAAAGAGCGCAGATCAATCGCTCACGGACCTTGCGGTGAGCGTGGTCAACGCCGAAGCCACGGCCTGAATGCGATCGGCGTAATGCATCCATCTCCCGATCCCGTCGTAGCACACAATACCTCTTGGCCGCAGCTCGATATGCAAATGCGGCAGAATCGAGACCGCTTCCATGAACATCAAATGTTACATCTTCATCATGGGCCTTGGCGTCCTTGTGTCCCTGGCCGCCTGCGACAGGGAGACCGAACCCGTGGCCACCCCGACGCCTTCGAACACTCTCTCGGACGCCACGTATACGGCCCCGGAGGCGGACAACACCGCGAGGAACAAGGTCGATCTTTCAGGGGACACCAAGACACCGTTAGATCAATCGGAATCCAGTGCGGCTATCAAGGTCACCGCGGAGATCCGTCGGGCCATCATGGACGACGACAACTTGTCTGTGAACGCCCAGAACTGCAAGATCATCACCGACGAGACGGGCCGGGTCACACTGCGGGGCGTCGTGAACAGCCCGGCGGAGAAGAACGCGATTTACGCCAAGGCCCAGGCTGTACCCGGCGTGACACGGGTCGATAACCAGTTGGAGGTCAAGACCAACTGAAGAGCGCCAACAGATCGTGATCGCGTATCACATTTTATCTTTTACACCCTATTTTGGAGTTTACCATGAGTACCTCCGTTTTCTGCATCGCACCGTCCGATGCCATCGCCAACAATATCGTGATCCGCCTACAGAATGCGGGGTTTTCTGACAACGACATCTCGGTTCTGTTTCCCGACAAGTCCAGCACGCGTGATTTTGCTCACGAGAAGAAAACCAAGGCCCCCGAAGGCGCGACCGCAGGCGCCAGTGCTGGCGGCGTGGTGGGCGGAGCGTTGGGCCTTCTGGCGGGTATCGGCCTTCTCGCGATTCCAGGCGTCGGTCCATTCATCGCGGCCGGTCCTATCGCGGCCTCGCTCAGCGGCCTCGCCGTGGGAGCCACCGTAGGCGGCGTCACGGGCGCCCTGATCGGAATGGGCATCCCCGAACTCGAGGCGAAACGCTACGACGGCAAGGTCAGGGATGGGAACATCCTCATCGCAGTCCACGCCGACGGTGCAGACCAGGTGGATGACGCCAAGGCCATCTTCGAGAGCGAACACGCCACGGATATTGCGACAGGTTCAGAGGCAAGCATTCCTGAGCCGAGGCAGAAGAGATGATAAGCCCCTGATTTCAGGGTTGTTTTCCCCTTGCCCATCATCAATGACCGCGGCCGCATCAACCGACTGCACGACACCGAGCCAACCTCGACGGTCGCGGCACGCTCTGGAGAGTCAGCGGACCGCAGTCGAATCGATGAATCTCCGGTCCGCCTGATCGAGCGTGGTGCGTCGTGTCCTTTTCAAGCCACAGGGCATGAACCTTACCGTCGTCATATTGCAGGATTACCCCGGGTGGCGTGAAGTAGCCGACAACCGCGCGTTTGCTTGCGGACGCTCGCGCGTCACCTGCGGCAGCGTGTAACTCGTCCAGCGGCAGGTCGGCTGGCTTTCAGTGGTGTCATGGTCGGCCATCGTTCCGGATACGGTTCCCTCAGTAGCAGGAAACGTAATGTATTGGGATGCGGTTAGCCCAATACGGTTCAGTTAAGCATCACGATGGCGGCGATGAACGATTTTTTGGATGTTGGAGGTGGTAATGTTCGGGCCGCTTTTTGGCGAAGTTGGACATTTTCACCTTGACCACGCGCGGGTTGATGCGGTTGTCCCGGGGCGGTAGTCGACCGCTCGCGATGTGGCTGATCATCGCGCGATACAGTGGCCACAACTGCTCGGCGGGTGCGGCGCGCATCAGCGGGATCGTTTCCCGAATCACCCGCACAGTATGGATGAAGCTCAGCGACCGTGGATCAATGTCCACCGGCATCGCCGCTTCATGCATCAGGGCGCGCGCGGCGTTATGGGCCAGCAGCACGCCGTAGACTTCCTGCACCACACCGCGCGGGGTCCGGCTGCGCAGTTCTACGGGCCGGGCCAGTTGGTGGGTGGTGATTTCATCATTGGCGATCTCCAACTCCCATCGTTCGCCAGCGGCGCAGAAACCTGGACGAACAACTGGCGCACCGGCCGAGGCCCCAGACGCTCTCGGGCCTGACACAACGCCGACTTGGTGGGCGGTGATCGGCCTGTCGCCACCCGCCACAACGAGCGGAGCGTCCCGACCACTTGCCGCCAAAGCGAGGGAATGTCCAACTCGCCCCACAATCCGATAGCGATCACCAGCCACACCATCGCACGCGGCGGCAACTTGCGAACCCGCTGCCCGCCCCGGCCGGTCCGCCTCAACGCCGTCTCAATTTGGTCAGGACGAATGTACCGGGCCAACGCTTCGAAAACCACCTGCTGCGCGTCCGACGATCCGATTGCACGAATCGGACTTCCATTGCCGATATTCAACATCACGACAGCCTCCTTGACACGATAGACGAATGGGCAAACTCATCTATCGTCCATTGGAGGCTGTATTTATGTGCATTAACTGAACCGTATTGGGGTTAGGTCCACTCCCGCAGACGACGGTCGCAGTCGCCACATGTGACAGCGCAGAGCATCAGTTCACAACCGGATGAATCTGTGACCAGGACTGCGAATGTCTGTCAACGGGGCGGTCAATAGCCCATTTTGTGATCGCGGTCGAGCAGATCGTTGTAGAGATAGTCGGTCTGGCTCCACGTGCCGGATGAAGTGCTGCTCTGTTCGGTAAGCACGACATCCATGGACAGGCCCACGCCGGTCAGGTATTGCTCAAATTCCGCACGATTGAATGCGCGGGCGGAACCGTCGCCGTAACAGAAATTCAGGCCCTGGATGTGCGACAGAGCCAGAGTGCCATTTATACCGAGGTTGCCGGGCTGCAAGCGATCGGCGGCCAAGACTTTGCCGGCCAGATCCTGCATACGTGGAAAGACGACCGGGCTCTTCCAGTCCTGCCAGGGAATGCTGCCCCACGGTCGCAGCGAGTAATTGGAGCGGGAGTAACTGCCGGTCTGCTTACCGGGAGGCCAGTTGCTGGGATAGAACGGCGTGCCGAGAATAGCATCGGAAGCGGTTGGGCACTCGTGGTATCGCCAATCGTTGGTGTACCCGCCACGATAGACGGCGCCAAATTCGATGAAGAGACCACCGCCGGGAAAGGTATGGAACAGGTAGTTGAACGACTGACTGTTGCGCCAGCCGAGGGGGATCTGACCGTCATAGTCGTTGGCATAGAGGGCGTCCACCTGGGCCATTTGTCGGACATTGGCCGAGCAGGTGATAAAACGGGCCGTGTCGCGGCTCTTGCGCAGGGCCGGCAGCAGGATGGAGATCAGCAAGGCGATGATGCTGATGACCACCAGCAGTTCGATCAACGTAAAGCCTTTGCGTCGTGGCATGTGTGTGCCTTCCATATAGCCCCGGCCTTGGCCGGGGGAAATGAAGACCCCGGCCAAGGCCGGGGCTATGTGATCTACCTGCGGCGACGCAGCACCAGCGGCAAAGTCAGCGCCAGCAGGCTTAGGCTCGCCGGTTCGGGGATCACGATGCCCACCAGGGCCACCGCTTGATCAAAGCTGATGTCGGCGCTGGTGCCGTAGCCCCAGTTGTCGCCGAGGATCTGCAGGTCAGCCAGGTTGACCGCGCTGTCGCCGGTGAAGTCAGCCTTGCCCCAGTGGGCGCTGGCGGACTGCCAGTTGTCACCGAGGATCTGCAGGTCAGAGAGGTTGACCATGTCGTCGCCATTGGCGTCGCCGGCATGAGCTTCCACGTATTCGAGGCTCAGCGTGATGCCGTGACCGCTGGTGGCGCCGCTGGCCAGGCGATCGGAGGTGTAGTTGTTCGTGCCATACACGCCGCTCATGACAATCACCGCAATATCATCGCCGTGAATGATGCCGTGCAGGCCGCTGATCAGGTCGTCGTCGGTCCAGTCCACGCCGCCGTGGTAGGTGTCAGAGCCTGGCTTCAGTAACAGTTCACCGGCGCGGCTGACGGAGGTGACGGTGCCCGGGTTGAGGCTCATGCCGCACGCGCCCTGCCAGAGAACGTTGCTGAAGTTGACCATGGCGGCATTGGCGATGTCGCCGGAGAGATACATTTCGTGGCCGATCGTGGCGCCGTAACCGGCGGCGGCGGTGTCCCAGTTGAAAGTGGATTCGTCCCAGTCGTCCGCAACGTCAGCCAGGGAGGCGATCACGGTATGACTTTGATTAGTCCGCTCGTCATAGACCTTAATCGCAGCGCTGTTGATCAATGTGTTGGCCGGCAACGCGGACAAGTCAATGGCCGCATACAGCAGGACCGAGTTGTAGATGCTCTGGCGCAGAAGGCCGCTGCCCGCGTCCTGATAATCCTGCACCGTGGTGGTTGCATCTCTGAAAATGGTGTTGTCCTTGAAGGTCTCGATGTCCAGCGAAATCGCCATCGCTTGCGCTGCGAACAGGGCGATTGCCAGCATGCTGACCAGTCTCAGGGTTGCAGGTTTTGACATGACCGATCCTCCTCAACGTGATAAAGGGTAGTGGACCACAAGAGAGTCGTACGAGGACACTCCAGGCTGCTAAAACGTTCACGCATATGGCAAAACAAAAAGCATTGCATGTCACGGTTTCCGTGAACTGCCTCAATACGGTTAAGAGACAGGGTGCAATGGAGCAGGATCGATCTCCTTGTGCGTGTGAATTCTACAACAACACACGTGATTCTTACAGTTAATCAGTGCCATCAGTAGCGTGCTTCTTGAACGAACAGTAGAAATCTCCGATTCGCTTAAACGATAATTCACCAATCTAAATAGATGCCGACGGCTTGTCAAGGCTTTTTTGCCTGCCTTAACAGGTGATGGACAGTCGATCGCCAGTGGGATGCCGGCTTGTTTCAGTCAGGATCATTGAAGTGCGGTTAAAACTGTAACATATTAATATTAAATGATATGTATGAATATAGGTCAAGGCGGTTTTGTGATAGGCCAGCTACTTGGTGCCTGGCAGCGGGCGGGATGTGGCACCAACTGCTCAGAGGTTGCGATGCCAATTGCGGGCTGGTATCTGACTACGGGCAGATAATGGCGTAATCTTAACGGGTGGCAGTGCCTTTTATTTTATAAATTACGTATTTATAGTTTATTAAGAATTATTGACAAAATCAGGTGTTTGAGGTAAATTGACGATTAATCGTTTTAGCAATCAGGTCGTGCTCTGGGTCCAATTTCCTGTTGTTTGCCAATGTACGGAGGTTCAGATCAAAACCGAATCTGCTCAAGCCCCGGTGACTTTGAAGACCATCGCCCGTGAGGTCGGTGTCAGTATCGCCACGGTCAGTGCCGTGCTCAACGGCAAGGCCCGAGAGCGGCGAATCACGCGCGAGACCGAGAGCAGGATTCAGATCGCCATTCGCCAGCTCAATTACAAACCCAACTTCTTCGCCACCCAGTTGAAGCAGACCGCATCCAAGCTGCTGGTCCTGTGCATGCAGAATATCCGCGACATGCACTCCTCGATCACCGGCGAGTCTTTCGCCAAGCAGGCGGAAAAACGCGGTTACCACGTGCTGTTGAGCACGTCGCTGTCCCATGAGCGCGATGGCGCGGGACTGCACGATCCGACGCTGAGCCAAACCGACATCCCCGGCGGTGTCACCGGCATGGCGGTGGTCAGTCACGCAGCCCAGGAGATACCACTGCAGCGGCTTCAGGCCTGGTTGAAGCGCGGCATTGAAGTGGTGGCGGTGGAGCACCGCTTCGACGATCCGCGTGTCAGTCACGTGCTGACCAATGAGTTTCATGGTGGTTACGTGGCGTGCAAACACATCTGCGAGCAGGGGGCCCGCAATATCTGGATTCTGGCTGGTCATCAGCGTCCACCTTTCTCATACACCGTGGGCGGTTATCTGGCTGCTGCTCAGGAGGCTGGTGTATCCCAGCCGCAGGTGTTGTGGTCTGAACAGAACGCTCCCTGGGCCGATGCGGGTTACCAGGCGATCAAGCGGGCGTTGGCCGACGGGCGTCCTCGTCCGGACGGGCTGCTGGGTGTCGGTGGTCGGCTGGTGATGGCGGGCATTCACGCCCTGGTGGAACACGGCCTGATGCCGCGACAGGATTTTCTGGTTGTCAGTTATCACAGTGGTGATCTGGGTCTGTATTTCAATCCGCCGCTGTCCACCGTGGACCCGCCGACGGAAGACGCCGGCCGAGCCGCCGCCGACCTGTTGATCGACACCATTGAAGGCAAGCGCCTGCGTGGGCAGACGCTGTATTTCGAGCCGGAATTGACCATCCGTGACTCCTCGAATCAACGACTTGGTTCATGAAAAGGCTCCGGAATCGTTCGGCGCCTGACAAGCCATTGCGGTCCATCCAATCGGGGTGATTTCCATGTTGCAGCAATTTGCCCCAGGTGGGCATATGGTGGTCGGACCAGTTGTGATTGCGCTGGTGGCGTGCTTCATGCAGGCGACGATTGCAGTCGCATCCGTCGGGCCGTCGGTGAATTCGTTCGAAATTGACGGCGACTACGGCTCTGTCATTGCCGCCAACGGTGACATCTACGACGGCGGCTACAGCGCCACGTATTCCCAGTTGGGAACGGGACAGAAGTGGGTGCAAACGGGTGCGATCGGCGATGTATCTGCTTACATGGGCCAGAACATGTACGTCGCCTGGGCCGGGCCATCCACCGGCACGGACAGAGACCGCTCCGAACAGAAGATGCTGTCCAGTTGGTCGCCCGACGACGGGCCGATGTATTGTGCTTTTTCGTTCTGTGTGCCCACCACCACGCCTACGCCCACGGGCTGGCTGTTCCTCTCGCAATGGTGGCAGGATTCGACGCTGAACCCGCCCATTTTCATGGCATGGAACAGCGGCACGCTCACCCTCGTGCGCCGATACAGCACCGACACGAATCCCAACAAGCGCGAGGTGCTGGTGGACATGGGCCCGGTGCTGCGCGATCAGTGGTATCACTTCGCGGCTTCCATCACGTGGGGCCCGGAGGGCGACGGCGCGATCACACTGCACCAGATGGACTTGGCCACCGGTCTGTGGGATGTCAAATACCAGAATGACCAGTTGGCTCTGGGCCTGAAGTGGAAAGGCGACGGCTCCGGGCTGCCCGCGGACATGGAAAACTTCACCTGGAAGCTGGGCATGTACCGCTCGCAGCCGCAGGATGGCCACGCCATTTATTTCGACAACGTACGCTACGCCAATCGGTGGTATCGCGTCACCAAGAACAAGCTGACCGGCTATCAGAAATGCGTGCTCGACCTCGGATTCGAAGAGTCCGCGGGCACGATCGCCAACGACACCTGCTACATTCGTAATCCCGGCGGCAGCGTCGGCGATCCCTACACCGACTACAACAACGACGCCACGTTGATCAATGGCGCCGCCTGGAACGCAGCGGGCAACGTCGGCCGAGGCCTGCAACTGGATGGCGTCGATGATTATGCCCGCGTGCCTATCGACACCGTTGACTTCGACACCGGCAACTACATCACCACCGCGTCCTGGTTCAAAACCGACACCGCCCAGGAAAACAAGGCCCTGATCTGCATTGATGAATTCTCCACCACCTACAAGGTGTATCTGTCTCTGAATCGGGACAACAAGCTGCGCTTCGCCGTCCGACACCCCGACGACACCATCAGCGAGGTGATCTACACCTCCGACGTCACGCTCTGCGACGACCTTTGGCGGCACGCCATGGGCACCTACAATCGTTATGCCGAGGACGGCCAGCGCCTCAAGCTTTACCTCGATGGCGTCCTGGTCGCTTCCAGCACCGGCGTGGACAAGGCCCTGCTGCGCGGTGACAACTACCTTTACGTCGGCAAGTTCAGCGGCAACTATTTCCAGGGCTCGCTCGATGAGGTGCAGGTGTTCAATTACGAGTACACGCCCATCATGACCTGGGGCGACGCCAACAACGACGGCCAGATCAACCTCGCTGATCTGCAAATCCTCGGCGACCACTGGCAGGCGTCCAACGCCAACTGGGCCTTGGGCGATTTCACCGGTGACGGCCTCGTCAACCTCGCGGACTTGCAGGTGCTCGGCGATCATTGGGGTTACGGCTCCGGCACGGACCTGGCCTTCGATGATGCCCTGACGCTGGCGGGTTTGAGTATTCCGGAGCCGGCCGCTGCAATGTGCATGTCGGCCGCCACTTCCCTCATGATTCTGTGCCGTCTCCGCGCCATGTAAACGTGTTGATTTTCGATTTGCGAATTGCGAATGGCGATCGATTCATCCCAAGCCTCCTGCGACAGCATTCGCCATTCGAAAATCGAAAATTCGCCCCGCTGGCGCATGACGGATCCGATCGGCCCAGACCCGCCACGCGCGCAGCGAAGCGATCACAAACAGAAGGCCAGGTTCGCCGAAGCCCCGTAGAGCCGGAAAGGCGACGCGCCTGTCAGGCCCCCTTCGGATTTTGCACTTCCGGGGGGGCTTTCTGGACACTACAAACTCCGGGCACGAGCGGCGGAGTGTCAAGCCGATGGCGTCGTGG
>JADLFV010000122.1 GCA_020849625.1 Phycisphaeraceae bacterium
ACGGTATCGAATGTCGAATGTCGGATGTCGAATGTCGGATGTATGCCGGAACAATGATGTTCCCGCCATCCGCCATCCGCCATCCGCCATCCGCCATCGCCGCCCCGGCTTCACCCTGATCGAAGTGCTCATCGCCATGGGCATTTTCCTGATCGGGGTGATCTGCGTGGCGGCTTTGTTCCCAGCTTCGGTGGCCTTGCAGCGGCAGACCGTGGAGTCGGTGCTGGGTCAACAGGTCGCCCGCCGCGCCATGGAACAGATGCGCACCATCGCCGCCGCCGGCGTCGAATACTCGCCTTCAGTGAAGGATCCGTTGACGTATCACCATGACACCGGCAATCCGCCCAATCCTACCGGCACGCTGGCTGATTACGTCACGCATACTGACGACAGCATTTCACGCATGCCGAATCGAAATTCCCGCGTGATGCCATTGATCCGATACCCCTGGGGTGGCGTTGTCGGCTTTGGCAACGCGCAGGATGGCTATGCGCCCGAAGCACCAGTCACCGATTATCCAAATAACAATAATCGTGGTTTCGGCTACGGTATTTTCGGCCTCGATACGTGCAGTTATCCCTCTACGAACCAATACCGATATCGCGACTACTACTGGTTCCCGTTCATTCAGATTTCCGGCCTGGATTCCGGTGGTTCGGTGAGCTGGCAGGGCTTCGTCATCGTCATGCACCGCCATCCTCAGATGCTGGTGCCGCAGGTGCGCTACACCAACGCCATCGAAGACACCAATAAGCCCAATGGGAGCATTGGGGCGCGCATTGACTGGCGTGCGGACAATTTCGACAACGATCAGGATAACGACGGAACACCCGATCTGATTCGCCCGGGCGATTTAATCCTGACCGACACCGGCATCACCTGCCGCGTCATTCTGTCGGACAAGGATGGCTGCACGGTGGACGTGCCGGTGCTCCAGGCCAACAACCTCACGCTCGCCCGCATCTTTTTCGTCGTCGATGTCAAGGACGGCCCTGATGCCGATACGGAACCTGACTATGTTGTGCGTGAAGGTCCCAGCCCGGTGGCGTGGATCGAGGGGCCGTTCTCCCTGCCCGTACAGGACCCAGGACCATGATGAAGCGAAAGCGGAACAAGATGCAATGGCGGATGGCGGATGGCGGATGGCGGAAGGATTGTTGTCGTTCGTCCGTCAACGCCATGGGCGATTCCGGTCATGCGTCGTTCTGCCGCGCGATGATCCGGATGCCGGAAGCCATCCCCCATCCCCCATCCCCCATCCGCCATCGGGCGGGCTTCACCATCATGGAGATGATCGTCGCCTTCAGCATCGCCGCGTTCATGGTGTTCGTCTTTCACGCCATCTTCAACGAAGCCAGCAACGCCGCCCGCCGCAGCGTGCAGACCAGTGACTTTCTGCACAAGGCCATGGCTTTCGAAGAACAACTGCAACTCGAAACCACGACCAACATCGTCTCCGGCGGGGAAAACACGAACACGGGCGATCCGCCCGAGCCGGTGACGTTCCGCAGCTCGCACATGCTCGGACCTTTTGGCTCCACCGATGATCCCACCACCCCCCTTGAACCCGGCGGCGTCCTCATCATCGTTCAGCACCGCTTCGATGGACCAACGGGCAACGGCATCCCCATGCGCTCCGACGCCGACGCCGCGGGTGAACCAGACGTGCAATACCGGGCCAACGTCCGCAGCGATCAACTGCTGTTCGTTTATGACCAGTCTGATGGTTACGGCCGCAAGCTCACGCCCATCGCCCCTGCGTACGCAGACAATTACGGCGGCGACCTGACTTTCAGCATCGACAGCAACTACGTCCGCATCTGGTATGGCCACGCCGCCCTGACCAGCCGTGATGGCAATTACCGCACCAGTGGCTCACCCCTCGACGACCTGGGCGAGGTTGACGGCGTCAATCAGTTTCCCATCAACTGGACCCTGGCCCGCCACGCCCTGTTCACCGCCGGGGATGATGATAATGACGGTGTGGCCAATATGGCCGGCAGTTATCAAACCTATTACGTCGAGACCGGAAATTCAGGGCAGTTCCCTCCATCCGGCTCCCTCGGCCTGCAACCGGACGACAATGTCGTCGGATACACCAGCATTCCCCATACCCTGAGCATGGGCCTGACGGATGTCACCGCTCGCCCGTGGACCGGCGTGACTGGAACAAGCACCGCAGGCGGAGCTTTTCTGGATACGGCGAATGCTCCAACAACGGCTGCCTACAACCTTCGCGCCGTGTCCCTGGCTTTCGTCAACTCCCGCATGCAGGTCAATCCCGCGCCGGACATCAATAACGCGAGCATGACCAATCTGAGCAACTTCACCTGCTGGACCGCGGCCCGCACGCATCCGATCTACATGAACAACGTCAGCGACTTCGTCGTCGAGTTCGCTCATGACTACTTCCAGAACCAGAGTTACACGCCCAACAATCCCAGCCCCGACGGCAGGATCGACACCTACTACAACGATGACGGCGAACTGCAGATTCGCTGGTACAGCCTCTATCCCAATTTCAACGGCACAGGCACTTCTTTAAGCAATCGTGCAGGCGCCAACAATCCAGATTATCCCGTCACGTTCTATCCCCCGCGCGAGAACAACAATCCCGCCCACGTGGTCGGCGGCAGCTTCCCCTATGCCGGTCAGAACAATAACAACGGCGGTATCCTCGTCTGGGGGCAGGCCGGCAGTCAGGGATACAACAACGGGAATCCTGCGATAGAGCCGATCAATCCCCGCGGCGGCAATGCGGGCCCTTCGCCCACCGAGGCGGCCCACCGCTGGCCGTGGCTGCTGCGCATCCGCTATCGCCTGCACGACCGCCACGGCGAGTTCCGCAGCCGGGTGCTCAATGAAGGCTCCACCGATCCCAGCAACCCCCAGATGTTCGAGTTGGGTCAGTGGTTCGAGGTGATTGTCCCGGTCAATCATCAGCCGCGGTGAGTGATCTGTGATGGATGATGGATGAAGTGAAAGAAATGCGGAAGGTCACGACCATGAAAAGATCATCGATCATCCATCATCCATCATCCATCTGTCTCGGTCCGTCATGCGCAAGGAGTAACGCCATGAAACGCACCCCCCCCCGCAACACACGGCGCAATCGCGGCTCGCTGCTGGTGCTGGCGGTGGTGGCCCTGGTCATCATCGCCGTGCTGGGCTTTGCGGTGCTCCAGCAGAACAAGATGGACCGCTTCGCCGCCGCCAAGCATGAACGCAACTACACCGACCTGGTCATCAACGGCATCATCGACGAGATCCGCAAACAGCTCCGGGAGGACTACTTCCATAACCGCTACAGTTTCTATGGACTCTATGACTATCCCTGGACGGATGACCAGCAGCGATGGGAAGTCACCGCTGAATACGCAGGCCCGGGAAATACTCCCGGCCTCGTCATGGTCAACGGCACGCCCAAGCACGACCCCGACACCACCGCAGACCGCTATGACGATACCTACCTGGCCACCACCTTCCCCATCGTCACCGGCAATACCACCGTCACCTGGCCCCACCTCTCCAACCTGACCGGCCTCTGGCTCGACCTGCCCGACTCCACCGTCATCAACAATCCGGAAACCATTCCCATCGAGCACCCCATCATCGGCAACCCCGGCAACCCCACCAGCGACGCGATGATTCCCTCGGCTGTCCTTGCGGCAAGCAGCGGCGCCGATTTCGAAATCCGCGGCACCGACACCGACGGCGACGGTGTGCTGGACGCCATGTGGCAGTGGGCCCCCGTGGCCGTGCGCAACCTCGGCGGTCGCAAGTACGTCATGGCCATGCGCCTGATTGACTCCTCCAGCCTCATCAACCTCAACACCGCCACGGTCAACGTCGGCCCTAACGGTGAAGCCTATCCCAGCGCGGAGTATCTCAGCCCCGGTTACACGCCCGTCGATATCGACCTGTCCCGCCTGATCGCCCGCATGCCCAACAGCACCGCCCTGGGCTACGGCACCCAAGGCCAGCGCTACAGCGAAATCGGGGCCATGATGGATCGGCGATTCCTGTACAGCGATCCCGCCAATCGGCTGTTCGGCTCCAGTTTCGCCTCCAATCCAGGACCGCTGACCATCTCCGAACGCATGATCGCCTGGCGCGATCAGGCCTCGCTCTACGGCAACTCGGATCAGATCCGCTTCCAGATCGACAACGAACTGGAGCTGCGCTACGGGGGCGGGCTGAACAACGACAAGAACCATTCCGCCATCGAGGGCGTCGGCACGACGACCAGCGACCTGCGCGGCCTGATGCGCGTCACCCGCAACAACCAGAACCCCAACGACGGCAACTTCGACAATCCGCCCCTGGCTGAAGGCTCCTGGAACAACGTGGCCAACAACCTGTACGATTGGTTCCAGGGCGGCAATCGCAACACCGATCCCCAGATCAGCTCCGATCGCACCTTCCCCGCCGTCCGCCACTTCCTGACCACGCACAGCGGCCACAGCGTCTATCAGGTCGATTACGGCGGCGCCGGCGGCGCCGGCCGGCTCCAGTGCGACCTCAACTGCATCCAGGACGCCGCCGGCAACCTCGGCAAACCGCCATACCTCTATCTGCGCGACAAAATCGACAACGCCTTCAGGCACGGCGGCGACATAACGCGGTACTACCTGGCTGACCGGGGCGTTCCTGACTCCGACCTGACCGGCGAGGTCATCCGCCAGTACGCCCTGAACATCATCGACTACGGCGACATCGACATTCAGCCGACCGAGGGCGGCAACTACTATGGCCTGGAGAAGCTGCCGTTCCTGCGCGAAGTGTACGCTCAGCAGCTTTACAAGAACATTCCGGAGTTCGACGGCCTGAACAACCGCTACGATACTCCTGCCTATGACATCACCGCCAACGGCGTCGACCCCACAAGAGGCTACAACATCTGGGTGCCCTTCGATAACACGCAGGACATGCAGGCGATGGCGATCGAGATCGGCAACCCCTTCTCCTACACCATCAACGCGGAGGAATCGGCGCCCGGTCTGAACAACGGCCTGAAAAATCTGGTCCGCGTTCGCATCCGTCAGGATCCGGACATTGATGTGACCTGGGACTTCGATCCCATCGCCGCCAACATGGAGAACCCCGGCGACACCGTTCCCGACCTCGAGCCGCGCGACGACAACGACAGCGACGACGACCTGATGGTCATCTACAGCGACCAGATCGCCGGCACGCCCGACGCCGACGGCAACGGCATGAATCTCAAGGACGAGCTGAGCATGCCGACCGGCCGCACCGTGGAACTGAAAGCCGGCAAGTTCCAGTTCAGAGTCAACGATCAGCCCATCATCGTGGAGTTGGAAGTCCGCATGCCGGACGGCTCGTGGAAGACCTACGACCGTCTGACCACGAACATCGAGCCGCCCGTGGACATCCAGCGCGGCGGCGCGCTGCCACACCTGACGAGCGTTGATGAACGCTACTGGCAGCGCAGCTACTACCGTGACAGCCAGTTCATCCGCTTCGTGATGGAGACCGGCACCGTCGGCGGTGACCACAATTTCCAGACGGCCGTTCCGGATGACGGGGCGTATGCCTCAGACAAAGACCAATTCGGCGAGAATGACAAGTCCGGCGCTGATTTCGCCGCCATCGAGCCCAACTGGGACGATGACTTCCAGTTGCCCCATGCCGACGGCGGGTACTACAGCGTGGCGGAGCTGGGCTGGATGTGCATGATTGGTTTCAACGACACCAAGACCCTGTCGGCCAACCTGTACGAGACGTTGCGGGACGAGCCGTACAAGCTGTTCCTGGACGTCAATCCGAACCTGAATCCCAACAATGTGCCTGTCGAGCCTCTCGCCGGGGCCAGCGGTCTGCCGCCGGTGGCCATGCTCTTTGACCAGTTCACCGTCCTGAGCCCCCGCTACAGCCGCGATGACGGCGGCGGCAACGATGACAACGACAACTCCGACGGGGACAACGTTCCAACCACCAATCCCGTGGACCGCACCCGCGAGATGTTCATCCCCGGCACCATCAACGTCAACACCGCCTCCCTGGAAATCCTCACCCTGGCCACCTCCCTGCTCGATGTCGGCGGCGGCACCGCCGCCATCGACGCCACGCAGGACCTGATGACCATGATCTGCGCCTACCGCGATGATCCGTCCTTTGACGTGACGGCCATGAACAACGCCTACCAGAACGCCGGGCTGGACGACATCCGTAACAACGCCAACATCCCCATGAACCGCACGAATATCCCCGGCATCGCCAGCCTGGGCGAGCTGCTGTACATCAATCCCGGCGGCGGTGCGACCGGATTTGACATGTTGTGGTACGGCCGCGACAACCAGGACCAGCAGGGCGAGTCCGTCGATCTCTATCCCGATCCGATCACGCTCAACGATACGGCCGCCAGCCCCAAGCTGGCCAAACAGATCAAGGCCCAAGACGGCCCCGAGGAGGACATGGCCCGCTTCCAGATGCTGGCCCAGACCCTCAGCGTGCGCTCCGATGTCTTTGCCGCCTACGTCGTGGTGCGCGGCTACGATGCGACCGCCTTCAACGCCGGTCCCGTCGAGGAGGCCCGCTTCCTGGTCATCCTCGACCGCGGCGCCATGGCCAACGACAACATTGACGATCCACTGGAAGCCCCCCGCGTCGCGGGTTTCATCCGGCTGGATTGAATGACAATGTGAAAAGGGGAAAGTGAAAAGTGAAAATTGGTGAGTCGGTGGCCGGTGATCCTTTTTTCACTTTCCACTTTTCACTTTTCACTTTTGCTGCTCCCCCGTTATGCTGCAGCCATGAGCGATCCCAACTGCATCTTCTGCCAGATCGTTGCCGGACACATAGGCAATCAGCGGCGGCATATCAGCCTGCTCACCGTGCGAACTCGAACCCCCGGAAGTGCCCACGCTTGCATCAGGAGCGCACAATAGGTTCGGTACATGCAAGCGCCACTTTCCTCTACTTCCAGGGGTGAATGCGCGACTTCCGGGGGCGCATTTATCGGTGCAGCCACGCCAATCACAAGTTCACGGTTTGGCGGCGCGCCCCCGGAAGTAAAGGGCGCGTTACCAATGGCTGGGAGCGCGCCCCCGGAAGTTGAGGGTGCGCTGCCAACAGCGAGGATCGCGCCCCTCGGAAGTGGCGGCGCGCCTCCGCTTGACCGGGTTGCGCTCCGACACGATCGGGGCGCTTTGGGAACTGGGAAAACCACGATTTTTGCCTGTTATCCCGGTTTTGGCTTCAGTCTGTCTCTCGAATGGTCGATGCCCCCGTAAGGTGCAATCATAGTCAACGCGGATCGCGCAGGTCGGCGTTTGGAAAATCGGTCTCATCCACATGATCCGCGGTCTGTTCCGGCTTCGTCAGCGAGGAAACCAATTATTCGGCACTATTTCGAGGGAGCCGCACACATGGGCAGAGACTATCTTCCGCACGCGGATGCGGACATGTTGAGTTGGATGCAGGCTTTCGCCAACGGCATTGCGGCGCGGCCATCGGCATACGGGCTTGACAACGGCGATGCGGAACTCATCCAGGGCGTCGTGGGCGCATTCGCGCAGGCGTATGCGGTGGCGACGAGGCCGGGTACGCGGACCATGGTCACCGTGAATCAGAAGGACACGGCCCGCAACGCTGCTGAGCAACTTTGCCGGCGCTATTATTCGCGCATCAAGGTCCACGACGGGGTATCCGACGCGGAGAAGATCGCCATCGGTGTTCGGCCGCTGAACACCAGCCGCAGCAGGATCAAATGTCCGCCCAGTTCGCCACTGTTGGACATCCTCAGCGCGACACCTGGGATGCACACGCTGGTCTATCACGACACGAACACGCCGGAGAGCAAGGCCAAGCCGTTCGGCGCGACGCATTTGCAATTGTTTGTGGTGATCGGCGACGAACCAGTGATGCGCCGCCGGGCACGACTGCCGGGCAAGACCGGCCGCGTCCCCGCCCCCGGAAGGAGAGAAATGGGCGGCGTGTCCACGACTTCCGGGCGTTCCCAGCGTGAACTTCCGGGGGCAGAACTTCCGGGGGCGGGAACCCTTCCGGGGGCGGGGGTGTTGGTGGGGCATTTTTCGACCAATCCGATCGTTGTGAAGTTCGGCAGCCGGCACGACCGCAAGAAGGCAACATACTTCGGCCGCTGGGTCTCCCGCTGTGGCGGCGTCGGCCCCTGGTCCCTGCCCGTGAGCATGAGCATCGCGGCGTAGTGTGGAGAGGGGGTAAAGGGTAGAGGGTAGAGTGAAAAGTGAAGAGGGAGGAGTGAAGAGGGAGGAGTAGGCGATAGAATCATTGCTCGACGCGCGATACGCTATACGCTGAACCCTGAACCCTACACCCTGACCCACCATGGACTGCATCTTCTGCAAAATCGTCGCGGGGCAGATTCCGTGTCACAAGCTGTATGAGGATGCGCGGACGCTGGCGTTTCTGGATATCGGGCCGGTGTCGCGCGGACATGCATTGGTGCTGCCCAGGGCCCATGCGGTGATGCTGGATGAGCTTGGGGCGGACGATGCGACCGCGATCGGGCAGGCGCTGGTCAAAGTCGGCCGGGCCATCGTGCGGGCGGTGGGGGCCGAGGCGTGGAACGTGCTGCAAAACAACGGCGAGATGGCCGGTCAACTGGTGCCGCACGTGCATTTTCACATCGTGCCGCGGTTCAACGGCGATGGATTCAGTTATCGCTGGAACCCCCGGAAGTTGAGCGATGACGATGCCGCGGCGTTGAAGGATGCCATCGCGCGGGAGTTAGGGAGTAGGCAGTAGGGTGTCGGATCGAAGTGTTTACGAAACCCGAATCCCGATACCCGAAACCCGATACCCGACTTCGCCTATGATTCGCTCATGAGCAGCAAAACCCTGGCCGGCAAACGGATTCTCATCTTCGTGGGCGATGAGTACGAAGACCTGGAGCTGCAATATCCCAGGCTGCGGCTGATCGAAGCCGGAGCGGACGTGCTGGTCGCGGGCCTGGAAGCGAACGTCACGCATCACGGCAAGCACGGCTATCCGCAGCAGTCGCAGGCGGCCCTGCGCGATCTGAAGGCCGGCGACTTCCACGGGCTGATCATTCCGGGGGGCTGGATGCCCGACAAGCTTCGCCGCTACGGCGAGGTCAAGGCCATCACCCGGGCGATCTGCGATGCGGGCAAGTGCGTGGCGTCGATCTGTCACGGCCCGTGGATCGACATCAGTGCCGGCATCGTCAAAGACGCCACCTACACCAGCACCCCCGGAATTAAAGACGACCTGGTCAATGCGGGAGCGATCTGGGTGGACCAACCCGTGTGCATCGATCGCAACCACGTGACCAGCCGCCGGCCGGACGATCTGCCCGAGTTCTGCCGCGGCATTCTGGAAGTGATGACCCGATGAATCGCCCCCGGAATCGCCCCTGGACGCCCAAGCAGTTCGGCAAAGCAATCGAGCGCCTGCGCGGCGATCGCGGTGAGATTCTTTTTCCCGACGGCGGGGCGCAACCGTTGAAGGTGCGCATCCTCAAATACCAGAACAAACCCACCGACGGCCACGGCTCGCACCACCAAGGCAAACACAAGCTGGGGTAAATTAAGAGCGGAAAACTCACCGCAGAGGTCACAGAGATCACAGAGAAAGACCAAGGCGAGATGAATTCATGTGTTCGGGCTCTGTGACCTCTACGTCCTCTGTGGTGAATCCCAATTCTGGATTCTTAACAAAGCTTCAAATGCCCTGCAGCGCCAGACGCCGGGCGCAGGTCAGGGCGATGGCGATGGCGTCGGCGACGTCAGGCGGGCTGGGGGGCTCGTTGAGGTGGCACTGGGTCTGGATGGCAAGTTGCATCTGTTGCTTGGAGGCGTGGCCGTAGCCGGTGACGGCTTTTTTGACGGCGGTGGAGGGCAGGTGCTCGATGGGCAGGTCGCGTTGCTGGGCAGCCAGCAGGATGACGCCGCGGGCGTGGCCCATGAGGATAGCGGTGCGGGGGTGCTTGTAGTGAGCGTAAAGTTTCTCGACAGCCACGCGGTCGGGGGCGAATTCCTTCATCAATGCGGCCAGGTCGGCGTACAGTTGTAACAGGCGTGATTCGATGGAGGTTCGCGGCTTCAAACGCAGGACGCCGGCTTCGATCAGGGTCGGTTCAAGCTGGCCGGGGCGCAGCTCGACGATGCCGTAGCCGGTGATCTGCAGGCCGGGATCGATGCCGAGGACGCGCATGGAGGTAGTGTAATGGCGGATGGCGGATTGCGGATGGCGGATGGATAGAAAACTTCGGTGACGCCGCTGCAACGTATGACATTGCGGCACTGGTCACGCTGCATTATCCTTGCGAACCGCCAGGGAGGGCTCTTTTGGCCAGAAAACGCAGGACATCGTCAACAAGTTCCAAAGACAGCGGAGACTCGCTTTTCGCCCCCACCCCCGGAAGTGGTGGTGATGGCGGTGTCGCCACGGCCGGTAAACCGGCCTCTGCCGCAGGGGAAGCGAGCGTCGCCCTGCACATCGCGGCCCAGGAACGCTACCTCAACTACGCCCTGTCGGTCATCACCAGCCGCGCCCTGCCTGACGTGCGCGACGGCCTCAAGCCCGTCCAACGCCGCATCCTCTACACCATGTGGCTCGAACGACTCTACGCCACCGCCAAGCACCGCAAGTGTGCCGGCGTCGTCGGCTCGGCCATGCGCGATTTCCACCCCCACGGCGACCAGGCCATCTACGACGCATTGGTCCGCCTGGCACAGCCGTTCAGCGTGCGACTGCCGCTGATTGAGGGCTCCGGCAACTTCGGCTCTCTCGACGGCGATCCCGCGGCGGCCATGCGCTACACCGAGTGCCGCCTCGCTCCGCTTTCGCATGAGTTGCTGGAAGAGATCGGCCAGGACACTGTGCCCTTCCGTCCCAACTACGACGGCACGCGCAGTGAGCCGGTGGTCCTGCCCGCTCGCGCCCCCAACCTGTTGATCAATGGTTCGACCGGCATTGCCGTCGGCATGGCGACCAACATTCCGCCGCACAACGCCGGCGAAGTGTGCGCCGCCCTGCTGAAGCTGATCGATGACCCGGAGATCAAGCCCTATCAACTGGTCGCCAATGATGCCGTGCAGGGCCCCGACTTCCCCACCGGCGGGCAGATCCTCAACACCCGCGAAGAGTTGCGCGAAATTTACAAGACCGGCTCCGGCGCCATTCGCCTGCGGGCCACCTGGGAAAAAGGCCCCGTCACCCGCGGCGGCAAGTCGCTGTTTGTCAACTCGATTCCCTACAACGCCAACAAGTCCACCATCGTCGAACAGATCGCAGCCGTGGTGCTCTCGCGCAAGATGCCGCTGCTGATGGACGTGCGCGATCTGTCTTCCGAGGACGTGCGCATCGAACTGCTGCTGAAGAAGGACGCCGACGATCAGAAGGTCATGGCGTACCTGTTCAAGCACACCGGGCTGCAAAGCAACTTCAACGTCAACTTGACCTGCCTGATCCCCACCGAGAACCCGGCCGTGGGACGCCCCGAGCAGTGCGACCTCAAGACCATCCTCTGGCATTTCCTGCACTTCCGCCTGGAAGTGGTCACCCGCCGGCTGCAGAACGAGCTGGCCCAACTGGAAAAACGCCTGCACGTGCTGGAGGGTTTCGCCCTGGTCTTCGACGTGCTGGATGAGATCATCCGCATCATTCGCCGCTCGGATGGCAAGGCGGACGCGGCTGACAAGATCATGAATCGCTTCCCACCCGACAAAAAAGGCAAGGGTGGACTGGATGCCGAGCAGACAGATGCGATTCTCGAGTTGAAGCTGTATCGCCTGGCCAAGCTGGAGATCAACCTGATCCAGGAGGAGCTCAAGGACAAGCAGAAGCGAGCCCGCGAGATCCGCAAGCTGCTGGACGAACAGGACGCAGCCGGCCGGTGGAAACTGGTGCGCAGTGAGATCGAACAGGTGCGCGATCAGTACGGCCCCCCCCCGGAAGGTAAGCCGGAAGGTAAGCGGCGGACGATCATTGAAAGCGCCGCCGACGAGCCGGTGTACACCGCTGAGGATTTCATCGTGGCCGAGGACAATTTCGTGCTGGTCTCGCGCGACGGCTGGATCAAGCGGCAGAAGGAGATCGCCGACCCTTCCAAGACGCGCATGCGCGAGGGCGATGCCGTGCTGGCCTGCGAGGCCGGCTCCACCCGCGCCACCATCGCGTTCTTCAGCAGCTTCGGCACCTGCTACACCGCCCGCATCATCGACGTGCCCGCCAGCAGCGGGTATGGCGAGCCGATCCAGAAAATGTTCCGCCTCAAGGATGGCGAGCGCATCGTGGCGGCGTTGTCTCTGGACAGCCGGGCCATCGGCGACATCACCGAGGATCCGAAAAAGCCCGACCTTTGTCCCGCCACGCATGCCTTTGCCGCCGGCAGCGACGGCTACGCCCTGCGCTTCGGCCTGCAACAGTTCGTCGAACCCAGCACCCGCGCCGGCCGCCGCTACGCCCGCCCCCGCCCCCGGAATGGTTCACAGATGGTGGGCGTGGAAAAAATCCACGGCGACGAGATCATTCTGGCTGTCAGTGAGCAGTGCCGGGCCATGGTCTGCCGGGCAGACGAGATCAACTACCTCTCCGGTCCCGGTATGGGCGTGCAACTGATCAAATTGTCCAAAGACGACCGTTTGATCGGGTTTAAGGCTTCCGGGGGTGATCGCGACCTGCTGAAGGTGGAAACCAACCGCGGGGCGGAGAAGACCATCAGCACCGCCAAATATAAGGTAACATCACGGGGTGGTCGCGGCTGGGAGATCCAGAAAAACGGACGGATCGCCCGCGTTTTGGCCGACGACGTACCCGCCCCGATCCTGCTGGAAGAATAGAGGTTCACCCATGATTTTCGATTCGCTGGAAAACGCTTCGCTGTATCGCAACCTGTCGCCCGATTTCGCTCTTGGCTTTGAGTACCTGCTCAGCGACCGGGCCCGCACCGACCCGCCCGGCAAGCACGAGATCGCAGGCAACCGCGTTTACGCTGACGTGCACGTGGAGTCAACGCGGCCGATCGAAAAGTGCCGCTGGGAAGCGCACCGCAAGTACGCGGACATTCAGTGCGTGCTCTCGGGCTGCGAGCGCATGGGCGTCGCCCCGATCAAGAGCATGAAGCCGACCACCGAGTACGATGATCGCCGCGACGTGACCTTCTTCGACGGCGACGGCAACATCATTGCCGTGCAGGAAGGCATGTTCACCCTGTTCATGCCGCACGACGCCCACCTGCCCGGCATCATGAACGGCCAACCGGGGCCGGTGCGCAAAGTGGTGGTCAAGGTGCGCGTGGACGGCAAATAAAAAATCCATGAGCGAACCGGCGACAGCGTACCGGCAGTCACCCAGCCGGTGGAGCAGCGATGGTCGCCGGAGACTCCGATGAAAGAGTACAAGGGCTACAAACTGATTCGCGACGGCGAACTCGTAGCCGAAGTCGAAGTCATGCTCCGGGACGATCACGCCGAATGGGAGTCGACAATCTCGCTGCAGGACGCCCTGAAAGTGGACGATGTCCGTAAGGCGATGCAGGACAAAGATTATCCACGTGTGATTAAACTGGCGCGGCTGTACCGGCTGACGCCGATCGAACGATCCGACCTTCCGGGCAGCGACGTCGCGTGAAAACTTCGTTCTGGCCCGCCTCTCCCCCGGGAGAGGGCCGGGGTGAGGGCCGAAGGCCATTGATGCCACTGCTTTTTATCTTTGCCTTTACAATCATCCAGTAAGCCATGGCCACTCAAAGCGAAAGAGCAGTCGGAATGGATGATTTACCAGTTAGATTTCAATCGTTGATCCAAGACCACAAACAATGGCTGTCATGTTGGCCTGATCGTAGTACTAAATGGTGCCAACTGTTGGCCGATGCACCAGAAGCCGCTCTCGCTGAGGCATGGGTATGCCAACAACTCAAGCCTAAATTGCACCGTATTGAACCTAACGATGCCCCTCAGACAGGTGGTTTGGATTTCAAATGTGTTCCCTCAATCGATTCAAATGATTTCTTCTTTGTTGAAGTGACCAACCTTGAAAGTGGTCCTTTGACAAACAAGAGCGGACTCCCCGCGCGTGTAGAAGACTGGAAGGGTGGTGGGGTTTGCTCAATTCACAATGCTTTTCGCAGAAAACGACATGAGAAGCAGGATCAAATTAGATCGCACAACATTCAAGGCCAGGTTTTGATTGCTATCACCGCATTCCATGAAACGGCAACATTCATTCACTTCGATCACGGTAACGCGGAGCAACTGCTGATCCCCCCCGATTCTCGTTGCTTCACCTACTCTAAGATCGGCGACCCGGATTTTCGCCCAGAGACATGGGTGGAGCCATCGTTTCAAGATGCTCTTTTCTTTAAGCCTGGTACGGCGTCAAACACGTATCGAGCGGCATGCCCAGACCTTTCGGGCGTGTTGCTTTGTGCGATTCCGTGGCGAGATACCATCACCGGTAAAGCTGAGATTTCCCTGATATTGAATCCTACCGCCGATAGCCGATTTGATCCCGCATGGTTGCCGGAGATACCGTGCTGTCAGCTACAAAGCGATTGGGAGCAAGTTCATCCCTGCCAATGGACAGTTGAATGGATGAATGTTACCCACCCTGTGGAACAGAAATAAACCATGCCCTCCCGCGTCCCCTACAATCCCGAGCACCTCGCCGCCTTCTGCCGCAAGTGGAAGGTCAAGGAACTGGCTCTGTTCGGTTCCGTTCTACGCGATGACTTTCGGCCGGACAGTGACGTGGACGTGCTGGTGACGTTCCAACCCGAAGCCGGGCACTTCCCAAGCTACTGGGAGTGGCCACAAATGATGGAGGAATTGCAGGCCATCTTCGGTCGCAAGATCGACCTTGTGCCTAAGGGCGGGTTGCGCAACCCCTTCCGCCGACATGAAATCCTCACTACACGAGAGATCGTCTATGCGGCGTGATAAACGGGATATCGGCTACTTGTGGGATATGCTGGACGCAGCTCGTACCGCTGTCACGTTTACCTCCGGCAAAACGTTTGAAGAATATCTGCATGATCGGTTGTTGCGGCTGGCAGTGGAGCGCCTCGTCGAAATCATCGGCGAGGCTGCGAGAAAAGTGTCTCCTGAATTCCGCGCCCAGCATCCGGAAATCCCCTGGCCGAAGATCGTGGCCCAACGCCACGTCCTGGTCCACGAGTATGATGACATCCAAGACAACCTGATCTGGCAGGTGGCCACGCAACACGCGGCGGAATTGATCCGTCTCCTGAAACCGCTCGTCCCGCCGCCGCCGCCTTCACCTGAGTCCTGATCCGACCGGAGCGTCACGGATGACCGCCACCTACACCGCTAAAGACATCGACGTTTTGGAAGGCCTCGAGCCGGTGCGCAAGAGGCCCGGCATGTACATCGGCGGCGTCAGCAGCGCCGGGCTGCACCATCTGGTCTGGGAAATCCTCGACAACAGCATCGACGAGGCGATGAACGGCCACGCCTCGCAGATCACCGTCACCCTCCACGCCGAGGCCAACAGCGTCACCATCGCTGACAACGGCCGCGGCATCCCTGTTGACCTGCATCCCCGCCACAAAAAGCCCGCGCTGGAAATCATCCTCACTACCCTCCATGCCGGCGGCAAGTTCGATCAGAAGCACGGCAGCTACAAAACCTCCGGCGGGCTGCACGGCGTCGGCGCTTCGGTCGTCAACGCCCTGTCCGCGCAACTGACCGCCACCGTGCTGCGCGACGGCTACGAATACCGCATGGTCTTCAAACGCGGTAAGCCCGTCGGCAAAATGCAGCGAAAAAAATGCTCCGCACGCGGCAGCGGCACCACCATCTTTTTCCACCCCGATGCCCAGATCTTTCCCCGCATCGTCTTCGACCCCGCGGTCATCCGCGAACGCTTGGAAGTGGCCAGCTATCTGCATCGCGGCGTGCGCATTCATTTCGTCAACGAGGGTGACGGCGAAAAAGTCACCTTCCATCACGAGGAAGGCCTCGTTCAGTACCTGGCCAAACTGGTCAAGCAGCGCAATGTCAAACCCGTGCACGAAACGGCCTACGCGCTCTCGAAGGACGCTAATGGCGAAGGAAAAGTCGAGCTGGTGCTGCACTGGACCGAATCCACCGACGAGCACGTGCGCAGTTATGTCAACGGCATCCCGACAACTTCCGGGGGCACGCACGAGGCTGGGCTGCGCGGCGGACTGACCAAGGCGGTGCGCAACTACATCGAAACGCACAACCTTCAGCCGCGCGGCGTCAACATCGCCTCCGAGGACATCCGCGAAGGCATCGTGGCCGTGCTGTCGGTGTTCATCAGCGATCCACAGTTCCAAGGCCAGACCAAGGACCGCCTGAACAACCCCGAATTGCAGGCCATCGTTGACGGCCTGGTGCGCCAGAACGTCGAGCACTGGCTCAACCATAACCAGTCGATCGCCGAGTCGATCGTGGCCCGCATCATTCTGGCCGCCCGCGCCCGTGAAGCATCGCGGGCCGCATCCGCATCCATCTCGCGCAAGAGCGCCATTTCCGCAGGGCGATTGAATCTTCCGGGCAAATTAGCCGACTGCACCAGTCCCAACCGCAGCGATTCGGAGCTGTTCATCGTTGAAGGCGACTCGGCCGGCGGCAGCGCCAAGCAGGGCCGCGACCGCGCCCATCAGGCCATCCTGCCCCTGCGCGGCAAGGTGCTCAACACCGAGGGTATTTCGCTCTCGAAAGTGCTGGATAACAAGGAGCTTTCCGACCTGCTGACCGCCCTGGGCTGCGGCGCGGGCAAGGACTTCGACCTGTCGCGCCTGCGCTACCAGCGGCTGATCCTGCTGGCTGACGCTGACAGTGACGGGCACCACATCACCACTTTGCTGCTGACGTTTCTCTATCGTCACGTGCCGCAGTTGATCCGCGAGGGCAAAGTTTTTCTGGCTGTGCCTCCGCTGTATCGGGTGGACATCGGCAAGCAGACCTTCTGGGCTGCCGACGACGCTGACCGCGATCGCATCCTCAAGCAGCAGGGCAAGTCCGACGCATCATCGAAAGTTGATATCACGCGCTTCAAAGGCCTGGGTGAGATGAACCCGAAGGTTTTGTGGGAGACGACGCTGAATCCCAAAACCCGCCGCCTGCTGCGGGTGGAGATCGCCGACGCCCTGGAGACGGACCGCGTGATCGAAGAGCTGATGGGCAAGGATCCGTCGGCCCGCTTCAATTTCATCATGGAGCGGGCTGAGGAGGCGGAAGAGCTGGACGTGTGATACTTTGGGGTCATAAAATGACACGGTGCAGCAATGATCCATCAGAATTCACATCACGTAGCCGCCTATGACGCCCGGTTAACGAATGAAGGGGGCTTTGCCATGGCCGAAGCGGGTCGATTTTTCGATCAGGACAGTGCCGTACATCGGGCGATTCACCGCCTGGGCCGTCGGCTGGCTGACCTGAATGTAGATTACGCCATTGCGGGCGGCATGGCCGCGGTCGTGCACGGCTATCAGCGCACCACGGTCGATGTTGACGTGCTGGTGACGCGCGCTGACTTAACGAAAATCCACGACGCCCTCGATGGCTTGGGCTACGTCCCGCCCTTCGCCGGCAGCAAGAACCTGCGCGATGTCGAGGACGGCGTCCGCATCGAGTTCCTCATCACCGGCGAATTCCCCGGCGACGGCAAACCCAAACCCGTCGCCTTCCCCGACCCCCGGAAGTCAGACCCCCGCCCCCGGAAGTCGCAAGCTGACATCACGATCGAGCGGGACGGCATCCGCTTTCTCGCCCTCGTGCCCCTGATCGAACTGAAGCTGGCCTCCGGCATGACCCACCCCGGCCGGCTCAAAGACCTGGCCGACGTGCAGGAGTTGATTCGCATCCGCCAGCTTGACAAATCCTTCGCTGAAAAGCTCAACCCCTACGTGCGCGACAAATACGCCGAGTTGCTGTCAGGAGTGCGGGAGAACCCATCCGAAGATCATTAGGATTCGAGAATCACTGCCATGCGGCTGCTCCTTTGACTCTCGTTATTGATTGTTTTCCTGGCGCACCTGTTTGATCGCCCGCAGGTGCAGCAGGGATTCGCGGTCTATCGAGCGGTTGATGTGCTCCTTGATGCGGATCAGGTCGTCGAGGCTGATGACTTTTACGTCGTGGCCGGCAATTTCCATTGTGACGGCGTTCCTGATGATGTCGTCGTACCCGCCGAGAGGCTCAACGTATCCGAGAAGATCTATGGCACGGAGCGTTGTGTCAAACGTAAAGTTGCTGCCATTGTGGATGGTCCGGGCGTCGGCATGAAACGGCAAATCAGGTGGCGCGCCGCGTAACGACGGTTGCAGCGGTTTCAATGCTTCCGAAAGGCGATTGCAGTTTTCAGGAGTACGCTCGTAGCAGAGATCTATGTCGTATGTGGGGCGAGCGCTGCCATACAGGGCCTCGGCCATGCCGCCAATGATGATGAACTTGACACCGTGCGCCGCAAATAATTGCACGACCCGCTCAAGCCGACTTTGAATGGTGCTTTCGTCCAATTTCAATCAGCCTCAGAATATCATCAGCGTACTGTTCGGCACATCGCACCCGCTGCGTCGGGGTCAACTTCAGGTTAGCTCGGATCAGCGACAAGTCGATGCCGTCGGCGTTCTGCTCCGGGAACGTGGGCCGGGGGCAGGGACGCTTGAGAATCTCATCCAGCGTATAGTCGTGCGGGTCGGACATAGCATCATTATAGACTTTGTGGCCGCCCTCACCCCAGCCCTCTCCCAGGGCGAGAGGTAGAAAAACCGTGCCCTCTTCCGGGGGCGGAGGTCAGCCCTTGGCCATGACGCGGCCGATGGTGAAGATCGGCAGCAACAGTGCGATGGCCACGAAGCCCACGATCAGGCCCATGGCGGCGACCATGGCCGGCTCGATGAACTGCGTCACCGTTTTGACCTGCTGCTCGAAATCGCTTTCGGTGAAGTCAGCGATCTTTTCCATCACGGGGGCGAGGCGGCCGGACTTTTCGCCGCTGTAAACCATCTGGCTGACCGAGCGCGGCACCAGCGAACTGGCGAACAGGCCGTCGGAAAGCTGCGAGCCGTGCTTGAGCTTGTCGGTCACGTCATCCCAGAGTTGCTCGTAAAAATGGTTGGCGGTGACGGCCCGGGAGATGTGCACCATGTCGAGGATGGGCACGCCGGCGGCGATCATGGTGCCCATGGTGCGGGTGGCGCGGCTGATGTAGAGCTTGTTGAACAGCGGGCCCAGCAGCGGCGCGTGCAGCTTGGCGTAGTCCAGGCCGCGCCGGCCGGAAGCGGTGCCGCGGATCATGAGAATTGCGACCACCAGCGCCGCCACGGCCCCCACCACCCACGGCCAGTGATGGATCATCGTGTTGCTGAGCGTCATTAGAATCTGCGTGGGCAGCGGCAACGCGCTGTCGCGCGTCTGGTATATCGCGGCGAACTTCGGCAGCACGAACGTCAGCAGAAACACCGTCACCGCCACCAGCATCAGGAACATGAAACAGGGATAAATCAAAGCCCCGCGCACCTTCTTGACGATGGCCTGCTCGCGGGACAGGTAGCTGGAGACGCGGTCGAGCATCTCGCCCATGGTGCCGGACGCTTCGCTGGCTTTCATCAGTGAGATCATCACGGGCGGAAAGACCTTGGGATGCTGGTTCAGCGCGGTGGAAAAATCGCTGCCGGCATTGACACGATCGGCCACGTCGTCCAGCACGTCGCGGAAGTTGAGGTTGACGCACTGCTGGGCGATGCAGTGCAGGGCTTCGCTCATGGGCACGCCGGTGTCGATCATCACCGCCATCTGGTGTGCGAAGGTAATCACGTCATCACGCCTGATGCGCATACGCTTGCCCGCCACCGCGCCTCCGCTGCCGGAGGTGGTGGTCGTTGTGGCTGAGGAGGTGGAACGACCGGCAGCAGCGGCGGATTCCCGAGCAGGGGACAGATCCACCACGAACTTGCCCTCGCCGCGCAGAATAGCGCCGGCTTCTTCCAGTGAAGCGGCATTCACCACGCCGGTGCTCAGTTCGCCGTTGCCGGATCGGACTTTGTAGTTGAAGCGACTCATGCGAAGCTCACGGGAACATGCTGACTGAAGTCAGCACGCCTACATGGCGGTGGCGGTCAGCAGTTCCTCAACGGTGGTCAGGCCGGCCTTGATCTTGTCCAGGCCGTCCTGGCGCAGGGTGGTGTAACCGGTTCCGCTGCGTGCCAGTTGGCGCAGCTCCTGCAGTGTGGCGCCGCGGCTGATGGCATCCAGCGATTCGTCATCGGGGATGTACAGTTCATAGACGCCGAGGCGCCCGCTGTAGCCGGTGTTGCGGCAGCGTTTGCAGCCGGTGCCCTGATAAATGGTCTCCACGGGTGGACCACCATCAGCCAGGCGGTCGAGGGTGTTGCGGGTGGCGGTGTCGATAGGCGCGATGTCCTTGCACTCGGGGCAGACCTTGCGCACCAGGCGCTGAGCCAGCACGCCGCGCACGGAGGCGGCCGTCAGATAGCTCTCGACGCCCATGTTGGTCAATCGGGTGACCGCGGAGACGGCATCGTTGGTGTGCAGGGTGGAGAGCACCATGTGGCCGGTGAGGGCCGCCTGTGTGGCGATGCGTGCGGTCTCCTGGTCGCGGATTTCGCCCAGCATGATGATGTCGGGGTCCTGCCGCAGCAGGGAGCGCAGGGCGTTGGAGAAGTTGAAGCCCGCGCGTTCGTTGACCTGGAACTGGTTGACGCCGATGATGTTCTGCTCGACGGGGTCTTCGACCGTGGAGATGTTGACATCTTCGGTGTTGATGGCGTTGAGCGCGGCGTAGAGCGTGGTCGATTTGCCCGAGCCGGTGGGCCCGGTGACCAGGACGATGCCGTTGGGCATGTTGATGAGATTGCGCCACGATTCGAGCATGGGATAGCTGAAGCCCAGTTTGTCGAGGCTGACGAGGCTGTTGCGCTTGTCGATGATGCGCATGACGACCTTTTCACCGAACTTGCCGGGCAGAGTGGAGACGCGCAGATCGACCTGGTTGCGATCGATGATGACGGTGATGGCGCCGTCCTGGGGCACGCGGCGTTCGGAGATATCAAGGCCGGCCATGATCTTGATGCGGCTGACCAGGGCGGGCAGCAGGCCGTGAGGCGGGCGCATCTTTTCGTACAACCGGCCGTCCACGCGGTAGCGCACGCGCACGGCGTTTTCATCCGGCTCAATGTGGATGTCGCTGGCCGCCTCCTGCACCGCCATGTAGATCAGGTAGTTGGCCAGCTTGATGACCGGCGAATCACCCGCCATGTTCTCCAGGTCGCTCAGGTCAGCGAACTGGGCTTCGATGACGGTGACCTCCGTGTTCTGAAGGTCGTTGACCAGTTCATCGATGACGAAGGCATCGTTGCCGACGCGGTTGTGGATGGCGTGGATGGTGGCGTCGATGTCCTTGACTGTGGCGCACACCACCTGCACGCTGCTGCTGGTGATCCGCTCGACTTCCTCGATCAGAAAGACGTTGGACGGCTCGGGTATGGCCAGGGTCAGCTTGCCCTCGACCAGGAACAGCGGCAGGACGTGATTCTTCTCGATGAATTCGCGCGGCAGAATCTCCACGCACTTGCCGTCCACCAGGCGCGGGGTCAGATGCACGAAAGGCACGCCGTAGGCCTCGGCCAGCACTTCCATGACCTGCTGCTCGCTGACGAACTCCAGCTCGACGAGCACTTCGCCCAGCAGCTTCTTGTGACCGCGGTTGCGCTGAAAGGCCAGGGCCTGTTCGATCTGCTCCTCGCTGACCAGGCCGTGCTCCAGCAGCAGATCGCCCACGCGCAGGTTGCGCGTTGGTGCGGAGGCCATCGGATTGCCAGTCGATTCCGTCATGGTTCAGCGCAGGCTTCTGACCGCCTCCTCCACGTCATCGCAACAGGTGAAGCGCCCGGAAAGCCGAGTGATCGCCAGTATCTTGCGCACCGTTTCCTGGCAGGCTGCCAGACGCACCTGGCCCAGTTGGGTCACCGATTCCTCCTGCAGCCACAGCAGCGTCTCCAGGCCCTTGGAGTCGATGAACTCGGTCTGCCCCAGGTCCAGCACGAAGTCGCATATCTTCTTATCCATGCGCTCGATCACCGCCTTGCGCAGCGGATCGACGTCGTCCGCGGTGATTTCGCCGCGAATCGCCAGCACGCTCATCCGCTCGTGATCGTCGAACTTCACCTTCATACCGCCTGCTCTCCCTGGCTGGTTTCCCAGCGCTGGTGCTTGCGGATCATCTTGAAGTACGGCTCAAAATCGAGCTGCACGAAGCGCTCGGCCAGCTCGGGATCAAACTGCGACCCGGCGCAGAGGCGGATCTCGTCCAGCACCTGCTCGTGCTCCATGGCCCGGCGATAGGTGCGGTCGCTGCTCATGGCGTCGAAGGAATCCGCCAGGCAGATCAGCCGCCCGAACAGGGGAATATCGGTTCCGGAAAGTCGGCTCGGATAGCCGCAACCGTCCCAGCGCTCGTGGTGATACAGCACCCCCGGCAGCAGATCGCTCATCTGGCGGATGTCATGGAGAATGTGATTGCCGATGTCCGGGTGGCGCTTGATCTGGTCGAACTCCGCGTCGGTCAGCCGGCCCGGCTTGCACAACACCGCTTCGGGCACGCCGATCTTGCCCACGTCATGCACCAGGCCGCTCAGATACACGCGGTCCGTCGTGGCGGCGTCCAGCCCGGCGGCTTCGGCCAGCTTGCGGCTCATCAGGGCCACGCGCTCGGAGTGGCCGCGGGTGTAGCTGTCCTTGGCGTCGATGGCGCTGGTCAGGGCGTGCAGCGTGCCCATGAACATCGACTGCAGATCCTCGAACAGCATCTTGTTTTCGAGGAAGATGGTCAGGCTTCCGGCCAGCGAGTTGCAAAGCTTGCTATCGACGGTGGTGATCTGATCGGCGCCCTGCTTGTCACCGCCGAAGAGCACGCCCAGCACCTGGGTCTCGGTGCGCAGGGGAATGACCAGCATGTTGCGGCAGAAGCGGGCGGCCGCGACCACTTGCGAGGCCGCGGCGTCGTCGATGATGATCGGCTCGGCGCTGCGCTGCCAGCGGGCCAGTTCGATCAGGCTGCGGCCGACCTCGTGGAAGGCCTCATCGTCGCCGTCCACCGCCCCCGCGCTGAAAACCTGCCCCGCCAGATCTTCCATGCGCGGATCGTCGTCGATCAACTGCAGGGCCATCCACTTGAGATTGACCACCTCGCACAGATCGGCGCAGGCCTCGACGAAGAAATCGCGCGAAGGGTGATCCACCGTCATGCTGGCCGACAGCTTGTAGAGCAGACTCAATTCCTCGTAGGAACTGGTCAGCTCGCGACTGAGCGTCTCCAGGTCGTTGACGCGGCGGCCGATCTGCTGATGATCTTCGTGCAGCCACTGCAAGATCGCCGCCAGGCGCTGCGTTTCGCCCATGCCCACCAGGTGGCGGCTGTCAATGCGGGTCAACGTCGCGGTCAGGTCCAGACGGTGCGCATCACAGACCTGGCGCAACTGCTCGCTGGTCAGCAGTTCGGGGCTCAGCAGCAGCACGGCATTGAGCGTGTGCGCCTCCTGCTGCTCGCTGCGGCGTCGCTGCAAGCGCGGCAACACCGCCAGGTGCACGCCCGGCCAGACCTCGCACACGGTGGCTGATTCCTGCTGACTCAACTGTGACCACAACTGAGCCGCCAGCCGCTCGAACAGCGGCGACTGAATCACGATCTGTTCGATCCAGCGCAGTGTGCCGATCGGCGTGGCCCGGCCGTCGGGCGTCAGACGCAACTGCGTCAGGCCCAGTTCGCGCAGACGATCGCCCAGGCGAGTGAGCTTGGGGTCGAGTATGGATGCCGCCTGAATCATGACAAACCATCACGGCCGACTGAAGACTACGCCGCGTCCGCTGCCTCCGGTCGGTCGATCAACTCCTGCACCCGCGCCAGAATGTCGCGCGGGCTGAACGGTTTACTGAGCACCTGACGAATGTTGGTCTGAGCCAGATCCTGTGTCGGAATGGAAAAACCCCTGGCGGTGAGCATCAGCACGGGAATGTGAGACGTCTGCTCCTGCTGGCGCAGTCGGGTGCACATCTCCAGTCCGCTGACGAAGGGCATCTGGTAGTCCGTGACGATCAGGTTCGGCAACTGATCCGTAGCCACGGCCAGACCCTCCTCCCCATCCGATGCGGTGATCACCTCGAAGCCTGCGTTCTGCAGCTTCAGTGTCACGACGTGAACGATATGGGCCTCATCATCCACCACCAAGACACGGGGACGATCCGACATCTTAAACCTCCACATACCCTGGGCTACGCCGATAACGTCAGGTCTTTCGACCCATCACCTATAGACATTTCGGCCATTACGTGGCTGAACGTGAACGCGACCGGCGGCTGAAAGGTGCTTTTTACAGATGGCTGGCGGTCTGGCGCGTCCCGATAAGAATCACGGCGCTGCGGCATCAGCGGGTCACTGCACGGCGCTGCTGAGCGAGTCGAGCAATTGCCGGGCCCGCGAGTCCTTGGGATCGATGCTCAGGGCCTGGCGGTAGGCCTCGGCGGCAGCGGCGCCGCGGCCGGCCTGCTGAAGGGAAATGCCGCGCAGGATCAGCGGGGCTGCGTCCTCGGGCGACAATTCCGCCGCCCGATCGAACATCGACAGCGCCTCTTCCAGTTTCTGCTGCTTCTGCCAGACCATGCCCGACAACAGGTAGCCGTTGGGATTGACCGGGTCCAGGTCGATGGCGCGACCGGCGGCGTGCATGGCGTCGAAGGTGTTGTTCTGGCGCATGGCGATCTGGCCCAACTCAACCCAGTCGCCGCTGCGAACCTGGCTGGAGCGGACGACGACCTGGTACTGGCGCTGGGCATCACCCAGCCGCCCCATCTTCAGGTACGCCTGCGCCAGCAGTCGGCGCAGATCGGCGCGGTCCGCCTGGGCAGGATCGTTGAGCAGATCGTTGAGCGTGTGGGCGGCTTCCCGGGTCTTGCCACAGGCCAGTTGGGCCTCAGCCAGTTCCTGGCGCGGGCGCGGATTGTCCGGGTCGAGCAGCGATGCCTGCTTGAAGAACTCAGCCGCTTGAGCGTAGTCCTCCTTCATCTCGTAGGTATGCGCGATGGCCAGGCGCAACGCGGCATTGGTGTCGAAGACATCCAGCTGGCCGGTCAGCAGCGTCAGAGCCTCGTCCGGCCGGCTCAAGGCGACCAGCATCTCGGCGGTGGCCAGCAGATAAGCGGGGTTGTCGTGCTGAAGCTCGAAGGACTTGGCGTAGTCGGCATGGGCCAGTTCGAGCTTGCTGATGCGCTGAAGCACGATGCCGCGCAGGTAATAGGCCTGTGCCAACTCCGGCTTGTTCTCGATGGCGATGGTGAACTGCTGGTAAGCGCGCTCCAGGCGGCTGCGCTCCAGTTCGATCTGGCCCAGCAGCATGTGCAGCTCGGCGTTGTCAGGATCGGCAGCCAGGGCGCCCTTGACATCCTGTTCGGCCAGGTCCAGGTCGCCGGTGTTGAACTTCTGCCGGGCCATGGTCAGGGCCTGGGCCGTCTTGATGGCGTTCCAGCGGTTGTTGGCGTCGTTGACCCATACCTCGTGCTCTTTGGTCTTGCCGCCGTTGCAGGCGGTGAGCATGGCGGTCAAAAGCAACATCGCGGCCAGGCTGCCGCGCCCGATGGTCATTGAACGTTTCATCTGCTTTTCCCTCGATCTGGTGCGTCTGCCAACAAAAAGAAGGGAGAGCCTGTGAACCCAGGTTCACAGGCTCATCCCCTCACTCGACGTCACATCACTGCTGCGTCTCGACTTCACTGACCTGGTCCGCCGATTCACTCTCGTTCGAATCGGACACGCCGGCTCCGCCGTCGGGCGTCCAGGCATCGATCACCTCGGAGATGGTGGTCACATCGTCGTCCGCACTTTCGCTGGACGGGTCCGAGGTAGCAGTGGCATCACTGAAGAAATCCTCGTTCTCGGAAGAGAACTCTGAAGCGTTGTCAGTTGTTGAGGCTGAAGCCGAGCTGGGGGTTGCATCCCCCTGCGGCTGAGCTTCGGTGCTGGGGGTTGTGCTCACGGTGTCCGTGTCCGCTTCCGCTTCGGTCTCGGTTGCCGGGGTTGACTCGGGCTCGGCGGCTGCGGCGCTGGCGTCGGCTTCCGACTGCTTCTTGAGCGCCTGGTCCACCACGTCGTCGAGAATGCTGAACTGCTGGCTGTAGCCGGCCTTGCCGGTGATATCCTGGCGCATCTGGCGGGCTTCAACCACCGTGGGGTCCAGGTACAGGGCCAGATCGGCATGCCACTTGGCCTTGTCATTGTCACCGGCAGCCATGGCCTCCTGGGCCTGACGCATCTGCCAGGTCACCATCCGGGTGCGCGACCAGGGCAGCAGACCTTCGCGGATGCCGATGCGGCTCTGAGCGATGCCTTCGGCGGCATCGTCGCCGATCTCAGCCAGGTACTGATCCTTCATCACCGTGGGCTTGATCAGGAAGATGACTTCGCTGCGGGTGACGGTGTCATCCTGGCCTCGGAAGGCATGCTTGAGGATGGGCACGTCGCCCACGCCGGGCACCTGCTTCTTGTCAACAGTGTTGTCTTCCTTGAACAGGCCGCCCAGCACCGCGGTCTGGCCGCTGCGGAGCATGACGTTGGTGGTCAGTTCGGCGGTCGTGGTGTTGGGAATGACCAGATTCTGCACGACCTGGGTGGCGCCGTCGCTGACGCTGGGGCGCAGTTCCATGCGGATGAAGTCGTCTTCACCGATGAACGGGCGCACGGTCAGTTGCGTGCCGACCTCGAGGAACTCAACAGTCTGCGTGGTGCTGGTCTCGGACGCATTGGTCGAGATGTAACCCAGTTTTTCACCGATCAGCAGGTCGGCCTTCTGGCGGTTGAGCACCAGCATGCGCGGTCGGGCGATGACGTTGGTGTCGGTCACCTGGTCCAGGGCGCGGATGAACACCGCGGCATTGTCGCTGATCACGCCCAGCTTGATGGTGGCGGGGCCGTTGGCCACGTTACCCGGATTGGAACGGATCACCTGGCCGGAGTCAGCCTGCGGCGTGTTGTTGAGGAACTGGTCAAAGGCGCCCAGCGGGGTGGTGAAGTCCAGCACGTCCAGGTCAGCGAAGATCGAGAAGTCAACGCCGAATGCGTTGGCCTCGGTCAGGTTGGTCTGGAGGATGGTGGCTTCGATCAGCACCTGCTTGGGCCGCATGTCGATCTGCTTGAGCACATCAACGATGCGCTCCACGTTTTCGGGATAGTCGTTGATCAGCAGGGTGTCGCTGTGAGCGAAGCTGTTGGCGCCGCCTTCGCTGAGGCTGGGCTGGAAGCCTTCCTCGGCATCGGCGCTGACCGCCACCGAACCATTGGCCGAAAGCAGCGGCTGAACGAACGTGGCCGCGTCGGCGCCAGCCAGGTAGCTGAGGCGATAGACCTTGTACACCGTCTGACGCTCGGCTTCCTGACGGGTCTTGAGTTCATCGGCGGTGTAAACGTAGATGAACTGACCCTGCTCTTCATAGCCGAAACCATTGGGATGCAGAATGGCGTCCAGGGCGTCATAGAAATCGACCCCGTACAGGTCGGCCGAGACGCTGCCGGCCACGTTACGGCTGGCGATGATGTTCTTCTCGCTCTGAATGCTCAGAAGCTGAAGCACCTTGGTCAGGTCCAGGTCTTTGACGTGCAGATCGATCTGCCCGAAGTTGCTGACGTTGACGGTCTGGCCCTGCGGCAGCGGCGCGTCGTTGCTGGCGAAGACCTCGACCGGCTCGGTCGGTGCCGAAGCGACCGGGATCACAGCCGGCGCCACGGCCGGATTGGATGCGGGTGCTTGGGCGGTCAGCGGCTGGTCATCAGCTTCTGAAGCAGCGCTGACGCGATCAATGGCCTGGTCCTGGTCGAAGACCGGCGGCTGCTCGGCAGGCGCAGTCGCCTGCGACGGGCTTGCCTCATCAGCCGGGATTACCGGCTCCTGCCCTTCGGCCCCAAATGCCGGACCGCTATAAACGGCCAGCACAACCACAAAAAAAAGACCCAGTCCGATCTGTGCGACGCGAGCGATCATGCTCGACTCCTTCCGCAATGCCTCGGCATGTTGCAAAGTAAGGTCACATCCAAAGGCGAATGACGACTCCGTTTCTCTCCAGTAGCACGTAACGATCCACGATTTCCAACAGTTCAAAGCCTTCGATCCAGTCGCCGGGGGCCAGCAGCCGATCATCGATGACTGCTCGCGGCATCCGGCCCGTCACGACGCTGCGCAGATCAAGTCGCCGCGCCATGTTGAGCATCTCCGTCAAGCCGAGTAAGTCATCGGTTGGTTCTCGGTCGGAGTTGCCCAGCTTCAGCAGGTTCTCTGTTTCACCCGTTCCAATAGTCCGTCTGTAACGATTGGGATCGAACAGAAACAGGTCCCGCTTGAGTTGGCGATCGGAATGGATGCGGACAATCTCCACGCGGCTGGTTTTGCCGGCCGCCGGTCGGGATTTATCGGACGGAGCGGCGGCGACCTTGGGCTTGGGATCGGCTGTGGCTGTGCGCGGCACGTCCTTGAGCAAAAGCCGGCCCCACAGCAGCAGGCCGAAAAACAGCAGCAGGACGATCACGCCCAGCTTGCGCTTATCAGCCAGCAACTGCTGCTTGAGGTTGTTCAACAGGCCGCTCATCAATCCTCCGCCGGTGACTGCCGGGCGATGAAGGTGCTCAACGACAGCTTGATCTCCAACGGCTGCAGGTCGTCGTCGGAATCATGGCGCACTTCCAGGGCATCGACGCGAATCAGGCGCTGCATCTGCTCGATGCGGCGCAGCACGCCGAAGACCGAGGGAAACGAAGCGCGGTACTGCAGCGTGATGGGCATGACGCTGTACTTCTGGTAGTGCTGCGTGGTCTGGGTCTGCACCTGGCGCTCGGTGACGCCGAAGGCGTCCAGTGCTTCGCTGAGGCCTCGCATCACGTCGGCCATCTCATCCTGATCGGGCACGTACTGCTGGGCGCCGTTAATCACCTGGCGCAGGCCAGCCACCTCGCTGTTGAGCTTGGCCAGGCCTTTGGTGTCAGCCAGGTCGATGCCCAGGGCTTGCCTGGCGTCGTCGATGCGGTGCTGATAGCTGGCGCGCTGAAAACGCAACGGCACCAGCAGCGCGGCGGTGAACACCGTCAGCATGATCCCGGCCGTCAACATGGCGCGCTTCTGGTCTTTCTCAATCCGCATGCGCCACCTCCAGTTCAAACTTGCGATCCAGGCGGACGCGCATACTCAGGCGGAACTGGCGGGCATCGATGCCCTGCCGCTGCGTCGGTCGGCTGTACTTCATCGTCACCTGCTCGAACAGGCTGTGATCGGCCAGATCGCCGATGACGTTAGCCACCGTCAGATCGTCGGGCGCCACCGCCTGCAAATCAATCTGCAGGTAGTCCTCCACCGGCGTATCGGCCGTCGTCGTCTTGCTCGAGGATGACCGCTTCTTCTTGCCCGGCTCTTCCAGCGGCTGGGGCGGCGGGCGATGGGTGTCCACCTCCAGGTCCGTCAACGCCACCGAGGGCGGCAGAATCTGGCTGAGCACCGCGATGACCTGCGTGTGGCCGATCGGTTGACTCAGCTCGCGCTGCAACTCCACCTGGCGCAGCAGCGACTGCTGCTCGCTGCGCAACCTGACCATCTCGCTCATCTGTTCGCGGGCAATTTTGACCTCGGCTTCCAGGGCAGCGGCATAATCGCGCGGGCCGAGGTTGCGTCCCCGCTCCACCACCGCCCAACCCACCAGGCTCACCGCGAAGATCACCAGCAGCAGCATGTGCCGATACTTGCGGCGGCGAATCTCCGCCTGCAGGCGAAACGTTTCGGGCAGGAAGTTGATCTGGTTCATGCGGCGCCTCGCTTGCCTGCCGCCTTGTCCATGGGGCGCAAAGCCAGACCCGCCGCCGGCGCCCAATCGCGATGGCCCTCCAGCGGCCCCACGCGCGACAGGTCAAGGCCCGCCAGCGGATCGCTCACCCGCACCTCGATGGTGGCGCTTTGGCGGATGGCTTGCACCAGCGCTGCGTCATAGGTCTCATTCCCGATTAACACTGCCGCTGCGGGGCGCTCACCGCGGAAGGTGACGCTGTAATAGCGCAGGCAAAGGGCGATCTCACGACCGAGATCGTTCATCAACGGCCGCACCGTGTCCTCGACCGACTTGCGAACCTCCGTCTCACGGTTTTGCAACGTGCGGCGGACTTCGCCTGCCTCGGCCAGACTCAGTTCCAACTGTCGGGCGATCTCCTGGTCAAAGGCCAGGCCACCCAGGTCGATCTGTTTGTAGAAAAGCACATGCTGGCCGCGGCAGATCAACACCTTGCTCTGGGTATAGCCGATGTCGATGATGACTTGAACATGCTCAGGGTCATCACGGCCGAAGCATCGGGCCAGGGCCGTGGGAATGGCGTCGATGGCGATCAGTTGGAGCCCCGTGCCCGACAAGGCGCGGGCGTGCTGTTCGATGATGCTGTTGGTGGCTGCCAGCAGGATGATTTCCTGCCGCTGCTCTTCACCCTGGTGAACGACGCCGGCATCGATGAACTGGGTCACGGCCGGCTCACCCAGGTGCAGGCGATCGTTGGCTTCCCACTGCACGGCCGCGGGCAACTCGTGGGGGGGCATCTTGGGCAGGCGCAGGTTCTTGTAATGCACGGCCGCGGCGGGCAGACAACTGACCGCCAGGTTGCCGGTGAATTGCCCTTCGTCGAGCATACTGCGGATCGCGGTGGCCACCGCCTGGTGGAACTTCTCGCCGCAACCGTCGGCTTCCACGTCCAGGTTCTGCCGCGCGGCAGCCAGCACCACCAGGCGATCCGCCTGGCGGTCCACCTGCATCATGCGCACGCCGCGGGTGCCGACATCGATGCCGATCGGGCACCTGGGCTGCTTGAACAGTCCACTGAGCACGCTGCCTCCGATTCCACCCTCGGCCGCTTTGATCTTTCCCTGGATCGTCGCGGACGAGAGACTCAATTCCCCGCTACAACTTCTGCACCGTCACCCGGCCCGTGAAAGCCGCGACGGTGATTCGATACACGGTGTCCTGAAACGTCAGATCGATGGTGCCACCGCTGCTGGGCGATCCCAGGGCATCGAAGGCCACCTGGTTGGGGTTGTCTTCGCTGAACTGCACGCTGGTGATCCTGACCCGGCCGAAGCGGCTGGTTTCCTGTTCGAAATCGACCACGTAGTTGCCCCCGTCGCCACCCTTCCAGTCCACGTCGATGGTCTGGTCGGCGGCATCGGTGATGCGGTAGCGATTGCCCGCTCCATCCTGGGCCGGCTCGAAAATCACCTTGCGCACGGACTGGTTGGCGATGGCTTCGTTCTGGGCGTACAGCAGGTCGGCGATCACCATGCGGGCCGCGGCCTGGATGCCCATGGTCCCGGCCGTGAGCATGTGCGGCACCACGATGGCCCCCGCGATGCCCATGATGGCCACCACGATCAGGATTTCGATCAGGGTGAAGGCGGGAGAGGTGATTTTTGATTTAGCGGCTGCGGCCGCTGTTGAGGCCGTTTGATTTTTGATTTTTGATTGATGCACGATAACTGCCCAGCGCGCAGTTTGGCTGCCACGATGGTTTTCAATCGCAAATCTAAAATCTAAAATCGCAAATCTCATCGTCTCACTCGCTGGTCGTGTTCTCCACCGTGACGCGCACCTTGCCGCTGCTGAGAGTGCTGTGCATGGCCGATATCTCGCTGTTGATCTGTTTCAACAGATCGATCATCTCCTTGCGCTGCACGCGGGCATCGACCACGCCGCTGTCAGCCGCGTAGCTGGAGGTCGGCGCCATGGCCGAGCCGGCCGGGGTTACCGTCCACATGGTGTAAAGGTTGATCGTCAGCAGCACCGCGATCACGGTGAGCACACTGTTCAGATAACGCAGCCTTCGCATGGTGATTCTCCCTGTCAGGTGCAGGTTCAGGCCTTCCAACCCTTCTCTCATCGGTGCAATCGGACGCGCGATTTAGACCTCAACGCCCGTCAACTCCTGTTGACCACAGCCCGTCAACTCCTGTTGCCGGGTCTTACCGGAACATGCCCACGCCTGTCGCAGACCCGGCATCCACTTGGCATCAGGAGATGCCGGGCTTTGGGGGCGATAATCTTTCCGTTCGGACAAAAAAGTTGCCGCGGCGATCAAGCCGCGGCAACAGGTTGCGCTTGTCACGGGACTTGGCCCGTGGTTTTTTTAGTACACGCGCAGGTCCGCGTCGTCCGTCCAGTCGCCGTCATCCTTGTCCGGGAACACAAGGGCAGCCTTGGAGGTTTCCATGACCGCGTAGATCTTGCCGGTGGTCATGTCATAGACCCAGCCGACATCAGCGGCAGCGGCGGCGGCAACCGAGGTGCTGTCCTCAAAGGGATTGCGCGACGGCTGCTGCAGGTACGGGCCGAAGGTCGTGGCTGTGGCATCAAAAGTGCCGACCGTGCCACCCTCGGTGGAACCATCCAGGTTGGTCCGCTCGGTCAACTGGACCCAACCCTCGTTGATCAGATCCGGGTAATCACCGGTGTGCTGCACCTGGTACAGCTCGATCTGGCTGCGGATGGTCTGCAGCTGGCTGGTCAGGCTGGAAGCCTTGGCAGACTCCGAGGCGTTGGTGAACTGAGGAATGACGATCGCGGCCAAAATGCCGAGGATCACCACCACGATGAGGATTTCAACCAGCGTGAAACCCCGTTTTCTCAACTGCTTTGCCGACATGTGACGTTCTCCTGTCAAAAAAGTTTGGACAATCCCATATGACCACTGTTTTGCTTGATCGTCCGATCCCAGGCGTCACTTGATCGGCCCTTCGGACGTTCCGGCGAGCCCACGCAGCACGCCGATTTGACCAAACGATTCATCGAACCGTTCGGCCAATCGCTTAGGTTGATTTACTCGTCTTCCAGAAGGTTGCCGCTTCGCCAGGCGGCATAATCGGCATAGATGGAACGAACGGGTGTCGGGTGTCGGGTGTCGGGTATCGGGCGTCGGGTTCGGAACCGGAAGCTTCCTTGTTGTCTTACGATACCCGACTCCCGATACCCGATACCCGATCTCACCCCAGGTGATCCAGCACCTGGTCGAACAACTCCCTGGCTTCCTCGAAACTCAGCCTCCGCCTCGTCTCGGCTGCATCCAGCCATGCATATTCCGATAGCTCCTGCGGCCGAATCGTCACCGCGTCGCTATCCACGTGACCCACGAAATAAGTCACAGTCTTTTTCACCTTCCGGCCCGAACGCTTGCGGAACACATACGTCTCGCTGAAGCTCCGCTGCTCCTGCACGTCCACCCGCTGAATGCCCGTTTCCTCCTGCAACTCCCGGCGGGCTGTCTGCAGCGGCGTCTCCTTGCCATCCTTGTCCGGCTTACCCTTGGGAAAACCCCAGTGCCCCTGGCGATGGCGCACCAGCAGAAATCGCCGCTCGGCTTTCGCGGCGAAGATGGGGATAATGCCGTAGGACTGGACGTGCGACATGGATTAACCCTACGCACGATCCATTTCAATCGCAACCGCGCACGGACATTTCAAACGACCCCGCCACGCCGTTGCTCAGAATTGGAAATGCTCTATCATGGCCGGTCAACCTGAAAACATAAGGAACCGGACATGCCAAAACGAGCGAAAATCGCGGTGATCGGGGCGGGCGGCAACGTCGGAGCTTCCGTCGCCCTGTGGTGCGCCATCAAGGAGCTGGGCGATGTCGTCGCGGTGGATATCCGCATCAATGATGTGCTGGCGGTCGATGGCCGCATGTTGGACCTGGCTCAGTGCGGGCCGATGGAACGGTTCGATGCCAACATCACGGCCACGGATGACTATTCGAAGATCGCCGGGTCCGAGGTGGTGGTGGTCACGGCCGGGATCCCGCGCAAGCCAGGCATGAGCCGCGATGACCTGATCGGCACCAACGTCAAGATCGTCAAGTCGGTAAGCGAAAACATCAGGAAACATGCACCGGGCGCGGTGGTGATTGTCGTGTCCAACCCGCTGGACGCCATGGTTTACACCGCATGGAAAGCCACCGGCTTCGCCACCCACAAGATCATCGGGCAGGCCGGCTGCCTCGACGTGGCGCGCTTCAAGACCTTTATCGCCATGGAGACCGGGTTCAGCGTCGAGGACATCAACGCTTTGCTGCTGGGCGGGCACGGCGACGACATGGTGCCATTGCCGCGCTACACCAACATTGCCGGCATCCCGGTGACGCAGTTCATCAGCGAAGCCCGCCTCAACGAGATCGTCGAACGTGCCAAGGCCGGCGGCGGCGAGATCGTCAAGAAGATGGGCACCAGCGGTTACCTGGCTCCCGCATCCGGCACCGTGCAGATGGTCGAGGCCATCATCAAGGACAAAAAACGCATCCTGCCCTGTGCCGCCTACTGCGACGGCCAGTTCGCCGTCAAAGGTCTGTTCGTCGGCGTGCCCGTGGTGCTGGGGGCTGGCGGCGTGGAGAAGATCATCGAGATTGAATTGAACGAAAACGAATCAGCCCTGATGAAAACATCAGCCGATCACGTCAGAGAACTGGTCGAAGTGGTGAAGAAGTTGGATCCGACGCTGGGCTGAAGCACAGCGCAAATTCGAATGACGAAAGCCGCTTGCGCGGAAATCGAATGACGAATCAATGACAAATGTCCGAATGACGAAACTTTATGCATTCGTCATTGGAATTTGATTCGTCATTCGAATTTCGTCATTCGAATTTTAGCTGTGCTTCAGCACAGCGCCAGAAAGGTCAGCAGCGAAAGCAGGACGATCTTCTTACGCCGCGTCATGGGGCTTTGCATCAGATCGAGATTGAGCAGGGCAATCATGGCGTACCTCGGTGGGTCTGCCAGAGTATGTTCAAGGGCGGTGCCAGAGGCGGCGGGGTTTGCCGTACAATCGCAAACTCTGTAAGATAAATGGTTTACGAAGCACCCCCGATCGATGGCGGGGGTGGAGGTCGTACCGCATGTGGCAAAAAGTCAACACGCTGTGCATCGCGGGCATCACGCTGTGGCTGGGGGTTGTGGTTGACGCAGCGGCCGATGAGCCGATGGTCGCCCCCCTGGTGGATGCGACCAACGCCAAGCAGGCGTCGATGATGGTCGAATCGTGGCTGATGGCCGGCCAGGTGCCGCCGCTCGAGCAGTTGCAGGACAAGGCTGTGGCGGTGCGGGGGCTGGTGGGGGCATGTGTGACGTTGCGCAGCTCCGGCATCATGGTGGGGCGCGGCGATGCCTTGCGTGACGACCTGAATACAACCGATGAGCCGATGGACTTGACTGTCCTGATGCAGCGGGCGACCATCGCAGCGTTTGAGAGCCTGCAGCGCAGTTTATTGGATGCCGACCTGCGCTCAGTCATCGAAGGCCGAGCCATCGCAGCCCCGCCCAGGCTTTCGATCAAGGACGTGGCCGGCCGGGTCAACGTCGATGTGCAACTGGCTTACAACCTCGAGCCGATCCGCCTGTCACCCAACGACTCGCCGCAGCGCATCTACTCGCGTTTCGCTCCCGACTATCATGGCCTGCTGGCTGAGGACGACCACGGACGCCGGGCCATGATCTGGCCGGCCAACGCCCTGGCGGAGAACACGTCACCGACCAGCCAGCTTGTGCAACTGGCCGCGCGGCTGGATCGACCCGCACAGGATGCCCGCACGCTTGGGCTGCCCAATGGGCCGAAGCTGTGGCGCTTCGAGGTTTATCACCTGCTGCCGCCGGTCCAGGGCGCCTCGTTCCTGCAACTGGTGCGCGGCAACATCGCGCTGCAGCCGCTGGCGCTCAACGAGCAGGCGCTCATGGACATGGCTCAGACCATGGCCGCTCATCTGCAGCAGCGTTTCACCGCCAATGGCCAGGTGCGCGGCACGTATCACCCCAGCAGCGGGCGCTACGATCCTTTACTGGCTGAGCCCAATCAGGCCTTGCTGGCCGCCTACGCCCTGACCCGTTACGTGCACCAGCAGCGGCAACTGCGCCCCGACGACCGCCTGCTGGCTGAGATCAACCGCCAGGCCCAGGATCTGGCCGTGCGCCTGGAGCAATCGGTGGAAGATGGCACGCTCGCCCCGGACCCGGCCACCTGCGCCCTGATCATGCTCACCGCCATCGACAACCCCGTGGCCCCGCGCCACACCGACGTGCGCGACCGCATGCTCCAACGCCTGCTCGAACTGCTGCGGGATGACGGCTCTTTCCACACGAGCACTGCCGCCGAGGCCAGCCCGGTCAACGATTCGGTGCAGGCCCTGGCGGTGGCGGCTCTTTCGGCTGCCTATGCGCAGACGCGGCGCAGCGACCTGGTCGATCCGCTCCGCCGTGCCCTGGATAGACTCTGGGACCAGACCCGGGGCAATCCCAACATCAACGCCCTGCCCTGGCTGGCGTTCGCACAGGAAAGGGTCGGCGAACTTCTGGCTGATGATCAGACCCACATCGCGCAGAAGAAACAGCGCGACGCGACACTGGGCGAACTGGTGCGCATGCTGCTGGGCCAACAGGTGGTCGATCCGCCGCGCGTCGGACCGAAGGATGTGATCGGCGGCTTCGAACTGAGCACCGGCCCGATCGACAGCCCGCCTAATCCCAACTGGACCAGCGCACCCCTGCTCTGCTTCCTGTCCATCGCCACCCGCCATCCGCAGATCAGTGGACACGACGAACTGGGCTGGCTGCTGAGCGCCGCCTTGTCTGCCCGCTTCCTGCGCCAGCTTCAATTCGATCGTCCCGGCTGCTTCTATGTGCGCAGTCCGCAGGAAACCGTCGGCGGCATCCGCCTGGCGCTGTGGGACAATCGCCTCACCCTGGACGCCACCGCCATGAGCCTGCTGGCGGTCACCGACCTGCAGGAGACGCTTGCGCAGTTCAGATGAACCGCGAAATTCGAATGACGAAATTCCGCTCAACTTCAGATGAGCGTCTCGCCGATGCGCACCAGCCAGTACGCCAGCGGCGCCGCCACGATGGGCGAGTCGATCACGTCGATGATGCCGCCGAACCCGGGGATGGCGTTGCCGGAGTCCTTGATGCCGGCATCGCGCTTGAACAGCGACGCCACCAGGTCGCCGAACTGCCCGAACGCTCCGATCAGCAGACCGCACAGCGCCACGTACCACAGCGGGTAATGCGTGGAGCCGGCCGCGTTGGTAATGGCGCAGATCACGGTCGCCACCACGCCTGAAAACAGCACGCCGCCGATCAGCCCCTCCCACGTCTTGCCCGGACTCAGCCAGGGAATGAGTTTGCGTTTGCCGATGGCGCTGCCGGTGAAGTAGGCCCCGATGTCGCAACTCTTGGTCACCAGGATGATGGCCGCGATCAGCCACGCCGAGTGCCAGCGACGGATCGCCAGGTAGAAGCCCGGCAGCGTGCCCAGGTAGATCAACGCGAACATGGTCACCGCCGCCACCGTCACAGCGCCGTCCGTGCGATGGGCTGCCCATGAATGCTTGATCAGCGACAGCAGAAACAGCCCCACCATGAACGAGGCGTACACCGCCATCATCGTGGTCGGCTGCATCCACACCGGCAGCATGTACATCAGCAGGCAGCCCAGGATGCCCGAGATCGCCACCAGTGTCGGACTGGCCTGCACCTGCTCGGCGTGGAACATGCGGCAAAGCTCGCGCGCGGCCGGCACGATCAGCACCAGAAACAACCCCAGCATCAGCAACCCCTGCGGTAAGTCCGGCCGGCCGGTCACCTTCTGGTACCACGTCCCGGCCAGGACGATCCGCCCCAGTTGCTCGTCGGCCAGCAACAGCAGCAGAAAGCCCGCGATCATCAGCGGCCCAAAGATCAGGCGGTGGCGCAGCATGGGGTGCAAGTATATTCCACCGGGCCGCAATATGTCGTCCCGCCGCCTCACCGCTCCGAGAAAGGTAAGTATTTTTGATTTTGGATTGAGGATTTTTGATTACCATCGTGACCTTTCAACAACCCCGGCTGAGGCCGGTTTACCGGCCGTGGCGACGAGAAATCACGCAGGTAGGATTTTTGATTTTGAAATCCACAAAGTTCAGCCCAGTCGAAAATCCTCAATCAAAAATCAAAAATCACCCCGCTGGCGCGTGACGGATCCGATCGGCCCAGACCCGCCACGCGCGCAGCAAGGCGACACCACTTCGTGACGCACCGCTGGCGCAGCACATCACTTGCGGGGGGAAGGCCAATTTCGCCGAGGCCCCATAGAGCCGGTAGGCGACGCGCCTGTCAGCCTCCGCCCCGGCAGTGTTTTTCACTTTTCCGGGGGCGGGGGTTTCTGAACGCTTGGAATCCGGGCACGGGCGGACGTACGTCAAGCCGATGGCGTCGAAGCAGCACTCACTCACTTG
>JADLFV010000123.1 GCA_020849625.1 Phycisphaeraceae bacterium
TAAAAGAACCGGAATTCACCGCAGAGAACGCAGAGAACACAGAGCTAAAATACTTGAATTCAAGCTTATTCCGGTTTTTCTCTGCGATCTCTGCGTCCTCTGTGGTGAGTTCTTTTTTCTGCTCTTATGCGTTTCGATGACACCATCGTCGCCGTCAGCTCCCCGCCCGGTCGCTCGCAGCGCGGGCTGATTCGTCTCAGCGGACCCCGCACCCGTCACATTCTTGAATCGTTGACTGGTCAATCGCTGCCACCGCCGCGCACGCTTGCCGCTTGTCGGCTTCGCGAACCCCATCTGCCGGTGTTGCTCGCCCACTTCCGGGGGCCGGCCAGCTACAGCGGGCAGGACATGGCGGAGATGCAACTGCCCGGCAACGCGGCGCTGCTGGATCGCCTCCTGCATCGGGTGATCGATGCGGGAGCACGACCCGCCGAGCCGGGTGAGTTCACCTTTCGCGCATTCGCGGCCGGCAAAATGGACCTAACGGAAGCCGAGGGCGTCGCCGCCACCATCGCCGCGGCCAGTGACAGTCAACTGCGGGCTGCCGCCATGCTGCGTCGCGGCCGGCTGGGCCGGTGGGCTGAACAGGTCGTCGATCAGTTGGCCAATCACCTGGCCCTGGTCGAGGCCGGCATCGACTTCACCGATCAGGAATCGGTCGTGCCCATCACCCCCGGAAGGTTGGATGAGGTGTTGTCCGATCTGCATGCCGAGATCGAGCGGTTGTTGTCGAAGGCCCTCACTTGGGCGGCATTGGAGGCGCTGCCGCGGGTGGTGCTGGTCGGTTTGCCCAGTGCCGGCAAGAGCACGCTGTTCAACGCGCTGCTGGGACGCAGGCGGGCGGTGGTCAGTGACATTCCCGGCACCACGCGCGATGTGCTCTGCGAGCCATTGCAGCTTGAAGGTCATGGTGAAGTCATGCTGGTTGATATGGCTGGCCTCGACGATCCGCTCGAAGCCCTCGACCGCGATGTGCAACAACTGGCCCGCAACGCCATCGAGCAGGCCGACCTGATCATCAACGTTCTGGACGCCACCCGCCGTGATACCCCGACGCATCCCGGCCTGACGGTTTACACCAAAATCGACCTGAACCCCCGTTCAGCCCCCGGTGAATACATCGGAGACGACGGCCAACCCGCCATCTGCATCTGCGCCCCCACCGGCCGGGGCCTGGCCGAGCTTCGCCGCGCCATCGCCGCCGAATTGGCCGACCGGTCCGTCAGCTTCAGCGGCGATACGCTGGCACTGCAACCGCGCCACGAATCCGCTCTGCGCAGCGCCCTGGAACACCTCAACGCCGCCCGCAGTCTGCTCGGCACGCAACGCGATGCCCATGCCATCGCCCAGGTGGAACTGGTCGCCCAGGCCCTGCGCAGCGCGCTGGACGAATTGGCCGGCCTTGGCGGACGCATCAGTCCCGACCAGGTCATCGGCCGCGTCTTCGCCACGTTCTGCGTGGGCAAGTGACGGCGCGATCAGGACAGCGTCACGCTCAGGTCCTGGTCGGGGGCCATCACCAGTTCGGGCTCGCAGGTCAGCGTCACGCGCCTGCCGTCACTGCTCATCCTGTGCGGCACGTCGCGACCGTCCAATGTCACCTTGCAGTTGCGCGGAGTTGAGTTTTCTGCGGCGTGCAGTTGCAGTGTCGCCAGCGCCAGTTGGCCGTGGCGCGGCAGCAGGTGATTGGTCTGTGTGTTGCCGTCGCGCTGCTGGGTGAAGGTTCCCCAGCCGTCGGCGGTGGAGTAGAAGCAGCGGAAGTCTTCGGGATTCAGGCGCGGATCGAAGGCCAGCAGCCGGGCCGGGCCGTCGTGGTGATAGCCGCACAGGGTGAGCAGGCAGCCCCAGCTTGCCAGGGCGCGGGCGTAGTGGTCGCCGCACTCGACCTCATTCCAGGGGTTGTGCTTGTGGGCGTCGTAGCGTTCGTGGACGCCGCGGATGATGGCCAGAGCTTCGGTCATCATGCCGCGCTGGATCATGGCGGTGGCGACCTGGTAATCGTTGCCGGTCCACACCTCATCGCGATAGCGCACCGCCCGATCGCCGGGGTGCGTGCTGTGCGGCCAGGTGCATAGGAACAGACCCGCTTCGCCGGGGAAAGCGTAAATGCGCTCGGGTGCATGGGCCTGGTTCTGCGGGGCCACGTCCGGGGTCCAGTTGTATTTCCAGATCGATTGCAGGCACGAGCGCACCACATCGCTGTCGTAGAGATCGCCGAGGTTCAGCAGGTCGGCCCAGGTCTGGCCGAACACCTGGTCGGTCAGGCAGCCGTCGCCGGTCTGATTGGTCTGTATCTCGATCGCTTCGCGACCCTGGATCAGGTATTCGCCGTTGAACATCTGCTTGACAGCCAGTTCCGAGCCGCGCTGGTGGATGGCCGCCACGGTTTGAGCGAAGTCGTGATCGCCCATCAGCGCGGCCATGCGTTCGCCGGCGCGGAGGGCAGCCAGGTAAAGCGTGGTGGTCAGCGGGGTGACGCCGATGAAGTTGATGTCGTAGGTGTTGTGCTGGGTTTTGGAAATCAGGCCGTCGCCGTCTTCGTCGAGGTCGATCAGGAACTGCAGTGATTGCCGGATGAGGGGCCAGTTGCGTTCGAGGAATGCGTTGTCGCTGGTCAGCAGATGTTCGCGATAAGCCTTGAGCACGTAACCGGGTTGGGAGTCGCCGGCCCACAGGCCGCGCTTGCTGCCGCGGAAGAAGATGGCGCCGGTGCTTTCATCGAAACCCATCTGCGGGTTCCAGTCCTGCATCTCGCGCACTCGCCGCTCCAACTCCGGGAACATCCAGGCCATGCCCTGGGCGTAGTTCCAGACGTGCCCGCAGTTACCCGAGCAGCAGCAGACGCCTTCCCAGCCGTAGAAGAATCCATCTTCCTGCCAGTGGCAGGTTTCGGTGGCCAGGTTGGCCAGCGGCATCGACAGTCGCTGGATCAGCCAGTAGGGCAGCGTGGTGTCATAGAGCGCATCGTGGAAGCGTTGTGTGGCATCGGCCAGGGCGTCAAAGCGTTCGCTCAATTTCGCAGCCACATCGACCGCGTCGCGGTACCAGGTGGTGTAGCGATTGCCCACGCGCTTGCCCAGGAGTACGGCCTGACCCCAACCGACCGAGTTGAGGTGACGATTGGGAAAATACCACGACAGCGCGAAGTCGAACGTGCGGCTTTCACCTGCAGCGAGCGTGGCGCCGTCACCCACGACTGCGACCTGCGGCTGGCCCAGGGCGAACGTGGCGGTCACTTCGTGTTGGCCTGCATCGCGCCCGTGTTCGGCAAACACCTGGAGGAACACCGCCCGTGATGGGAATTGCGGCGCGGCCCAACCGTCGGGCGACAGGACGGACCAGGCCACCTGGCCCATGTACGGATGCGCAGGATCGAACTGGGTGTCCTCCATCATCGGCTGGCCGGCGAACTCGATGCGGTCCACGTTGATGTGACCCCACGGGCCGGAGGCTTGATCGACGATTTCGATCTGCGCCTCGCGGCCGGACAGTTCGCGGACATCCCAGTTGGTCCAGGTGAGCGTTTCGTTGTTAGTGCCGGTAGCGGTGCGCACGGTTTGGCCGTCCACCAGCAGGTTGACGCAGGTCTTGTCCCTGTCGTTGCCTCCGCCGATCAGGAAGCTGATGTAGTGATCGGAGATTTTGAACGGCCGTGAAGTGAGGCGGCCGGTCAGCTTGTCGGTGCCGAGGTAGGTGTTGACCAGAGCTTCGCCCACGTAGCCGGTGACCTTCTGCTGATTGGGCTGCGTGCCTTTGGCCGGGGTCTGGCCGAACGCTTCACCCTCCACGGTCCAGTTTTCGTAGCCCTTTTCAAAATCCTCGAAGGTCATCGCCCGGCGCGGGTTGTGCGGCTTGCTCGTATCTGCAACGACATCCATCTGCACCGCGCGCAGGCGGGCTGTCCTGACCACGCGATTGCGGCACAGCGCCGGCCAACGATCACGATGCGTCATCATCACCGGGTTCTGCAACCAGCCGGCTACATCGACCTGCATCGGCTGGTCGCTGCTGTTGGTCACGGTGTAGCGCAAGATGGTGGCGGGCGTGGCGGAGTCTCTGGTCTGCAAGGGGATGAACGGCGAAAAGACGGTGGCTTCAACCTGCACCGGCGGGACGGGCTTATCGGCGCAGCGATAGCGGATGGTGGCCATGGGATATTCGCCGATGAACTCGATGGCGTCGAAGTCATTGGCGTTCAACTGCCACACCCGGCCGCCCACGCGCAGGGCGAAGCCCTGGTCCACGGGCGCCGGCGGGCTGAAGGGCTGGTTCTGATACATCGTGGGATAGACGCCCAGCGGGGTATCGATCTGATAGTTTCGGCCGTAGCCGGTGTTGTAGGAATTGTTGGCGATCCACCAGTAGCCGAGCGTGCCGTCGCCCAGCAGGTACATCTGGCCGGCGGTGATGCCGCCGCAGGGCATGCCGATGGTTTTCAGTTCCGGTCCGCGAAAGATTTTGCGTTCGCCGCGTGCGGTCAGCAGTTTGACCCATTCGGGACGCAGCTTTTTATCCACGGGCACGAAATGGTCGGCCGCGATGTCGGATCGCTGCATGACGCCGAACGCCGGCCAGTCTGAAGGCAACGCCATAGCGGTCGCTCCCGCAAGAGTGGTGGAGAGGAACTGACGCCTGCTGACCGTCAGTGGGACGGACCTGTCTGGGCCAGAGGTGGATGAGATATGTGGCGGTTGATCGGGCTCAGGCTTCGGTGTTTGACAGCTCATCTCGGACTTTCAGGAGCAGAGCCAACGTGGCAGCCACGCCGTCGTGCTCGCTGAGTTGCGAGCCTTCGTACTCGATGCCCAGGTGGCCATGGTAACCGGCGTCGATCACGATCTTCAACATGCGCAGGTAGTCAATTTCCTTTTCATTTCCAGCCTCGTCGAAGTCGTGTGATTTGGCGGAGACCGCCCTGGCGTAGGGCATCATCTCAGCCACGCCCTGGTAGCGGTCGTAGCTTTCATCCTTGCTGACGCGGAAGTTGCCGAAGTCCGGCAGCGTTCCGACGCGCGGATGGTCCACCAGTTTCATCACACCGACCAGCCACCGGCCGTTGGAGGACAGGCCGCCGTGGTTTTCGACGATGACGTTGAGATCGAACGGCACGGCCAGTTCGCACAACTGGTGCAGGCCATCGGCGGCCAGTTTCATCTGCTCGTCGTACTCCCCGGCGCTGGCGGCATTGACGCGAATGGAGTGACAACCGAGCGTGCGGGCTGCTTCCAGCCAGCGGACATGGTTCTGTGCGGCCTGGTGTCGGACAACGGCATCGGGGTCGCCCAGTTTGCCCTCGCCGTCGCACATGATCAGCAGACTGCGCACGCCGTGATCGTCCGCCCGTTTTTTCATCTGGGCCAGGTAGGCCGGGTCGGTGGACTTATCCTTGAACAGGCTGTTGACGTATTCGACGGCCGCGATGTCGAAGCCGTTGCGGGCGGTGGGTGCGAAGTCCAGGTGATCCATGTTCCCTTCGCGGATGGCGCGGTGGAACGACCACTGGGCCAGGGAGACCTCGAACAGCGGCGGGGCTGTTGCTGCCCGAGAAGCTGAGCGTGTGGTGGAGCAGCCCAGCAGTGAGGTCCCAGCCAGCAGGCTGACCGTTGACTGCACAAACTGGCGGCGGGTGAGGTTGGTCTGCATGACGAATATCTCCCTAACGTGCATAGGGGCTGCTGACAGTCCCGCAGACGGCGGAGATGCCGAGGCAACGGCTGGCGGAGGCAGTGGCCGACTGGAGCAGGCAGCCCTTACTTTCGCTATATTACCGTGAACTCACACAGCAAGGGGGTCAGAGTTGCCCGTGAATCTCATGACAGTGTTGTGCGGCCGAAACATCCTCAAATCAATCTGTCTGCTCACCTCGGTGGCGATGGTCGCGAGCCTGCTGTCGGGCTGTGAAGCGCCGGGCGCCGCGGCGCAGGGCAGCACGATGCAGCCGCAGGTTCGCGCCCCCCGTGCTCAGACGTGGAGCCCCGGCCAACAGCAGAAGCCTGCGACATTGGCTGGAAAGCCATTGGTTGAGAACCGGGCCATGTACCAGGATTTGATGGCTGAGGGCAACGCGCAGCGAGATCGCGGTCAGACGAGCAAGGCATTGGAGCTTTACAGGCAGGCGGCCTCGCTGAATCCCGGCGACGTGGACGCGCAGCGGCACTTGGCGGATACAGCTTTCGCCCTGGGGTACTACAGCGAAGCGGCTGCGGCGTATGTCCAGGTGCTGGCGGCCCGGACGGACGACGTGGACATGCTGCGCGGCGCGACCGAGAGCCTGCTGGCCAGCGGCCAACCCGCGGCTGCGCTCTCGCATGCCGAGCGCTGGGTGAAGTTGCAGCCGGAGAATCAGGATGCCCGCCTCGGCCTGGCGCGTGCGCAGAATCTGATGGGGCAATACGAGCAGGCGGAGCAGTCTTATCAGAAGGCGGCTGAGCTTGGTCCGCGGAACACGGCCCTGCTGCTGGGACTGGGCGAGGTGTATCTGCGGGCGGGCAACGCGGACAAGGCGATCGAGCAGTTCCAGAACGCCATCGACCTGCAGCCGTCGGCCCTGGCTCATGAGCGGCTGGCCCTGGCGCAACTGCGCGGCGACCACTTCGACCTGGCGGTGCAGCAGTACCACAAAGCCCTGGCCATCGACCCCAGCCACATCAACGCGCTCAACGGGCTGGGCGTTTGCCTGTCCCGCCAGTATTTCCACAATGCGCGGCCGGACTTTTCGATCCGCAACCAGGCCATCGAGGCGCTGCAGCGCAGCCTGAGGATCAACGCCAATCAACCTGCGATTGTTGAACTGCTTTCCCACCTGATGAAGCACTGACCGCTTGCCGGAGAAGCATAGGTATGCGCAGCATCCTGACAACGTCACTGGTCGTTCTGCTCACCTGCACCAGCCTGGTCCGGGCTGACGAATTCTTCCAGCCCGCCATGCCGGGCGGCGACTCGCTCTGGGTGCCGCAGTTGTTCGTCGATGGCAAGGTCGGCGACGATCGCAGCATCGGGGCCTTCGACCTGACCTGGCCTCTGACCCAGCAGCGCGACAGCCTGCTGTTCGCCAACGCCCGCCTGCGCGCCGACACCGAGGACTCGCTCGAATCCAACCTCGGACTGGGCTATCGCTTCCAGCTCAACAGCGATGTCATCCTCGGCTTCTACGGCTTCTTCGACGCCCTGCGCTCGCAGAACGAGAACACCTTCCTCCAGGCCACCTTCGGGGCTGAAATGCTGATGAAGGACTGGCAGGCCCGCGCCAACATCTACATTCCCGAAGACAGCACCGAGCAGTTGGGCTCCACCATCGGCAACACGCTGGACATCACCGGCACCGCGGTCTCCCTGGCGGGATTGCGCATGGAGGAAAAGGCCCTGCCCGGTTTTGATCTGGAGGTCGGCCGCCGCCTGTCGTTCCTGCGCGACATGATGGGCAAGGACATGTTCGATCAGATCTGGGTCTATGGCGGTTACTACTACTTCGATGACAGCGATTTTGAAACCATCGAAGGCCCGCGCCTGCGCGGTGAGTGGCGGCTGCCGACCGACTCGCTGGTGCGCGGCTCGTACCTGAGCCTGGGCGGCCAATGGCAGCACGATGATGTCCGCGGCAGCCAGACCATGTTCACCGTCTTCTTCCGCATTCCCCTGGGCGGCACCACCAGCACCCGCCGCGCCGCCATGCGCGACATGGAATGGCGCTACTGGGCCATGCAGACTCCCATCGAACGCGACGTCGATGTCGTCACCGGCAATCGGGCCGTCCGCACGGCCAATCCGGTTTACACCGCCACCACCGGCGAACTCTACAATCACATCTACTTCGTCTCCGCCAACGGCGCCGCCGACGCCGCGGGCACACGCGCCGACCCGTTCGATCTGCAGACCGCCCTGGCCCAGCCCGGACGCAACATCATCGTCGCCATCGGCGCCAACAGTGAAATCACCACCGGCGAAGTCCTGCTAAGAAACGGTATGACCCTGGTCGGCGGCGGTACCGTCCTGACCGTCGGCACCCAGGCCGGCGCCAACCTCGATGACAACGCCAGCCTGACCAATGTGCAACTGCCCGGCGGCGCCGCCACACTCGTCGGCACCGATCCCCACCTGATCCGACTGGCCAACGGGTCCGACGGCGTGATCGTCGGCAACCTGACGCTCAACAATCCCAACGGCGATGCCGTCTTCGGCCGCAACGCCACCAACGTCCTCATGGGCGCTTTGACCGTCGATGAAACCTCGGGCTCCGCCGTCGATTTCCAGGGCGGCCGCAACCTCAACCTGATCAACTTCGAACTGAACAACACTGGCGACACCGCCATGGTCCTGCGCAACATCCGCGGTAAGATCGCCATCAACAATCTCGCCATCGCCGACGCCACCGGTGGCATGATCGTGGACGACGTCAAAGGCGAAGTGGCATTCTCCAACGTCAGCATTGCCACTGAAACCGGTAACGGCCTGGACATCACCAACTCCTCCGGCATGACTTGGTCCGGCACCAACAGCGTGGACGCCACCGAGGGCTATGCTCTGCGCGTCTTCAACAGCGAGTTCACCAGCACCGCCTTCAGCAGCCTCACCTCCACCGACAGCCCCAGCTTCGGCGTGCTGCTGAACAATGTCTCGGGCACCTTCGGGGCCTCCGGCTCCACCACCATTGACAATCCCGCCGGTGCCGGCCTGTCCATCCTCAACATCGCCGAGGACGACGCCTCGATCACCTTCGGCGCGATCAACACCAACGACACCGTCGATGAAGGCGTCCTGATCCAGAAGATCACCGGCAGCGACGTCGCGCTCACGCTCGGCTCCACCAGCATCACCAACGCCAGTTCCTACGGCCTGCGGGTGAACAACGTCATCGGCGATAACGCCGTGGTCACCCTCGGCGCCCTGACCACCGACAACACCGATATGGCCGGCCTGCACGTCCAGGACTTCATGCCCGACGGCGGCCGCCTCAGCACCAGTTCCATCGCCGTGGAAAACGTGGACAGCGGGCCCGGCGTCCACTTCCTTGATAATGCGGCATCCGTCACCACCGGGCAGGTCAGCGTCACCAATACCAATGCTGACGGCATTGTGATCGACAACCACGATGGCAGCATCAACCTCGGCTCGGTCAACGTGTCGCGCGTGGATGACTCCGGCCTGGTCGTGCAGCACATCAGCGCGGACGATGCCCGCGTCACCATCGGCAGCGTCAGCGTCACCGACGCCGATGACCGGGCCGTCCTGGTGGACGACATCACCGGCGAGAACGTCCGCGTCAACACCGGCAGCATCACCGCCGTCAGCGCCAATCGCGGCCTGGAGATCAGCAACATCAATGCCGCCGTCGATACGCGCACCACGCTCATCTTCGGCAACGTCAGCGTGACCGGCATGGGTGCCGACGGCGTGGTCGTCGATGGCGTGGCCGGTGACGCCGTGGACCTGACCATCGGCACCATCACCGGCAACGACGTGCAGGATGCGGCTCTGCTGCTGACCGATCTGACGGCCAGCGATCTGTCCATCACCGTCGGCAACGTCAACGCCAATCAGGTCGGCACTGCGGTGCAGATCGACCCGGTCAATGCCCCGGATGCTGACATCAATATCGGCAACGTCACCGTCGATGACGCCGACACCGCCGTGCTCATCTCGGGCGCTACGGTCAATAACGTCAACTTCGACCTGGGCAACCTGAACCTGCAGAATGTCGATATCGGCCTGCACCTCGATGGCGACTTCAGCAACAGCGCCATTCTCAGCGTGGACGACGTCACCCTGGAGGACGCCACCACCGCCGGCATCCGCCTCTCTGACGTCGATGGCGTCAATCTCGACTTCAGCATCGGCGACGTCGATCTGACCAGCCCGGGCGCCAACGGCATCTGGATCACCAACTTCCTGGCCTCCGGCGTTCCCGGCAGCACGCTGAGAGTCGGCGATGTCAACGTGGACAGCCCGACCAACGATGGCGTCCTGATCGACGGCGTCCCCGGCAACAACGTCACCATGCGCTTCGGCGACACCGTGGTCGATACCCCGGGCAACACCGCCGTCGAGCAACTCAACATCACCGGCGCCAACCCGGACATCACTTTCGATTCGATCGAGGAAAACTAAAAGCCACTATCCAATTGAACCGCCAAGACGCCAAGGACGCCAAGAAAGAAGATTTGCTGCAAAAATCGCAAAAGTCACAAAAGAGGTCTGAGTCTCATATTCCTTTTTGAGCATTTTGCGACTTTTTGCGGCTACTCCCATTTCTTGTTGCCTTGCTTGGCGCGCTTGGCGTCTTGGCGGTTTATTCCGTTAGTTGTTCTATGCGCCACTTGCCACCTGCCATCATCACCCAATCACCAGGGATGACCTGTTGATCCCCCGTTGCCGCGGGCTACGATTGGTCAATGGATCGTCGTCATTCCTCGCCACTGCGGAGATTCGCCATGTTCAGCCGACCTGTGCTTGCTACGCTGCTGCTCTGCCTGCTGGCCCCCTTCGCCGCTCGCGCCGATGTGGTGATGGACACCATTGATTACCAACACGGCGACGTCGCCCTGCGCGGCTACCTGTTCTACGACAACGCCGATGAGCATCCCCGCCCCGGCGTGATGGTCGTGCACGAGTGGTGGGGCAACAATTCCTACGCCAGGAGCCGCGCCCGCCAGCTCGCCGAGATGGGTTATGCCGCGTTCGCTGCCGACATGTACGGCATGGACAAGACCACCGAAGACCCCGAGCAGGCCAAAGCCTGGGCATCGGCTTTTTACCAGGACCAACGCCTGTTGCGCGACCGTGCGGAAGCGGGCCTCGACATCCTGCGCAAACTTCCGCTGTGCAAAGACCAACCCCTGGCTGCCATCGGCTTCTGCTTCGGCGGCAGCACCGTGCTGCAACTGGCCTGCGACAACCCCGATCGCCTCGCGGCCGTGGTCAGCTTCCACGGCAATCCCGCGCCCCCGGAAGAAAAAGATCCCGAGCACATCCAACCCGCCATCCTCATCTGTCACGGCGCGGACGATCCGTTCGTCTCCCCCGAGTCCTTGCAGGCCGCCATCGACGGCTTCAGGCAGCACAACGCCGACCTGACGTTGATCGAATACGAAGGCGCCAAGCACAGCTTCACCAACCCCGAAGCCGACGGCAGCTTCAACGAAGGCGCGATCTATCACGAGGAAGCCGCCAAGAAGGCCTGGGCGGACATGCAGGAGATGTTCGAGCGGGTGCTGAAGCCGCAGGCTGAGACCAGCCATGAGCCATGAGCCACCGAGGGTTCGATCCAAGGACCAAAAACCAACAATCCAACACAAACATCAGCGATCCGCAATCAGACATCAGAGATTCTCCTCTCTCTCCACCCTCCGTCATCTGCCATTCCCTGCCCCTGGCGGGTAATCATCCACCTGCTGCGCTCTGAGCCCGCTGGTCCAACGATCGGCGGGCTTTTTTTGATTCGTTCGAGTGTGAACAATTAATTTTTAGAATATGCAGTTCTGCGATATGGGCGCGCACAGTGCCAGTTATAATGCAGCCGCGGGGTGTTCGTTGGGGCGAGTTCATTGCACGCCTGTTTCGGGAGAACACCCTTGGCCCAGTTGATTCCGTTGACCACAACGTCGTCGCTGCCCGGCGGCAGCGCGATGTCGCTATCGGATAGACACTACGGGGGCATCGCGCCCGGGTAATTCATCGTTTCATCGAATCGTCCGAAATGCAGGAGAAAGAAACCGATGTCCAGAACATCATCTTGCATGGCCGTGCTGGCCCTGTTGCTGTCATCGCGGGCCATGGCGGGCGTCATCGTCACCGCGGTGGCATATGATGCCGGCGAAGGCCTCGACCGCTACATCGTCAATTTCGAGAGCACCGATGAGCGCCTCATCGGCGGCATGGATATCACCTTCACCGCGACGTCCCTGCATCAGCAGCAACCGCAGGGTATGGAAACGATCTTCCAGGACTTCAATTCACTGATGGGTCTGGTCGGCATGGATCCCAGCAAGGACACTCAGTTTCTGTTTGTAGGTGATTACGGAAACAACCTGATTTTCCACGCTCACATCAATTATGAAAACGACACCACCCTCAGGGCCATGTTTGTGATCGTCGATGGCGGCGACTACAGCCCCTTCCACAGCCGCGAGGTGGTTCAACTGGTGGTGCCAAAGGGAACCGCTGTCTCTTACGACGGCCTGGTCAGCTACGCTAAGACCGGTGGGGCCGTCGATCCGATCAGCGGCGTCATCGTGCCTGAGTCGGCGTCGCTGCTGCTGCTGGGCGTGGGGCTGATCGCTTTGTCCGGCCGCAGGCCTCAAGACAAACAGCGGTTGTTCGAGCCCCTGAAAGAACCAGGTTTCACCGCAGAGAACGCGGAGAACACAGAGCCCAGACACTTGAAATAAGGCTGCTTTTGATCTTTCTCTCTGCGTCCTCGGCGTCCTCTGCGGTGAGTTCTTTTTCAGTTCTTGGATTGATTCTATTTACACAGATTGAACCCGACGCAGGCCATATTGATGTTGGTTCTGTCTGGCGGCGGTTTATAATGGAGTTGTCCGGTATTCCGCGTGGATCGATTCAACTCTATGCCCCTGTTCGCAGGAGATTCACCATGTCAAGGTATTCTTTGCTTGTGGCGGCTTTGATGGTTTTTGCTTTGTCCGGCAGTGCTTCGGCGGACATCCAAATCACCGGCGTGATCAACAACGCAGGCCTTACGGTGGCTGGATATGATCATTGGGACATCACGGCGACCAGTTTCATTGTCGGTGAGCTGATCGGCGGATTCGATATCACCTTCACCACCTCGTCCATGCGTCAGGTCAATCCGGCCGGCAATCCCACCGTCTTCCAGGACGCCAATGGCTTCTTCGGCTTCGTGGGTGAAGCAGTGCCCAACGACAGCCAGTTCAATTTCCTGACCTCTGAGGTGACGATCCCGGCCGGTACGAACGGTGAAAGCAGCACCCAGCTTTGGGCGGCCTTCGTGTTCCCGGCCGGCAGTCCGCATCCCGCCCAGAGCATCACCTTCGCTCAACTCGTCGTCCCTGTCGGCACTCCCTGGATTTACTATGACGGTTGGGTCAGCATCGCCAACTCCGGCGGCAAAACGTACCGCGTGACCAATTGGCCCGAACCGAACTCGCTGGCGTTGCTGGGACTGGGCGGGATCATGTGCCTGCGCCGCTGTCGGGCGTGAGGTTAAGGAACATAAGGATCAACAGCTTCGCTTCCATCGCAGCGTTTAACCCTTTCAGGAGGTGACTCATGTCAAGAATAAACCTGATCGTCGCTCTTGTGCTGACTGTCATGCTGACCAGCGCGGCTTCGGCGAGCGTCTATCTCACTTACCAGATCAACAATATCGGTGTGACCGCGGCCGGCTATGACCGTTGGATGATTTCGGCGGTCAGCACCGTGCCGGGTGAACTAGTCGGCGGGTTCGACATCACGTTCACCGCGCTTTCCATGCGGCAGGTCAACCCTGCGGGCAATGCCTCCATCTTTCAGGATGCCAACGGTTTCTTCAGTTTCGTGGGCGAGGTGGTCGAGAACGACAGCCAGTTTCTGTTCCTGAGTTCCGAGATTACCGCCCCGGCCGGTGTGGCCCATGAAAGCAGCACCCAGTTGCGGGCCGCCTTCGTGTTCCCGGCCGGCAGTCCGCGTCCCGGCCAGAATGTCACCTTCGCGCAAGTCGTGGTGCCCACCGGCATCATCCCCGGCTTCACGGGCCAGGTCAGCATCGCCAATGCCGGCGGTTTAATACCTGATTTTGATCCTGTGCCGGTGATTCTTCCCCCCATTCCCCCCGAGCCGACGACGCTGGCGTTGCTGGGACTGGGCGGCGTAATGTGCCTTCGCCGCTGTCGCGCGTGAGGTTCATGCGTGTGCGTGATCCGCGACAGCATGTGTCCTGTCTGCTAAAGGAGATCACCATGTCCAGGATCACCACCATGTTGGTGGCTGTGGCGTTTGTCGTCATGGCCAGCGCGGCTTCGGCAGCCATTAACTTCAGCTATGTCTCTGACAATGTCGGCGCGGGCTTGACCCGTTACACCTTCACCGCCAACAGCACCGTGCCCGGGCATTTGGTTGGCGGCTTTGACATGACTTTCACTGCCGACTCCATGAATCAACTGAATCCTTCCGGCCTGCCCACCATCTTCCAGGACAACAACGCTTCGATCATCTCGGCGGGGCTGGACGTGAACAGGGACAGCCAGTTTCTGTTCCTGAGTTCCGAGGTTACCGCCCCGGGCGGTGTAGCGTTTGAGAACGGCACCCAGTTGCGGGCTGCGTTTGTGTTCCCGGCCGGCAGTCCGCTCCCTGCCCAGAGCATCAACTTCGCCCAGATCGTGGTGCCGACCGGCACGGGAAACAGCATCCAGTGGAACGGTGGGGTTTCCATCGCCGGTGCCGGGCTGTTCTATAATGTTTCCGGCCAAGTTCCCGAGCCGGCGACGCTGGCGTTGCTGAGCATTGGCATGGCAGGACTATTGCGGCGCGATTCCCGGTTGGGAGCTGGTGACCACTGAAGCGAACCATGTGTTAAATGCGAATGCCGGTTGCCGCGCTGAGCGGCCGATTCGACCTGCGGGCCGAACGGGTGTATCAATGGAGTGTCGATACCCCCGTGGTTGAGAGGTCAGGCGTTGAGCGTGGCAAGTCGATGCAGGGATTGGGCGGGGCGCTGTTATGCCCGTGTGCCGGATCGGGTGGATGAGGCGTTGCTGCGCCTGTGGCATGGCTGGCGCGAGGCGGCGGGGCGGCAGGTCGGCATCGAGATGATGAGCAACGGTTCCTGTCGCGTGCTGGCGGCCGGGCGTGCCACGTCGATGGACTATTTCCTGGATCGCCTGCCGGGTGGCATGCCGCGAGTCGAATCGAGCCGCACGGTGAGTCGTGGCGCATTGGCGGCGGCGTTGCACGATCAGATCAACGATGCGGACCTGTTGCTGGCGCGATTGCCGCGGCGCTGGTTGCAGCGGCATCCCGGTGCGTTCGACGGCCGCTGGTGGCGAGTGCCGGAGGTGGTGGGCGAGAAGATCGTGTTGCCGGAGTCGGATACCGCGAATCTGATCCCCTGGAAGAACGCCAGCAATCAGAACAATCTGGCTCGCATTCGCAAACACAATCTGAGCTGGTCGATTTCTCACGATGAGCGTGACTTCGACTATTTTTATCATCGGATGTATCTGCCGTTTCTTGCGCAGCGCTATGGCGAACAGAGCCAGCCTCGCTCCGAGCACCGCATACGGCGGCGCTTTCGTCAGGGCGGCATCCTCTGGGTGACACAAGGCGAACGGAAGCTGGCAGCCGAGGTGTTCAGCATCCGCGGGCGGCAGTTGTCGAGCCTGTTGATGGCGCCCGAGCCGCGCTATCCGGACGCGGTGAAAATGGGCAGCCTCAGCGCCACGTATCTGTTCATGCTCCAGTGGGCTTGGCAACAGGGTTGCCGCGAGGTGCTCGAAGGTGTCAGCCGGCCCTCGCTCAGTGACGGCGTGGTGATCCACAAAAAGCATTGGGGGGCGCAACTGGTCGATTCGCCCGATGCCCGCCACGATCTGCTGTTCGCCTGGCCTCGCTTCACGCCGCCGATCGCGCGCTTCCTGCACGAATCACCGCTGGTGGTGCGCGACGGCGATCAACTAAGCGGCCTGACCACCATGCCGTTGGATGCGTCGCCCGATCCCGGCTTGACGGAGCAGCATCTCAAGAGCATCGCTTCCGCCGGGCTGAGCCGGCTGCACGTGATCGCCGATCCGCCCTGGCGCTGCGATTCGCCGCGAGCCAAAGAGCTGCCGATCTGCTGGATATCCAGTCAGGCTGCCGTGTTGCCGATATCAGGGTAAGCATCCGTCACCAGTCAGCCGGCCACCCATGATCAAAGCGTACGAATTCAAACCCTGGCGGCCGGATTTTCGCGACCGGGTCTGGCGCTGGCTCAGCTTCCGGACGGCAATGCCCATGTCGTATCTGGCGGCCATCGCCCGCGGCAGCTTCGGCCGGCGTTGCACGGTGGTGGCAGTGACCGGATCGTTCGGCAAGACGACCGTGGTCCGCGCCATCCTTAAGGGTTTGCGCTGCCGCGAGAGCACCATGGTCATTGCCAGCCTCAATTGCTTTGCATATCTCTACTACCAGTTGCTAGGGCAGATGACACGCCGGCGCGAGGCGGTGCTTGAAGTCGGCATTGCCCGGCCGGGCCAGATGGGTCGATATGCCCGGGTTCTTCGCCCCGACGTGGCGGTGGTCACCGGTATCGGCACGGCGCATGTGGAGTATTTTCCCGCAGGCATCGAACAGTTGCGCAGCGAGAAGGCGGAACTGGTGCGCGCATTATCGCCGCGCGGCACGGCTGTGCTCAATGGCGATGATCCCAATGTCGTATGGATGGCCGGCCAGACCGCGGCCCGCGTCATCACGTTTGGCATTGGCGCCGACGTCAACGTACGTGCCGTTGACGTGCGAACGAACTGGCCCGGCGGCACGCAATTCACCGTGCAGATCAATGGAGCCTCACATGAGGTGCGGTTGCGCCTGGTCGGCGCTTCCTACGTGTATGCGGCACTGTCAGCGATCGCCGTGGCACACTCCCTGGGCCGTGATGTCAGGCAGGCCATAGATGCCCTGGGTGAATTGTCGCCCACGCCCGGACGCATGGAGGTGATCGAACTGGCTTCGGGTGCGACCATTTTGCTCGATGACACCAAGGGCACGCCGCCGACGCTGCGGCCGGCCCTCGAGGTTTTGGAGCAGGCGCCGGCTGAGCGCCGTCTTGCCGTGCTGGGTCATTTGCCTCGCACCGCGCCGGCGCCGAAGGAGCCGGCTTACCGCGAGATGGGCCGACTGCTCGGCCGAGTGCTCGATCGCGCTTACCTGATGCATCGCATCGACTCCCAGTACGAAGCCTATCGTCAGGGGCTGATCGAGGGCGGCATGGAAGAAGCGCAGATCGTGCGTGTCGTCTCGGTCCATGATGCGGCCGATCAACTGCGTCGCGTGCTGGGCCGAGGCGACGTGTTGCTGATCAAGGCCCACATTCACGACCGCCTGTCGCGGATCGCCTTGCTGCTGCAGGACGTTCCGGTGCGCTGCCGGGCCGTGGTCTGTCCGCGTCTGAGCATGAAACCGTGCTCGGTTTGTGTGATGCTAAGGCGGAACTTCAGCCCGACGTTCACGGATGGCGATAATAAGATGGGAACCAGTGACCCGAGCGGCCGGGCAGCCGCCAGATGCCGGAGCGATCGAAGATCATGATCAAACTGCGCGAGATCAACCCGCTGCGACCCGACTTTCCCGGCCGGATGCGATCCTATTTCAACGGTCTGCTTAAAACGCCAGCTTCATGGCTGGCTCGCGCCCATCGCTCAACCCTCGGCCGAAACGCCACGCTCATCGCCGTCACCGGCTCGTTCGGCAAGACCACCACCACCCGCGCCATTGCCGCCATTCTCGGTCAGCACACACGACGCGAAAACTTTGAAAATTGTTTTGCCGGCCTGTACCTGCGGGCCATGTATCACACTTCGGCACACGACATCGCCGTGATGGAGGTTGGCATTGGTCGGCCTGGACAAATGACCCGCTATGCGCGCGTCCTGCGACCGAACATCGCGGTGGTCACGGCCGTGGGACTCGAACACGACAAGACGATTCCCGGCGGCATCGAGACAATCGGCCGCGAAAAAGCGGAACTGGTCGTCCACCTGCCGCCTCAAGCCGTGGCGGTGCTCAACGCGGATGATCCGATCGTCGCCGCCATGGCGGAGCGCACCCGGGCCCGCGTGCTGACCTTCGGCCGCGCTCCGCAGGCGGACGTGGCGCTGCTGGATGTGCAGCATGAAGGCGGGCGCAGCATGAAGCTGCGCCTGCGCGTGGCGGGCCGGGAGCACGATCTGCACACGCAACTGGTCAGCAGCATTTCGGTGTCACCCCTGCTGGCGGCTGTGGCTGCGACGCATGCCGCGGGCATTGATGCGGCTGATGCCTGCCGTGCGATTGAAAGTCTGACGCCCACTCCGCGGCGGCTGGAGTCGGCGACGGCGCCCTGCGGCGCGACGGTGCTGGTCGATGAATACAAGGGTACGCCCGCCACCGCTCATGCCGCTTTCGATGCGGCCGGTGAACTGGCCAATCCGCGCAAGCTGGCCCTGCTGGGCAACATTCCCCAGAGCACGCCCGAACCGAAGGAGCCGATCCTCCGCGCCCTGGGGCAACACGCGGGACAGGTCTTCGATCGCGTGCTGCTGATTCACCTCAGTGATGAACACTATCAGTGGTACAGCCAGGGCCTGATGACCGGCGGCCTGGATGCGTCGTGCATCACCCGCGTCAGTGATGTATTTGAGGCGGCTGAAGTTTTGCGCAGCCAGTTGAAGGCGGACGATCTGCTGCTGCTCAAGGGGCATTTTTTCGATCATCTGACGCGCGTGGTGCTGATGCTGCAGGACAAGCCGGTGCGTTGCGGATTGAAGTTCTGCCTGATCCGCGGCAGCGACTGGTGCGACAAGTGCCCCCACGTGTTGCGGGACAAGCGTTGAGCATGAACAAGCGGCAAAGCATTCTGATTCTGGGCGGTGACGCCGACGGCAACCTCGGCGATCGCGCCATCCTGACCGCCATGTGCGCCGCCATCAAGCGGATCGAGCCGCAGGCCGAGATCATCGCCACGTCCGAGCATCCGGACAACTTGCGGGCGATCCTGGATGCCACCGTGCTCAAGCGCGGCCTGCGCGGCCTGCCGCGTCTGTGTGCCGCGGCCCGGCGCAGTCGCATCGTGCTGATCGGGGGCGGCGGATTGTTTCAGGATGATGACAGCCTGGTCAAGATGCCCTACTGGGCAGCGCGTTGTCTGTTGATGCGTTTGTGTTGCAAACGATTGGCGGGTTGTTCCATCGGCGCGGGCCCGTTGCGTTCGTTCAGCAGCCGATTGTCGGCCATGATCGCGTTCTCCGTGATGCAGCGGGTCAGCGTGCGCGACCACATCGCTCGCCGCACGGTGCAGCCGTTGACTTCCACCACGGTGGAGGTGGTGCCTGATCCGGCTTTCATGCTCGATCCCCTGGACGACACCGCCGGCCGGCGCCTGCTCAGCGAGCAGGGCGTTCCGCTGAATGACGGCCCGTTGATCGGCGTCACCATTCGCCGCTGGTTTCCTCCCAAGCCGCGCTGGATTCCCAACCGTATTTTGCCGCGAAAAGACAATCCAATGAGTCATCGCCTGCTGGAGCTTTATGCGCAGACGCTCGACCGCGTGCTGTCACGCTGCGGCGGGCGCGTGGTGATGATGCCCACCTACAACCTGGCCCACGAAGGTGACGATCGCCTGTGCGGGCAGGTGATCAAGTTGATGGCCGGCGAGCGCGCCCACCTGGTGCGCGTGAATGATCCCGCTTTGTATCAGGCGGTGGCGCGGCAGTTGTCATTGATGGTGGCGGGGCGCATGCACTCGGCGATCCTGGCCGCTTCGGTGGGCACGCCGGTGGTCGGCCTGGCGTACAACCCCAAGTTTCACGGCGTTTTCGAACTGTTGGGCAAATCGGACGTGGTGATGGATGTCGAGTCCTTCGTCAACAGCGCCGACGTGGACGGCTTCGCCCGCCTCATCGAGTCCACCCTGCACCGTCGCCGCCCGGCACAACCAGCCGCGGCGCAACTGGCTCAGCAGACACGGCAATGGCTTACGGAGGTGCTGTCGTGATGCTCAGCGTGGCGCATCAGCTTCGGCGAATGCGGCAGGCCACGAGGGCGAATCCCGGCGTCATCGCCACCATGCAGGCGCATCGACTGCAAAATCTGGTGCGCTGCGCCTATGACCATGTGCGCTACTACCGGCAATTGTTCGATGAGGCGGGGATCGATCCTTCCACGATCAGAAAGGTTTCGGACCTGTCCCGCATCCCGATCAGCCGCAAGAGCGATCTGCAGGCGGCTGGTGCTGAAGTGATCAGCAGTCAGGCTTTTTCACCGCAGCATTGCGTGATTGAAAAGACCAGCGGTTCGAGCGGCGCGCCCTTCGAGATTCGATTCGATCGACATTTCGTGGCGGTGCGCAACGCCATGTTCCTGCGGGCAATGGGCGCGGCGGGTTACCGGCTGGGACAGCGGATGATGCTGATCAGCGGCACGCAACCGCGCCAGCGGCGCTGGCCGACGCCGTGGCTCTACGTGCCGTTCGACGATTCCCCGGCCGCCATGCTGGAGAAGTTGAATCGCTTTCGACCGCAGGTGCTCTACGGCTGGGTGACGCCGCTGCGGCAGTTGGCTGAGCACGTGCGAGAACACAACCTTCCGGGGGCCCATCAACCGCGGGCCGTGGTGACCACCGCTGAGCCGCTCGATGGTCCGACCCATGCGCTGCTGGGTGAAGCGCTGGGGGCGGAGGTGTTTGAGATTTTCGGCCTTACGGAAATGGGCGCGATGGCTTGGGAATGTTCCCGGCACGACGGCCTGCACCTGGCGCAGGACGTGGTGATCGCTGAGCGCGTCGAAGGCCGGCTGGTGCTGACCAATCTGTTGTTACGGGCCATGCCGCTGCTGCGCTACGACTGCGGCGACCTGGTGGAGCAGTTTCCGCCGATGGAGATGTGCGCTTGTGGTTGCACCTTCGCCAAGCTGCCGCGGGTGGAGGGTCGGCAGGTTGATTGCGTGCGTCTGGCGGATGGGCGCGTGTTGTCCCCTTATAGTCTGACACTGGCCATGGAGAAGGTTACGGCATTGCAGCGATATCAGGTGATCCAGTCGGCGCTGGGGCGTTTGGAGGTCCATTACGTGCCGCAACCGGGCAGCAGCGACGCCGAGCCGGAGATTCGGGCTGCGCTGGCCGCGTTGCTGGGTGAACAGGCGTCCATTGAGGTTATCAAGCGGTCCACGCTGGATCCCCCGCCCGGCCGCAAGTTCCGCGTGGTGGAATGCCGATGCAGGAGCTAGGAAGCCACCGAGCCACCAAGCCACCAAGGGATGGGTAAGCGGTCCCATAACGAATCCCTTGGTGGCTCGGTGGCTCGGTCACTTGGTGGCTTTGCCAAGGATCGCCGCATGAACATCCTTTGCATCTGCTACGAATACCCGCCCGTCGGCGGCGGTGGGGGGCCTGCCTGCCAGGGTGTATGCCAGTCGATCGTGCAGCAGGGACATCAGGTGGACGTGGTTACCAGCGCCATGCGCGACCTGCCGCGCCATGAGCTGCGCCAGGGCGTGCAGATTCACCGCACCTCGTGCATCCGGCGACACCTCCACTATTCCAACACCTTCGAACTGTTCACCGGCCTGCTCCCCGCTTATCGCACAGCCATCGGACTTACCAGTAAAAAACAATACGACCTGATCCATTGTCACTTCGTCGTGCCTTCGGGCATCGTGGCGCGAGCGGTGGCGCGTAAGACGGGGCTGCCTTACATCATCACCGCTCATGGCTCCGACATCCCCGGCTACAACCCGGATCGCTTCGACCTCGTGCACAAGCTCATCAGGCCGACGTGGCGATCGATCCTGCGCCAGGCCAAGGTCGTCAACACGCCGTCCTGTTATCTGCGCGACCTGATTCAGGCCAACGTGGATGTGCCGGTCCAGATCATTCCCTACGGCTTCAACCCGCCGCCCGATCCCGGCGTGGCGCGGGAAGATCGCATCCTCGTGGTCACACGCATGTTCGAACGCAAGGGCGTGCAGCACGTGATCGAAGCGCTGCGCGGCATGCAGACCCATTGGCGACTGTGCATTGCGGGTGACGGCCCGTATCTTCCGGCACTCAAGGCGCAGGCGGAGGCGGCCGGTGTCGAGGTGGAGTTTCACGGCTACGTGCAGGGGCCGCAGCTTGTGAAGCTGTACCACTCCGCCAAGGTCTTTGCGTTTCCCTCATCGAGCGAGAACTTCCCGGTGGTACTGCTGGAGGCGATGGCGGCCGGTTGCGCGGTGGTGACCACATCGGGCACGGGTTGCGCCGAGGTGGTGGGTGATGCCGCCATCACAGTGGAGCCGGACAGTCCGCAACAGGTGCGACAGGCTTTGCAGAGTCTGCTCAGCGATCCCGATGAGATTGCAAGGCTCAGCACCCTGGCCAGGCAGCGCATCGAGCGTTTTCACTGGGACCGCATCGGGCAGGAGTTTGAACGGCTGTACACCCGCTGCGCACTTCGGGCTGAGGAAAGGGCACCGTGAAGCGCCGCCTGCTGCTGCACGTGTTCTTCGTTTCCGTGGCGTACTACACCAGCAATGGCCTGTACATGGTGCGCGGGTTGGTGCTGGCGTGGCTGCTGGGCCCGGCGGCGTTCGGGGTGTGGACCGCCATGCGCCTGGTGCAGTCGTTCAGCCATTTCGCCATGCTCGGTTCGCGGCAGGGCATGGTGCAGTTGGCGCCGCAGGCCGACGGGCAAGGTGATCAGCAGCGGGCCACGCAGTTGCGCCGCGCTGCTTCACTGTTGAATCTGTACGGCACGGTGGCGCTGATGCTGGTGGTGGCAGCCGTTGCCTTTTGGCGCGGAGCGGCGGGATACCGGCTGGCGTGGCTGCTCTTCGCGGCGGGTCTGCTGGGCACGCACCTGTTTTATTTCTATCAGGCGGACCTGCGCTCGCATCAGAAGTTCACGCTGACGGCCATCAGCGAGATATTGGTCGCGCTGATCAGCACGGGGCTGGGGCTGGCGGCCGCGTGGCGCTACGGACTGGTGGGATTTCTGCTGGTCCTGGGCGCGGGTTATCTGGTATCGCTGTGGGTGGTGTGGCGGATGGGTCCGCCGTTCGCCCGGCCGCAGTGGCGGCGCGAAACAGCCGGTCAATTGATCGCGGTGGGTTTCCCGCTGATGGCCAGCGGCGCCCTGTGCGTGGTGATGTGGAACGTGGACAAGCTGCTGCTGTGGCTGATGCGCGGGCACGAGGCGTTGGGCATTTATGCGGTGCAGGCCAGCTTCAGCAACGTGGCGCTGCTGGCGCCGGCGGCGATCTTCACCGTGCTGCATCCGCACCTGATGCGTCACCTGGGCGAGCAGCGCAGCGCTGAGGCGGTTCGGCCGTATCTGGTGCGCGGCGGGGAACTGTCGGCCGTTTGGTCGGGGCCGGTGGTGGGATTGGGCTTTCTCCTGCTGCACCTGCCGATCCGCTGGTGGCTGGCCAGGTACAGTGACGCCATCGAGCCCGGCCGCGTGCTGATGATCGCAGCCTACTTCACCATGATGGCCACCGTGCCCGCCACCGTGCTCATCTCGCTCAACGGGCAGGTGCGCCTGTGCTTGATCCGCATCGCCGCCATCGTCGTCACCGCCGTGTCCGGAGCGCTGGTGCTGAAGGCCGGCTACGGCTATGTCGCACTGGCCCTGGCGATGAGCGCGGGATTGGTGTGTGATGGCTTGCTGACATTGTGGGCCGCGGCGCATCAGGCGGCGCTGCGGCGTGGTGAAGCATGGCGCCTGGCGTGTGCGTTGCATGCGCCGCTGGCGCTGTTGGGTATCGGGCTGGCGCTGGGGTGGTGGTTGATCGGCGACAACGCGACGCACTGGCAGGCGGACCTGGCGGCCACGGCCGGCCGGTGCGCAATTCTGATGATCATTTGCGCACCGTATGCGATCTGGCGATCGCACAGGCTCAAGTGATTGCTTGAACATTTCCATGCGATGGGCGCATCGCGATTGCATAAATATGGCGTTTCCCCCGGCGAAGGAAGCGTTTAAGCGCGATCGGCCAATTGGGCGATGATATAATGGCGATCTTGTCCGGGCAGGAATTTCACCATGGTCACCCAGGCGCCCGCAAGCAAACCTTCCGCCACGACTTCGACACGCAGTCAACTGCTGGACAACGCGCTGCTGCTGCTGGATCGAGCTGTGCAGCATAAGCTGGCGTCCGTGCCCGACGATCTGATGGAGAAGCTGCGCAAGCCCAAAGAGCGGATCGAGGTGACCATGTCGCCTCAGCTCAGCGACGGCCGGGTGCACACCATTCCCGCTTACATCGTGCGCCACAACACCGCGCTGGGACCGGCCAAGGGCGGCATCCGCATGACCAGCCAGGTCACGCTCGATGACGTCAACGGCCTGTCCATGGACATGACCTGGAAGTGCGCCCTGATCGGCGTGCCCTTCGGCGGCGGTAAGAGCGGCATCGTGGCCGACCCCCGGAAGTTAAGCGTGGGCGATCGTGAAGTGCTGATCCGTGCGTTCGCCCGCTCCGCCGTGCGCCACATCGGCCCACAGGTCTATGTCCCGGCCCCCGACATGGGCACCACCGAGCGCGAGATGGGATACATCAAGGACACGCTCAGCAACGACGACGGGCAGGCCACCACCAGCGGCTGCTACGTCACCGGCAAGCCCGTCATCCTCGGTGGCGTCCCCGGCCGACGCGAAGCCACCGGGCGCGGCGTGGCCATCTGCGTGCGCGAAGCTCTGGCCCAGATGAATCAGCCCATTGAGCAGGCCACCATGGTTCTGCAGGGCTTCGGCAACGTGGGCGGCGCGGCCGCGATGATCCTGCACCAGATGGGCGCCCGCATCATCGCCGTGGCCGACATCGACGGCGCAGTGGTCAATCACGACGGCCTGGATGTCCCAGCCCTGAACGACTATGCCAGGTGCACCGGCACAGTGCATGGTTTTACCGGCGGCAAGGAAATCGATTCCGCAGCCGTGCTGGAGCTGCCTTGCGACGTGCTGATCCCCGCCGCCGCCGCCGGCCAGATCACCGCGGACAACGCCCCGCGCATCGCCGCCCGGCTTATCGCGGAGGGAGCCAACGGCCCCACGCTGCACGAAGCGGACGAAATCCTGCGCGAACGCGGCATCACGGTGTTGCCCGACATCCTCTGCAATGCCGGCGGCGTCTATGTCTCCTATATCGAATACACGCAGGAAACACAGCAGGAACAGTTCACCGAATCGCTGGTCAACAAGCGCCTGGAGAAGCGCATGGTGGCTCGCTACCAGCACGTGAGCCAGTATGCGGCGGAAAAGAAACTGACCCTGCGTGAAGCAGCCATGGCCATCGCCATTGAGCGCGTGGTGGAAGCGACGGTCGCCAAGGGCATGTTGCCGTAAGGCGGGACACAACCTGGGCGCGTGGCATGACTGGGGCTGTTCGAGCTTGAGAATTCACACATCGGCGATCAGTTCTGGTGCGGTTACACCGCGCCACCAGGTGTTGCGCTGAGGCCGCACATGCAAGGTAGAATGCTCCCCCATCTGTCGCGTGGGGCTGCGGCAATCTCTGCGAAAGGCTCATCATGAAGCGGCGGACGTTCCTGAAATTGGCGGGTTCGGGACTGGCGACCACCATGCTCGGCCCCCTGGCGTCGCGGCCGCTCCGGGCAGCACAGGCCATGCGTCCGCCCAACATCATTCTGCTGCTGACCGACGAGCACGACCCGCGCGTGACCGGCTGCTACGGCAACAAGCTGGTCCGCACCCCGGCTCTGGATCGGCTGGCGGCCGAGGGCGTGACCTTCGACCATTGCTATTGCAACTCACCCCTGTGCGTGCCCTCGCGCCTTTCGCACACCTCCGGCAAGTACATCAGTCGCGTGAGCGCCTGGAGCAACAGTTGCCGCCTGCCCGATCCCGAAAACATCGATACGCTGGCTCACGTGCTCTCGCGCTTCGGCTATCAACCCTACCTTTGCGGCAAGAATCACTACGACAAGCGTTATCGCTACGGCTTCATCGACCTGGAGCCCAGCTTCAACAGGAGCAACAAGACCGGCCGGGGCAATCGCCGCGAGCCCGATGATCTGGCCGAAGTGGGCGGACTGTCCAAACGATTCAATGAAAGCAATCTGGCCGTGCGCGACAACTCCTCTGTGATCAGTCACGACCAGAAAGTGACCGAGACAGCCGTGCGTTTCCTGCAGCAGCGCACAGCGGACGATGGGCCGTTTTATCTGCACGTGGGATTGCTCGCTCCGCACTTCCCGCTGGTGGCGCCGCAATCGTACTGGGATCCGTACCGCGACCAGGTGCCCATGCCGCAGATTCCTGATGGTTTTCTTGATCGTCTGCCGCTGAACTACAAGCACCTGCGCTACGGGTTCAACGTGTCGAATGTGCCGGACGAAACGGTGAAGCTGGGGCGCGAACTGTACTACGGGCTGACGCAGTGGGTCGATGACCAGATCGGCACGCTCCTGGCGGCACTGGTCCAGACGGAATTTGCTGAGAACACTGTCATCATCTACACGGCCGATCACGGCGAAAACGCCGGCGAGCACGGCCTGTGGTGGAAGAACAGCATGTACGAGCAATCAGCGGGGATCCCGTTGATCATGCACTGGCCGCAGCGCTGGGCCGGTGGTCAGCGGCGCAGCGGCGTCTGCTCCATGCTCGACGTGGTGCGCACGATCATCGACCTGGCCGGCGGGCAGGCGCCCGATGACTGGGATGGCTCAACGCTGTTGCCGTTGCTGGACGATGCGCAGAGCCAGTGGGCGGATTTCGCCGTCAGCCAGTATTACGCCCACAACATCGCCTCCGGCTACGCCATGCTGGTCCAGGGCAACTGGAAATACGTCTATCACAGTCCGCCCGACCAGCACTACAAGCCGGAGATGGAGTTGTACGACCTGGCGGCCGACCCGATGGAGTTTGACAACCTGTCGTCGCAGCCGCAGCAGGCGCAGCGCCTGGCGCATATGCACGAGTTTCTGGTCAGGCAGATCGGCGAGCACCCGGACGAAACCGAAGCCCGCTGCCGCGCGCAGATCATCAAGGGTTACGATGCCTGACGACACGGATGGCGACATGGCTCGGGATCGCAGGGCAAGTGGATGTGATGCGCTGCAGTGCGTTGGCGCGATTTGGATTGTCGTATTGAGAATGCCGGTGGAGGGACTTGAACCCACACGTCCTTTAAGGGGACAACGGATTTTGAATCCGTCGCGTCTGCCAATTCCGCCACACCGGCTCAGGTGCGGGCAGCAATTGTAACGTACCCGCGTCCGCGCGTCGGCGGCTGCCGCAAAAATGCATTAACGGGGCCTGGTTATTCTATCCCGTTGTAATCACGCCAGTTAAGATCAAAACTCGTTTTGCCGGGTGAGTCTATTTGATCAAATTGTCCGGGCCAAACTTAAATCGTAATTATATTTCGGTATATTTATGGGGCCGGGGTTATGCGCAGGTCATGGAGCGTCCTGAACATGGCTGCTCTGGCGCGATTGATTTGGCTGCGGTGGGCTTGAAGTTCGCCCTGTTGCATCGGATGAACCAATGGTGAATCAACGAATGATCGATTGTGATCGCCATGAAGTTGAGGGCGACAGGCCGCACTTGCCGGCCGGCAATGAGAGAGGCAGCATCGTCTATGACGCACGACATGACCTGATCCTAGATAGCGAGGAATGACGTTATGATGCGATCCATTCAACGATTCGGCCTGGCCTTCGTGATGACTTTGGTCGCCCTGTCCGCCCCGGCGCAGGAGCAGATACCCGGCAGCGAGATCACGATCCTGCGCTACAACAATCCTGGCCTGGTTGTGGACCTGGGTGTGGGCTTGTGGGGGGTGCCTCTGCCGATGGATTACGACGACGACGGCCAGGTGGACATTCTGGTGGGCTGGGGACGTCGCCCGCCGGGCATCAATCTGTACCAGCGCATTGGCGACGATGCCAATGGCATCAACTTCGATGCCGGCACGCTCGTCAGCGACTTCCCCAATTGCACGCAGACTTCGTTTACCAACGGCAAGTGGTACGTGCTCAGCCCCGGCAAACTCTACACGCAATTCGTCAGCAAGGGCACGGAGAGTCACGTTACGTTGCCTTTCAAACCTGATTTCGAAGCGGGCAGTCGCTTCACCGTCTGGCGTTATTACGACTATGACGCCGACGGCACGCCCGATCTGTTGATCGCAGCCAGTGCTGGTGATGGCGCGGATTATTACTGGGTGCACAACACCGGCAGTGCAGAGGAACCGCGCTTCGATGAGCCGGCCCAACGGATCATGGCTGGTGACCAACCCATGCGCACCAGCAGTCAGGCTGGGCCGTGCTTCGCGGACTTCGACGGCGACGGCCTGGACGATCTGATCACCAGCGACGGGCTGGACAGCATGACCTTCTTCAGGAATGTGGGTGAACAGGGCAAGCCGGTCTTTGCATCAGGCACGCCGTTGTCCCGCGATGGCCAGGTCATCCGGATGGACCTGGAGATGATCTATCCCAGTAGCGCCGATTACGACGGTGATGGCGATATGGATCTGATCGTGGCGGAAGAGGATGGCCGCGTGTCTCTGCTGCGTAACACCGGGCAGGTGGTCGATGATCAGCCGGTGTTCGATCTGCCTGTGTTCCTGAAGCAACAGGCAAATCAGTTGAAATTTGGCGTACTGCCCACGCCATGCGCTTATGACCTCGACGGCGACGGCGATGATGATCTGATCTGCGGCAACACGGCGGGATACATTGGCTTCATTGAAAACCTTGGTGGCTCACCGCCGCGCTGGGCTGAGCCAAAGTACCTTGAGGCTGACGGCCAGGTGATCCGCATTCTGGCGGGCGAGATCGGCTCGATCCAGGGGCCGGGCGAAGCCAAGTGGGGCTACACCGTGGTCAGTGTGGCCGATTGGGATGGTGATGATGTTGCGGACCTGCTCGTCAATTCCGTGTGGGGCAAAGTGGTCTGGTATCGCAACACCGGCACGCGCACCGCGCCGGCATTTGCCGCGGTACAGCCAGTCGAAGTGCAATGGGACGGCCCCACGCCGAAGCCCGCCTGTACGCCGTGGGATCCGGATGGCAAGGAGCTTGTCACGGAATGGCGCACCAGCGTGCAGGCCATCGACCTGACCGGCGACGGACTGTGCGATCTGGTGGGGCTCGATGTCGATGGTTATCTGGTGCTGTACGAGCGCAAACAAGTCAATGGCGATCGGGTGCTGCTGCCCGGCCAGCGCGTCTTCCACATGGTCAAAGATCAGAACAACGTGTACGACTACAACCAGAACCCGTTATTCCTCGATGAGAACAAGGACGGCATCAACGACTTTGCCGTGCTCGACGATCAGGGACAACTGGGCTTCCAGGGTTGGGCGCAAGTCAACGGCAAGCGCGAAAACGTGATGATTGCCCGTGTCGATCGCAGCAACGATCCGCGCTACAAAGACGCCGCCAACCTCACCGCCCTTCGCCTGACCGCCGGTTGGGCCGGCCGCGGTGGTCGCCGCAAATTCATGCTGGCGGACTGGGATGGCGACGGCAAGCTCGATCTGCTGGTCAACAGCCTCAATATCAATTTCCTGCGCAACGAGGCGACCGAGCCCGGCAAGTTCGTGTTCCGCGACATGGGACAGATGGACCCACTGGTTCTGTCCGGCCACACCACCAGCCCCACGGTGATCGACATCAACGCTGACGGTGTCAAGGACCTGGTGCTGGGCGCCGAGGATGGACGTTTCTATTGCCTGCTGAATCCCAGCGGCAAGAAAGCGAACTGACGTGAACTTCACCGCATACATCCTGATGACCGCTCTGGCGGCCGCGGCCCTGGCGGACAATCCAGCGGTGCTTTCGTCGCAGTTCATCTACGAGCAGGCGCCGTTCCCGCAGTGTCATGCTTCGACCATCGTCAGCACCGAAACGGGTCTGGTTGCAGCCTGGTTCGGCGGGACGAAGGAAAAAGACCCGGATGTGTGCATCTGGGTCTCGCGCAAGGCGCCCGACGCCGAGGCCTGGACCGAGCCGGTGAACGTCGCCGACGGCGTGCAGTACGTCGATGCTGATGGTGTCGAGCAGCGTTATCCGTGCTGGAACCCGGTGCTGTTTGCGCCCAAGCCGGGCGTGCTGCTGCTGTTCTACAAGGTGGGCCCTGATCCGCGCCAGTGGTGGGGCATGCAGATGTTGAGCAAGGATGGCGGAGCCACCTGGTCGCCGTCGCGTCGTCTGCCCGAGGGCATTCTGGGCCCGGTGAAGAACAAGCCGATCCTGTTGTCCAACGGCGCGATGCTGTGCCCGACGAGCAAAGAGGACGACGGCTGGAAGGTGTACCTCGAGCGCAGCGGCGACATGGGTCGCACCTGGCATCGCGTGGGTCCGCTGGCCAGCGAGCAGCCGATCGAAGCGATTCAGCCGAGCATTTTGACGCACGCGGACGGGCGTCTGCAGATCATCTGCCGCACGAAGCAGGGCAAGCTGGCCGAGTCATGGTCCAGCGATCAGGGCAAATCGTGGCAGCCGCTGCGCCTGATGGAATTGCCCAACCCCAACGCCGGCACCGACGCGGTGACGCTGGCCGACGGGCGGCAGTTGTTGGTGTATAACCCCCAGAGCAAGGGTCGTTCGCCGCTGGCGGTGGCGATCAGTGTTGATGGAGTTGACTGGAAACAGGTGCTCGTTCTGGAGGACGAGCCGGACATGGAGTTTTCTTATCCTGCCGTGATACAAGACAGCCAGGGCAAGGTGCACGTGACTTACACCTGGAAACGGCAGCGCATCAGGCACGTAGTGATCGATCCGACGCTTTTGTCGCATTAGGAGACGCAGTGATATGACGCAGTCCAACAAACCATTACGAGGCATTATTCCCCCCATGGCCACGCCCATGTCAACGCCTGACACGCTCGACGTGGAGGGCCTCAATCGTCTGATCGAGCACCTGATCGGCGGCGGTGTCAACGGCATCTTTGTGCTGGGCACCACCGGCGAAGCGCCCAGCCACAGCTACGAGCTGCGCCAGCAACTGCTGGAAAAAGCCTGCGAGTTCGTCAACGGCCGCGTGCCCATCCTCGTCGGCATCACCGACACCAGCGCCGTCGAAGCGGTCAACTTCGCCAAACTCGCCAAGAACGCCGGGGCCTATGGCCTGGTCTGTGCGCCGCCGTTCTATTTCCGTCCCACACAGAGCGAACTGCTCGAATTCATGCTGCACCTGGCCGACAACGTCCCGCTGCCGCTGTACGTGTACAACATGCCCAGCCTGACCAACGTCGCCTTCGCGGTGGACACCACGCTCAAGGCCCTGGAGCATCCCAACATCCACGGCGTCAAGGACAGCGGCGGCAACATGGTTTATTTCCATGCCCTGCGCCAGGCCCTCAAGGGTCGCAAGGACAAGTCCCTGTTCATCGGCCCCGAGGAAATGCTGGCCGAGGCCCTGCTGCTGGGTGCTGACGGCGGCGTCCCCGGCGGCGGCAACGCCTGCCCCGGCCTTTATGCTGAACTGTTCAAGACCGCCACGGCCGGCGATCTGAAAAAGACCGTCGAACTGCAGGCCAACATCATGGCCCTCAGCAAGGCCATCTACAGTTGCGGTGAGTACGGCTCAAGCTTCCTCAAGGGCGTCAAGTGCGTGCTGGAAGAGTTGGGCGTCTGCAAGGCCCTGCCTGCCGCGCCGCTCAAGCCCGTGTCCGACGCCGAGCGCCGCCGCATCAGTGATGCCTTCGCCAAGCTCAATTTTCCCCCCGCCTGGACCGGTGCGGCCGTGGCAGCCAAGTGATCGCGGATTCGTCACGTTGACTGCGTTACCATCGCCCTGCCGCGGCCATCGCGGTGGGGCGTTTTCACACAAGGGGATCGCACATGAATCGTCGCCAACTGCTCGCTCGTTCGCTGCTCAGCGGCGCTGCCGTCGCTTTGCCGCACTCCGCCGGCGCCTGGGCCGCCGAAGCTGCGCCGCCCGCCCGGCCCAACATCCTGCTGATCTTCATCGATGACCTGGGCTATGCTGACACCGGCTGCTACGGCTCGCCGATCCCCGAAACGCCCAACATCGACCGCCTGGCCACGCAGGGCATGCGCTTCACCAGCGGGTACGCATCCGCACCGATCTGCTCAGCTTCGCGGGCGGCCCTCTTGACCGGACGCAGTTGCGCTCGACTCGGCTTCGAGTTCGTCACCGATTACGAGGATAAGAACCCCACATTCGACCAATGGGCGGACCAGTACAAGCAATATCCCCTTGTGCCCCCCATGAAGGCCAAGAACCTGCCCTTCTACGAGCGCACCATCGCCGAGCAGCTCAACGATGCAGGCTACATGACCGGCATGACCGGCAAGTGGCACGTGGCGGCCCATCATCTCAAGTACAACGGCTGGAGCCTCACCCACGGTCCCGCCCAGCAGGGCTTCCAGTGGACCAACGACACCGAGGGCGCCTGGTTCGTTCCCAAAGAGGAACGCGGCAAATATGGCCCCTACAAACAAGGTGAATTCCCCGAGGACGAACTGACGCAGGGCGCGATCGGCTTTCTCAAACAGCCGCACGACAAACCCTTCTTTCTCTACGTCAGCCATTACTACGTCCACGATCCCCTGGCCACCCGCTGCCAATGGCTGCTCGACAAGTACCGGGAGAAAGGCTTCCCCGACATCAGCGAAGACCGCGTCAAATACGCCGCCGAGATCGAGCAGATGGATCACTACGTCGGCCAGTTGCTCAAAGCGCTCGATGAAGCGGGACTGGCGGACAACACGCTGGTGATCTTCACTTCCGACAACGGCGGGCAGCCCGATCACGCCTGGAACCGTCCGCTCCGCGGCAGTAAGTGGAACCTCTACGAAGGCGGTGTGCGCGAGCCATTGATTGCCCGCTGGCCCGGCGTTATCGAAGCCGGCTCGACCTGCGATGTGCCTGTGGTCAGCACCGACTTCCTGCCCACCTTCATGGAACTGGCCGGCCGCCAGCCCGATGCCGACCGCGAATACGACGGCGCATCCATTCTGCCTCTGCTCAAGGGAGAGCCGACGCCGGACAACCTGATCGACCGTCCGCTGATCTGGCACTTCCCGTACTACCACCGCCGACCCTCGACCGATCCTTCGCTTCCCATCGGCATTGAGGATCAGTACATCCCGCTGACGCATCCCCAGTCGTCAATCCGCAAGGGTCGCTACAAGCTGCTTTATTTCTACGAGGATCAGAGCGTCGAGCTGTACGACCTGGAGACCGACATTTCCGAGCAGCATGACCTGAACAAGGAAAAACCCGAGGTGGCAAGCGAGTTGCGTAACGAACTGCTGACTTACCTCGAACACGTTCACGCCCGCTTCCCCACACCCAAACCGCAACCGGTGACACAACCATGAACAATCACCATCGATTCAACGTCATCACGTTAGCTGTGCTGTTGTTCGTTAGCATATCGAGCGCCGCCGCAGCCCAGTCGTTACGGATCGCTTCCATCTTCGGTTCGCACATGGTGCTGCAGGCCGAGCAACCACAGACGATCTGGGGCTGGGCTGCTCCGGGCGCTCGCGTCACCGTCAGCGTCGCGGGGCAGAATGTTTCAGCCGTCGCCGACAAGACCGGCCGCTGGCAGGTCAAGCTTGCGCCGTTGCCTGCAAACAAACAGGCTTTGACGATGACGGTCAGTGACGCGGCCCAGTCGCTCACCCTTGAGGACATTTTTGTCGGCGAGCTCTGGCTGTGCGGCGGACAATCGAATATGTCCTGGGGATTGAAGACGGCCGGCGATGCGGAAAACGAAATCGCCAATGCCGACCATCCCATGATTCGCCTGTTCATCGTCACCGAGCGCTACAGCGACGACGGCCCACAGCCCGACGTTGAGGGCGAATGGATGCTCTGCACTCCGGAGAATGTGCCGAACTTTTCAGCCGTGGCTTATTTCTTCGGCCGCGATCTGCAGCGGGCGCTGGATTGCCCGGTGGGCCTGATCGTCTCGGCTCGTGGCGGATCGGCGGCCGAGGCGTGGGTGCGCCCTCAGGCCCTGCAAGGCGATCCGGATCTGTCCGGGTTACTGCAGAAGCGTGACGAATGGTTCGCGCAATACCCCGATATCCTGGCGGACTATGAACAGCAGGTGGAACAGGCCAAGCAGCAGGGCGACCAGGCCCCGCGCCCGCCGCGCGAGTTGAATCGCTTCTCCTACGCCACCGAGTCCTACAACGCCATGATCGCGCCCCTGCCGCCGCTGGCGATTGCCGGCGTCATCTGGTACCAGGGCGAGCACAACGAGACGCGCGCTTATCAATATCGCAAACTGTTTCCCGTGGTGATCAACGACTGGCGCGCTCAGTGGCAGCGCCCAGACCTGCCGTTCCTGTTCGTGCAACTGCCCAACTTCCGTGACCACCTGGAAGAGCCGGCCGACGCCACCCGCGCCGAGTTGCGCGAGGCCCAGGCCATGGCCCTGAAGCTGCCGCACACCGCCATGGTGGTGACCATCGACGTCGGCGAAGCCAAAAACAACCACCCCAAAAACAAGCAGGCCATCGGCCATCGCCTGACCCTGGCCGCCCTGGGCACGGTTTACGGCAAAGACATTGCTTACCAGAGCCCGATGGTGCGCGACGTGCAATTCAACGGCCCCCAGGTGCGCGTGACGTTCGAGCATGCAGCCGGCGGCCTGGTCAACACAGCCGAAGGTCCGTTGCAGGGTTTCGCCGTCGCCGGTGAGGATCGCGTCTTCCACTGGGCAGAGGCAAGCATCGACGGCGACAGCGTGATCTTGCAAAGCAAGGACGTGCCCAGACCCGTGGCGGTGCGCTACGCCTGGGCGGACAACCCGGCCGCGACGCTGGCCAACGGTGCGGGACTGCCGACCGCGCCCTTCCGTAGTGATGACTGGCCGGGCCTGACTATCGACGCCCGATGATTCGGTCCGCTCGTGACCGATTTGGCGCAGCAACTTGTCCCACCGCATGATTCAGCGCGGGGTTATACTCCACGATCATGGACCTGTCGCGCTGCGCCATCCACAGCATCACGCACAAGCCCTGGACGCTGGCCCAGTGCTGCAACAAGTTCGCGGCCGCGGGCGTGGCGGGCATCAGCGTGTGGCACAACGTGCTGAAACCGATCAGCCTCGATGAAGCGGCGAAAATCGTACGCGGCAGTGGATTGCAGGTACCCGCCCTGGTGCGTGGCGGGTTCTTCGTCTCCAGCGAGCCAGACAAACGCCGGGCTGCCATCGATGAAAACAAAGCCTGCATCGATGAGGCAGCCGCCCTCGGCGCGGGGATGGTGGTGCTGGTCGTCGGCGCTCAGCCGGGGTTGCCGTTGGCCGATGCGCGACAGCAGGTGTGCGATGGCATTGCTGCGTGCCTGGATCACGCCCGGGCCTGCAAAGTCAAGCTCGCCATCGAGCCGTTGCATCCGATCTACGCGGCAGACCGCTCCTGCATCAACCGCATGGCGGAGGCACGCGCCGTCTGCGAGCAGTTACAGCACCCCATGCTGGGTATCGCCCTGGATGTCTATCACGTCTGGTGGGACCCGGACCTGGAACACGAGATCGAGCTGGCCGGTGAGCAGGGCACGCTGCTGGCCCTGCACGTGAGCGACTGGCGGCAGGTTCTGCGCGACCCGCTCAACGATCGCGGCCTGATGGGTGACGGCTGCATCGATATCCGCGGCATTCGTCGTCTGGTAGAAAAAGCCAACTTTCGGGGGCTGATCGAAGTCGAAGTCTTCAGCGATCAATACTGGGCCATGAACCAGGATGAATATCTCAAGCTCGTCTGCCGGCGCTTCGCCGATTGCGTGTAAAGTGTTTCCATGAGCCAGCAAAATCAGCCAGCCCCGCGCCTCGGTTTCATCGGCGGTTTCGGTCATCATTACCTGGCCCAGGCCATTGGCAAAGGTGAGATCATTGCCGCCGGTTGCGCCATCGCCGGTGACGGCCGCGACGCTGACGCCGCCCGCCAGCGCCTGGGACAAATGCTGCCCGATGCCACGTGGTTCGACGGTCCGATCGACATGCTCGATCGCTTCCAGCCGCAGGTCGTCAGCATGGGCGGCATCTACGCCCACAACGCCAGGCTGAGCATCGAAGCGCTCAACCGCGGCATCGGCGTGGTCAGTGACAAGCCCGTGGCCGCGACGTGGGACGATCATCGCGCCCTGTGCAGCGCGGCCGAGGGGCGGAAGCTGATTACCGAGTTCGATTTCCGTGGTCGAAGCGGCTTCCGCGCCGCACGCCAGGCATATCAACAGGGTCGCATTGGTGACGTGGTGTTGATCAACGCCCAGAAGAGCTATCGCTTCGGCAACCAGCGCCCCGACTTTTATCGCCGCCGCGCCGACTACGGCTCAACCTTGCTGTGGGTCGCCTCGCACGCCATCGACGCCATCGCTTTTGTCACCGGCCAGACCTTCACCGCCGTGGCTGCTCATCACGGCAACGTCGCCCGCCGTGACTATTTGACCATGGAGGATCACTGCGCCGCGATGTTCACTTTGGGCAACGGCTCAACCGCCGTGGTACACGCCGACTTTCACCAGCCGCAGGCCTCCGCTTCGCACGGCGACGACCGCCTGCGCGTGGTGGGCAGCAAGGGTATCCTGGAAGTCCGCGATGAGCGTTGTCTGCTGACCACGCACAATCAGGCCACGATCGACATCACCGACGAGGTTACCCCAGTCAGCGGTGGGGCGTTGATGCTGGATGCTGCGTTGCACGGTGAGAACGACGCGTTCGGCACGAAGGCGACACTGGCGATATCGAAAGTGCTGCTGCACGCCCGTGATGCGGCTGACAGCGGCAAGTGGGTGCGGATCGGTTCTGACAAAAGTGAAAAGTGAAAAACGAAAAGTGAAAACACCTATTCTCTTTCCATCATCCCGTTGATCCTGTCCATCCTGTTATCCTGTCCAGGCCGAACGTGATCAGACGCCCGGCCAGCCGGGGAAAACGAATTTGCCGTCGCGCTGGATGACTTGGCCATCGACGGTGATCGTGCCGCCGCCCCCGGAAGTTGATCTCATATCGCAGACCATGTCCCAGTGCAGGCCGGAGCTGTTGCTGTTGCCGGTTTCGGGATAGCCGGCCCCGACGGCGGCGTGGAAGGTGCCGCCGATCTTCTCGTCGAACAGCGTGTTTTTGCTGTAGTTGGTGATCTGGTAGTTGGTGCCGATGGCGATCTCGCCCATGAAGCGGGCCCCGGCATCCTGATCCAGCATGTTCAACAGGAACTCGAGGTTCTTGGAGGCCTTGGCGTCAACCACTTTGCCCTTTTCAAAGGTGAACACGATGTCGTGCACCTCGCGGCCGTGATGGACGGCCGGGAACGAGTAATGCACGATGCCGTTGACCCCGCCATCTTTTGCTTTGAGATTGGGCCCGGTGAAGACTTCGCCGTCGGGGAAGTTTTCGTGCCCGCAGCAGTTGATCCAGGTCATGCCCTCGACATTGACGTGCAGATCGGTGCCCCCGGAAGTCTGAAAGTGCACGTGCTTTTTGCCGTTCAGATAGTCCACAACTTTCTGCTGTGATGCTTCGATCTTGCGCCACTCGGCGATGGGATCATCTTTGTTGAGGTGGCCGGCGTTGAAGACAAAGTCCTCGTATTCGGCCAGGCTCATCTCCGCGTCCTGGGCCGAGGCATAAGTGGGATAGAGCGTGCCGGTCCAGCGTAGCGATTTGCTGGCGGCGCGATTCATGAAGATCTCCATGATCGGCTTGCGGGCGGCGGAGGCCAGCTTCTGCTTGCGGGGATCGACCTGGCTGAGGCTCTTGGTGTTGGTGTCCGCCCACAGGCCGATGGAGGCGTCGATCTTTTCGATCTCGAACTTGGCCAGGGGACTGACATACTGCAACTGCTCATCGTTGGCCGCGGCGAAGAAGATGTCCTGGGCGTTGTCCGGGGTGCATTTGATAAAGGGGTGTCCCCCCGCCCGCAGCACCGCCTCGTACAGGGCCTCCAGTAGTGGGGTGCCCACCACCGGGCCGGCCAGCCGCACCAACTGTCCCGGCTTGATGCCCACCGAATATTCCACCAGCACCCGGGCCAACTTATCCAGTCTCTGATCGCGCAAGGCCGGTCTCCTTTGTGAAGCTGTGCATGGTACAGAAAACGCCCTTGCCAAGCAGGCACTGATCGCCTAGGGTTAGGCGGTACCCGCTTGATCGTGAAGGAGACGACATGCCGGCTGGACCAGGATCGGACGACCCGCCCACGCACCGCCAACTCGGTTCGGGGGCGCTGATTCCGGGGGCGGGCGACATGCTCGCCCCAGGAACTGGCGCCTCTGAGCCGGAGGTTTGCGTGCAGGCTCCCGCCCTGCCCGACGATGACGAGCAGGCCCAGGCGATCAGCGATCTTCCCGACGGCGCTGACCGTTTTACTTTTGGCCGCAGCCTTGAACCCGCTTTACGCCGCGTTTGTGAAGGACGACTGTCGCAGGTCAGTTGGTTCCGATCCGACTGGCAACGCGGCGGGGCCCTGACCGGCTTCGCCCAGTGGACCGTTGACGATGGCCGGGTGCTGCCCGCGTTCGTCAAGATGCCCGTGCCCCCCTGCGAGCGACACTGGCTGGCAGCTCTGCAATCCCATCCCGATGTGGTGCCGCGCCTGTTCGGCCACGGCGAGCAGGTCGAAGGTTACGACCTGGCCTGGGTCGTGATGGAAAAAATCGAGCACGGCCCGCTCGGTTCCGCCTGGCTGGGCAAGGAGTTCGATCTGCTGGCGGAAGCAGCGGGGCGGTTCTATGCCGCGGCCGCGCAACATCCGCTGGTGGGCCAGCCGTTGCAGAAAGACTGGCAGGCCATCTACGAATTGAGTCGCAAGCACGCCCACAACGGCTCGCTGGCCGAGTCGCAACGTTGGAATGCCGTGCTCAAGAAAGCGCATCGCAAGCTCAAGGACTGGATCGCCCAGTGGCAGCAGCGCCCGTGCGAAGACTGGTGCCACGGCGACCTGCACCTGGCCAACGCCCTGACCCGCAGCGAACCGCCGCAAGGCCCCGCATTGCTGGTGGATTTCGCCCGCACCCGCGTGGGACACTGGGTGGAAGACGCCATCTACTTCGAGCACCTGTTCTGGGCCCGCCGCCAGCGCCTCGGCGACCGCCGCCTGGCCAGCATGATCGCCCATCAGCGCAAACATCACGGCCTGAAAGTCAGCGAGGACTGGCCGCGCTATGCCGACCTCAAGCGCGCCCTGCTGGCCATGAGCACCCCCGCCATGTTGCCGCACGACGGCGAGCCGCATCACGTTCACGCCGCCCTGGAAGTGCTCGAGCGCGCGGTGGGGTGATTGGGAATCGGGATGTCCTGCAGAGCACGCGGAGGCCGCCCCGATTCATCGGGGCGTGTCCCGCTCCAGTGAACTGGAGCGGCCTTGGATTCATGAATATATTTAACGCTCCAGTTCGCCCAGGATCACCCGCGCCAGCGCCGCGTCGCCCATCGCGGTCTTCAGACAACGCATCCCCTCACGCACGCTGATCGGCCCCTCGCGCAGCGTCGTTCGCAGCAGCGTGGCGAACATCTTCACGATCTGCCGGCCGTCGCGCAGCTTGCGAATCCCCAGCGGGTCGATCATCACCGGCTCGTCGCCCTCTTGCACGCACGCGGCATCCGCAATCAGGTTGCTTAACTTCTGATCGCGATTGACCAGGCCCAGGTCCAAAAGTCTGCGAATCTGTCGCCCCACGGCACATGCCAGTCGCAGACGCAACTGCCGATCCTGACAACTTCGCGCCAGGTGATGCATGGCCCGGCCATCGACGAAAGGCAGAATCAACAACTCGCCATCGGCATTCAACGGCTGCGACAGCGGAAACGAGCAGCGCACGCCCCCGGCCGCCAGAAGCCTGGCCTTGCGCCACTCGCGCCAGGACGGGCTCAGGCGCAGCCACCTCTTCCAGTGCTGGGCGCGATAGACCTTCAGCACGTAGCTGCGCCCATCAATCTGCGCGCGATAGACCACGCTGCGCTTGGGATCGTCCTTGAGCTTTTCCAGCCGGCTGCGATCCAGCTTCAGCAGGGTCGATACGAGATGGTCATTGTCGGGCGCGCTCATGCGGCCGCCACTTCCTTCAACAACGTTTCAACTTGATCGGCATGCCGTTCGATCGAAAGCTCCGTTGCTAAACCGTTCATCGCCGCGCGGCAGTGGGCTCGTTCAGCGGGGTCAGCCAATTCCTTCATCGCTGCCGCCAGGGCCGTGGCATCGCTCGACTGCTCGATCACCCGGCCGCACATCTGCTCGCCGCGGCGCACGAAGTCGGATGAGCCGTCGAACTGCGTGGTGATGGCGGGCACTCCCATCAGCAGACTTTCGATCACCACCCGGCTGGACGGATCGTAAAACGTCGGATGCACGGTGACGTCCGCCGCGGCGAACGCTGCCGGCATGTTCTGCGTCTGTCCCACGAAGCGCACGCTGCCGCGCACGCCCAGTTGCTCAGCCAGCTTCTGCTCGGGCATGCCCACCCGCCCGGTCAGCATCACCACCGCCCGCACGCCGTCGTTGAGCAGCAGCGGCAGCGCCCGCATCAGCGTGTCGATGCCCTTGAGCTGCGGATTGAACGCGGAGAACAGATAGGCCGTGGTTTTGTCATCGATGCCGAACCCGAGACGGATGCGCTGCCGCCACATGCTGCGCTGCTCGTCCGTCGGCGGCGTCAGGCTCACCGCATTGGGAATCAGGCGGATTTTTTGCTCGGGTATGCCCAACTCCTGGAACTGCCGGCAAACATAACCGCTCAGGGCTGCCACCCTTTTGAATCGCGGATGGGCCAGCGATCTTTTTTCCAGTCGTCGCAGCATCACCTGCTTGGGTGTCACCAGGTTGGTCAGGAATTTGACGCATTTGCCGCCGCCGCGGCGCGTAGCGAGGTTGCGCTGTTGCGTGGCTCGCATGGAGCCGCCCAGCGGTTGCAGCACGTCGGCCGCCACGCTGGTGTGAAACGACAGGCTCACGTCGAAGTCGCCCTCATCCATGCGATTATCAATCCAATTGGCGAAGCGCCACAAGCGCACGGCCGTGCGCGGCTTGCCCGTCGGGCCTTCTTCGAGGGTCACACCGGGCATCTTCTCTGCCGCATGGCGCGTACACACGCCGCAAAGCACGGTCACCTCGTGCCCGCGCTGGGCCAGCCTGCCGGCAAGCTCCACGCAGTTGCGCTCCGCGCCGCCGCCGGACGGATCGAGATGCTCGATGATCAGTGCGATGCGCATGAGTGTTAATCCTTCACTGCCGCGCCGCGCAGCAGTTCATCCGCCGCCGCAGCCACCTGCTCGAAGCGGATGCCTTTCATGGTCTGGTCTGCCGCCACGATCTGCCGCTCCAGTGCAAAGTCGATGCGCGTCCAGGCTGGATCGGTCGGACCGAACAGTGAAACCACCGGCGTCCCCGCCGCCGCCGCCAGGTGACGCGGGCCGGTGTCGTTGGTCACCAGCAGCGACGCACCGCGGATCACCGCCTTGAGGCTCGACAACGTCAGCCCGAAGCTCGCCAGGTTGATCGGCGGCGAGCTCGCCTGTCGCTGCACGGATGACAGGATCTGCATCTCGCGCGGCGAGCCGGTCAACGCCACCACCGCCCGATGCTTCTGCGCCAGATGATCAGCCAGTTGGGCGAAGCGCTGCGGCGGCCAGCATTTTTCCGGCTTGCTGGCTCCCACGTTCAGCAGCACCAGCGGCGGACCACCCGCAACGATGCCCGCCCGCGCCAGCAATTGATCGGCCTCGCACTGCTCATGCTCGCTGACAGCCAGCGCCATGGCCGGGTCGGGGTGCTCGGCCCCAAGATAGCGGGCGATGCCCAAGTAGTAATCGATGGCGGGGATCGGCGTAAACCCGTGCTGATCGCGCGGCGGCAGCAGGCGGTCGGTCAACATGAAACCGCGACCCTCACGGTCGTAGCCGATGCGGCGCGGGATGCCCGCCAGGCTGACCATCATGGCCGTGCGGAAACTGTTGGGCAGCAGCACCACCGTGTCGAAGCGGCCGGCCGCCAGTCGCCGCGCCAGGCGCAGCGGGCCCCGCCGGCGCTGATCGCTGCGCCCCTTGCGCCGGGGGCGGATGGTCAGAATGCGGTCGATCCACGGGCAACCCTCCAGCACCGGGCGCATGTTGGCCTTGATCAGGGCGGAGATGTGGGCCTGCTCGAACAGGCGGCGCAAAGCACGCAGCGTCGGGCCGGCCATCACGCAATCGCCCAGCCAGGTGGGCATGACGATCAGCAGGCGCTGCGGCGAAATCTGGCTTGAGCGGGCGCTCATGGCGTTGAGTATAGCGGAGCCGGGGTCTGTGACCCCGGTTGTCTCCATGTTGATGTGGATGGTCACGCAGGGTGATGCGGCCCGGCCAAGATGGCCGGGCTATATCGAATCACCGCCGGTGCACGAACAGCAGCAGGGCGATGGTCGCTCCCTGCACGATCAGCCCGCTGAGCATCCAGCGCATGAACAGGTCGTAATCCCCTGCCCCCATCCACAGTCCGCCCAGCAGACACACGCCCGCCACCAGTTGCAGCACGATGGCGGTGATCGACAGGTAATTGAACTCGCCATCCGACGAGCCGCGCTGAGCCCGCAGTTCTTGCAGGATCAGGCGCAGCAGGCGGGCATCAGATGGCGGATGGCGGGTAGCGGATGGCGGATGGCTGATTCGCGATGTGTCAGGCTCTTGCAACCGCGGCGATTTGTCCAGTTCCTTCTTCTGTTTGTCCTGCTTTGGCTCCTCCGCCTTCTGCCCTCCGCTGTCCGCCCTCTGTCCCCCGCCATCGGCCTTCGCTCTCTCCAGCGGCGGCGTGTCCCAGGGCTGGAACGGCTTGGTGGCGCGTGGTGGGATGGCAGGATTTTGCGGCGCTGGGCGCGGCGGGGCAGGCTTCTGCAACTGAGCCACTGCCGCGGCGTCCCACTTGCGTTCACCAGCCATGGCCCGCGTGATCGTCTGTTCGCTTTCCGGATTGCGCTGCTGGGCGATGATGCGCACCGCTTCGATCAGCGTGCGCGCGTAGTAGTTGGGCCAGCGCGGACTGTCAGCCGGGGCCTCGTTGTGAGCACGCTCCAGCTTGGCCAGGTCCAGCGGCGCCAGCAGGTCGGCATCCTCGCGCAGCAGAATCGTGCGCGTGCCCGCCGCGGCGCCCGCCTGCACGTCGCGCGGCTGATCGCCGATGGTCCACGAACGCGACAAATCCAGGTCGTGCTGCTCGGCCGCCTCCAGCCACATGCCCGGCTGCGGCTTGCGATTGGGATGCTCGCGCTTGTATTTGGCGACCTTGCCATCGGGGTGATAGGGACAGTAGTAGTAGGCGTCGATGCGGGCCCCGTTGGCAGCCTGCTGCAGTAACTGGCTGAGGCGCTGGTTGACCGCCCGCACGTCGTCCTCGCCGAAGTTGCCGCGAGCGACGCCGCCCTGATTGCTGACCACGATGACCTTGTAGCCCAGTCCGCACAGCGACGCCACCGCCGCCGCCGCGCCTTGCATGAGAATGACCTTCCGGGGGTCGCCCATGTCGCCGTCGTTGTGGATCAGCGTGTTATCACGATCAAGAAACACCGCCGGGTGCATGATGGGCCAATCGTAACACGGCCGGCGCTGGCGGGAAAGCAGGCCATGGGAAACGGGTCGCCAACATCAACGGTCGGGCCGTTCCTGAAAGAGCAATTCATCAATCCGTTTCCACGACGATTGCCGAAGGATGTAGTACGGCTTGACCGGTTCACCGGTTGGTCCCGTGGTCTGACGCATGGCCGGTGGCGTGGCATCATCCAGAACGCCCGATGCCTCCACTGGCTCACCGTGCAATCGGCGAATGTTATCCCAATCGGTTTGTGCGGGCGATGCTTCAAGTTCCACATAGGTGCCGCGATATTCAAATCGCAAATGGTTACTGCCGTTCCATACGGTGCCGCGCAACGTGACATGGCGGCCGATTTGGTCTTCGAGTTGGCTTAATCGGGCAGCGCTATTTTCTGAAAAATATGTCGTTGCATCGTCGGTGTGGCGGATGGTGCCATATGCCTCTGCCTGCTTACCCACGTCGGAATCCGACCAGGGGGCATCTGCATCAATGCGCAATATCCAGCCGCCTCCGACAATGCACGGCCGACCATCAAGGTTTTTGGCAATACCCTGGATGAGCGCTTCGCGGTCTATGAAATCACTCGGAGCATCGACGATTGGAGCGATGGCGGAGCCACGACAACCCACCAAATGGGTGCAGAAAAAGTGGTCGGTGGTCTGGATCACGGCACTACCTCTCTCAAAAACTTCCGATGGCACGCCAATGTATCCGCCCGACTCATACGCTTCGAACTCATAGTATTGGCCGAGTTCGAGAGCGGGCAGACCGTCTTCACCAAACTCGCCGAAATACGCGTAGATGGGGAGCATGATGTCTTGCTGGGTGGTTCGGCCGTTGATGGAGCGCACGCGAAGTTGGGGTTTGCTCTGATCAGCCTTGCTCCGTCCTGTGCCAATGACGCCACGGACGGTGACCACTGAACCCAGTGGCTCACCCACTTGCCCGATCAGTTGATATTTTGTCCCCAATTCCTGCACGGGGACCGGCGTGGGTGGTGTGTCGGCTCCGTATGTGGCGCGGTTGCCCGGCAACACGGCAAACAAACCAACCCATATCAGGATGATGGTACGTTTCATCACGCGATCTCCGGTTTGCTGCGTTATATCTTGTCGCCGTATGGAGTATTTTACAGGCTGCGGGCGGCCACGGCGGCAAGGGCGGTTTTTTGCGTGATGGCGGCTGCGAGCTGGCGGGCCTGAGCGGCTGAATCAGCCAGGCTGAACATGGCGGCCCCCGAGCCGGTGACGTGGACGGGTCGGTTCACCACGGCACTGACACGGGCATGCGCTTCAGCCAGCTTCGGCTCCACGCGCATCGCCGCGGCGGCCAGGTCGTTGAACAGTTGAGCGCTCACCACATGCTGCGACTTCGTCAGCGCCCGCACACGCGGCTCATCGAGCGTCGCGCCACCCAACTCATCGAACACCTGATACACCGCGCCGGTCGGACAACGCTGCGGCGGCAGGATCAGTATTAACTTAAAAATGTTCTTCGCCGTGGCGATGGGTTCGAGTTGCTGACCATAATCGGTGACCAGGGCGGCGCGATGGGGACTGACGGCGAAGGCGACGTCGCTGCCGAGTTGGCTTGCCAGCGCGATCAGTTCATCGTCGGAAAGTTTCAGCTCGAACAGTTCGTTGACCGCGCGCATCATGGCGCCGGCATCGGATGATCCGCCGCCCAGCCCGGCCCCGGCAGGGATGCGCTTGGTCAACGTGGCGCGGATGGGCAACGGGCGGCCGACGTGCTGCTCGAGCAGTTGATGAGCGCGGTAAGCCAGGTCGTTTTCCAGCGGCCAGTCGATCGGCTGCGGCTGCGGGGCATCGTCAGCGAAGCGCAGGGTGAATTGCGTCACATCGGTGCGTTCGATGACCAGCTCGTCGGCGAAATCGAGCTTGACCATCCAACTGGCGATCGGGTGCAGTCGGTCAGCGCCGACTGGGCCGACGGACAGCGCGAGGTTGACCTTGGCGTGGCACGGCTGATTCATACCGAGCCGGACGCGGCGGCCAGGGGCAGGGCTTGGGCGGGAGCGGGCATCTGGATGGGATGGGGCAGGTTGAGCCCGAGCATCAGATCGCCGTGCAGTTGCGCCCACTGCAGTTCAGCGCGGCGGTTGTCGCCGAGGCGCTGCGCCCACAGGCTGATGAGCTTCTCGACCATCGCAGGCAGATGCCGACCCGCCTGAGCATGACCGACGCTGGCCAGCCAGAACATCAGCAGGTATTGCTCCGGTTGCTCCTGGGCGATGCGGCCGTACATGCGGAAGACCTGATCGAGTGCGAGCCCCGCCTCGGAGGCGGTCTGCACCGGCTCGAAGCGTCGCTGGGTCACCGCCGCGAGCAGTTGCCGCTTGTCGGTGAAGTAGCGATAGATCGAGCCGACGGCACAGTCGAGGCGCTTGGCGATGCGGCGGATGGTGGTGCCGTCATAGCCATCCTCGTTGAGGCAAGCCTCCGTGGCGTCGAGGATCTGAGCGCGGTCGAGATGCGCGATCTTTCGTCCGGGCTGAGCGTGATGAGATGACGTGAGTGCCAGTCCGTTAGCCGTGTCAGACATGTTCACCTCCCTGTGAACACGAGGAATGGAATGAATCAACTGCGGTTAGTGTGAGAAGTGCGCGGGCGACTGTCAAGCGGCAAGGGGGCAAAACTGAAAAAAGAAACACTCATCGCTTTGCCCCCGGTGTATTCACCGGGGGCTGAATGGGAGGGCGGGGCACTTGCGGGAGCGGCACACTTGCGGGGGTCAGGCGGCCGGCGGTTGCAGTTGGCTGCGGGTGAGAACCTGGTAGGTGGGGCAGCGGCCCAGCAGTTCGTGATGGGTGCCGCGATCGATGATGCGGCCGGCGTCCATGACCAGGATCTGGTCGGCGTCGATCACGGTGCTGAGGCGGTGGGCGATGATGAAGGTGGTGCGACCGCGTCGCAACTTGCGCAGGGCCTGGCTAATGCGGGCCTCGCTGTCGGCGTCGATCTGGCTGGTGGCCTCATCCAGGATCAGGATGCTGGGGTCGCTGAGGATGGCCCGGGCGATGGCCAGGCGCTGCCGCTGGCCGCCGCTGAGGCCTTCTCCAGCCTCGCCCAGCAGGCTGTCGTAGCCATGGGGAAGCTGGCTGATGAACTCGTGGGCCCCGGCCAGGCGGGCGGCCTGCTCGATGCGGGCCGGCGGCGTCAGCGGCCGGGCATAGGCGATATTCTCCGCGATCGTGCCCTCAAACAGAATCGTCTGCTGGCTCACCATGGCGATCTGCTCACGCAGGGAGCGCAGGTTGACCGTCGCGATGTCGGTCCCGTCGATCAGCACCCGACCAGCCTGGGGCTGATACAACCGCGGCAGCAGGCTCATCAGGGTGGACTTGCCCGAGCCGTTGGCCCCCACAATGGCGGTGGTGCGGCCGAAGGGAATGGTGATGTCCACGTCGCGCAAAGCGTCTTCCTGCAGGGGGTCGTAGGTGAAAAAGACCTGTTCGAAGCGGACGTCGCGGCGGTGTCGGGCCAGCTTGGGCCTATCGCGGCGGGCCTTGAACTGCACCGGCTCCAGGGGCAGTTGCATGCCCTGCATGATGCGGGTGGCGGCGGCGTCGGATTCCTTGATCTGGATGTGAATGCCGGTCAGCGGCTTGAGACTGGCACCGGCGGCGGCGAGGCTGAGCATGACCAGGGCGAAGCGCTGCGGCTCGGTGTTGGAGCCGAAGAAAAACCACGCCGCGATCGTGGCCGTCACCAGCACGCCCACCAGCGCCAGCGTTTCGATCACCGGGCCGGCCAGTGCCCGGGCCTGACGCATGGCCATCTGCTCGGCGAACAATCGCCGATTGAGCCTGCTGAAGCGGCGGCGCTCGAAGGCTTCGGCGTTCTGCGTCTTGATCACCGGCAGGGCTACCGACACGCTGTGCAGCGACTTGACCATCGCCGCCTGCTCGCGCAAAGCCCGTCGGCTGGCCCGCTTGATCACCTTGCCGAACTTGCGCATCCAGATCACGATCAGCGGCGCCGCGATCAGGGCCAGCAGCGTCAGCACCCAGTCCAGCAGCAGCGCCACGCACAGGGCGCTGGCGCCTTTGATCACCTCGGCCACCGCTTTGCTGAGGATGGCCAGTTGCCCGCGGATCAGCACGTTGATATCGACGATCAGTCGGCTGGCGAAACCGCTGCCTTCCTCCTGTTCGCCCAGGGCACCCAGCGGGGCAAAGAGCATGCGGTCGAACAGCCGCCCCCGCCAGATCATCGCCAGCCGCTGCACCGCGGTGATGGTCAGCAGTTCGTGCAGGTAGCGCCCGAAGCTGCCGATCAGCGTCAGCACCAGCACCGCGCTGAGCACCGTCACGAAGGAAGCGAACAGGCTTTGCGGGATCAGGTCGGTGATGTGCTGGGCCAGCTCGACGCGCCAGGGCGCAGGCGCGATGTCGGGTGAATCGGTGGCCAGCAGCTTGTCGTTGACCAGTTGCGGCAGGGGGTTTTGGCCCTTGGCGCCTTCACCGCTGAAAAAGAGGGTGAAGATGGGATAGAGCATGGCCAGGCCCGCCCCGAAGCAGGCCCCGGAGATCACCGCGCCGCCCAGGGCTGGGATCAGCAGGCGCTTGAATCGCAGCAGCTCGCCCGTGGTTTTCCAGAAGTCACCGCGCATGCGAGGGGTAGTGTACCTATTGCGGTGAGGGACGGCCGCTGAAGCGGCCACCGCCGCGAGTAGGGGCGGTTTATCCGTAGAGCCGTTGCAGGTAGTCGAAGAAGTCGGGGAAGGTCTTTTTGACGCAGGACGGGTCGTTGATGGCGACGCCGCCGTAGCGCAGACCCGCCAGGGCGAAGCTCATGGCCATGCGATGGTCGTCGTAAGTGTCGATGGCTGCGGGGGTGATTTTGCCGCCGGCCGGTGGTGTGATGGTGATGTCGTTGCCGTCGATGCGCACGGTTGCACCCAGCTTGGTCAACTCGCGCTGCAGGGCGGCCAGGCGGTCGGTCTCCTTCACGCGCAGGTTGCCCACATTGCGGATGACCGTCTGACCTTCCGCAAACAAGGCCGCTACCGCCAGCGTCTGAGCCATGTCGGGCATGTCGTTCAGACCGACATCCACGCCGCGCAGCCTGGCAGGCCCGGTGACCGTCACGTGATCGGGCTTGACCGAAACTTCCGCGCCCATCTTCGCCAGCACGTCCACGAACCGCGCATCGCCCTGGATCGAATCGCTGCCCAGCTTGTCGATCTTGCATCTGCTGCCGGGGGTCATCGCCGCCGCGGTCAGGAAATAGCTGGCGTTGGAGGCGTCCGGCTCTATGTCAAACGCGATGCCCTTGTAACCACTCTGCTCCACGCGAATCACCGACAGATCGTCGGCCGCCTTCACCTCGGCTCCGAAGCACTGCATCAGTCGCACCGTCATCCACACGTACGGCGAACTGATCACCGGTGTGTCCACGTGCAGCGTCACGCCGCCCTGGCAGTACGGCCCGACCATGATCACCGCGCTGATGAACTGGCTGGACGTATCGTTGGGCAGGTGCGGCGGACAGTCCGGGTTGAAATACAATCCATGCGATTCAATCCACAGCGGCAGATAGCCGTAGGCCCCGTTGTAATGGATCGTCGCGCCCAGGCGCATCAGGGCGTCAACCTGCTGCCCGATGGGGCGATGGCGCATGCGGGTGGTGCCATCGACCTGATACCGGCCATGGCCCAGACACAGGGCCGCGGTCAGGAAGCGCACCGCCGTGCCGGCATTACCCAGGAACACCGCCGCGTCTTCCTTGACGATCTGTCCGTCGCGCCCCTCGACCTCGGCCGTGTGCGTGGGGATATCGACCTTGAGCTGGAAGTTCAGTTGCTCCAGGGCCTCCATCATGTTGCGCGTGTCATCGCTGAACAGGACGTGGCGCAGCGTGCTGTGACCCCTGGCCAGGGCTGCCAACAACAGGGCGCGGTTGCTGAGGCTCTTGGACCCGGGCAGATCATCGATGGTCAGATTGAAGCGTCCGGGCAGCGGGGCGATCTCGAGTTGGTCGGGGTAATCTGGCATGAAGGAACCGCAGATGAACGCAGATGGACGCGGATAAAAGCAAAAGCAATTTTTTTGATCTGCGTTTATCCGCGTCTCATCCGCGTTCATCCGCGGTTGCATTGTTTCAGTTTCAGGCTTTGCGAAACACCGCCACGATGTTCTCCACCGGGACCACGAACAGGCGGTTGTCGCCCTCGAAGTCCACGGGGATCGCCTCCTTGGGGTTGAACAGCACGCGGTCGTACTGCTCGATCGGATAGTTGACATCCGCAGCCACCTCAGCCGAGACGCTGACCACCCGGCCGGTCAGGGTGGGGATTTCGATCTTGTCCGGCAGATGGATGCCGCTCTTGGTCTGCTTCTTGTCCTCATCCTTGCGGATCAGGACGCGCTTGCCGATCGGCTCGACCGTTTCCAGCTTGGATCGGGTTTTCGCGTTGGCGTTGCTCATACCGTCATTTTAGCCGATTTCCTGCCGGTTCGCCTGCCCCCCGGAGCGACGCCCGCCTGCAATAAACCGTCCAGTCAGCCGTTGGGCCGCGGGGCGCCGCTATCCATGCGCCCGCTGTTGCCCCTGAGCGAATCGACCGGATCAGTGTATATGACGATTCGATACAATGCCGCCATGCCCCGAACCATCGCGTGGTTGTGCCTCTGCCTCGCCATGATTGCGTTGGCAGGCTGCCGCTCTCCGATGCAGCGACTCGATCAGCAGGTGGCGGACATGATCAATCAGCGTCAGGCGGAGACCTTCGGCGCTGATGCCCCCAACGATCCGCACTATCTCTCGCCGGCCGAAGACGCGGTTGGCAGCGGCGATCTCTACGACACCAATCCCGCCACCAACAATCCTGCCGTCGATCAGTTGCCCGCAGCCACCGATCCCGATCCGCACCAGATCGATCCCGAAGGCAAGAACATGCCGTCCATGCTCGATGCGGCCGAGGACGCGGTGGAGATGGACCTGCAGGATGTGCTGGCTTACGCCATCGAGCACGCTCCGACCTATCGCAATCGCAAGGAAGACCTGTACCTGAGCGTGCTGTCGCTGATCGCTGAGCGGCACCTGTGGGGCCCGCGATTCTTCGACACCATCACCAGCCGCTACAGTGGCACGCCCGAGCGCGGCGATTACGATACCTCGCTGAGCCTGGTCAACGAACTGGGCGTCACCCAGCGTTTGCCCTACGGCGGATCCATCGGGGCCTCAGCCCTGGTCAACTACGTCAACTACCTTCAAAACGAGGTGGACACCCCGGGTGATCCGCGCGAGGAGCAATCCTCCAGCGTCGAGCTTTCCCTCGATCTGCCCCTGCTGCGCGGCGCGGGTATGGCCGCCCGCGAGGACCTGATCCAATCCGAGCGTAACGTGATTTATGCCGTGCGCAGCTTCGAGCGCTTCCGTCGCACCTTCATGGTCGATCTGGCCAACAGCTACTTCGAGCTTATTCGCCGCCAAGGCTCGCTCACCAACCAGCGCGTGCAGGTGGACAACCTGCAACTGCTCTACGAGCGTTACCAGGCCTTCGCCAATGCCGGCAAAGTGCCGGGCTTCGACGCGGAGAACACCAAGATGCAGGTGCTGTTCGCCCGCAACAACCTGTTGAACGCCGAGGAGTCCTACGCCGCGGCCGTCGATGCCTTCAAATTGCAGATCGGCTTCCCCACCACGGGCAACCTGGTAATCAAGCCATTGGAGATCGAAGCTCCCGTGCCGCTGCTGGATTCGGCCGCCTCGGTGCGCACCGCCTGGGAGCTGCGACTTGATCTACAGACCCAGCACGACCAGGTGGACGACGCCCAGCGCGGCGTGCGCGTGGCGCAGAACGGCATGCTGCCCGACCTCGACCTGTCCGCCTCCGTCTCGGCGCCCTCCGATATCGCCAAGCAGCGCGGCGGGTTCGACCTGGACCTGGGTGAGGGTGACTACCAGATCGGCGCGACGCTCGCGCTGCCACTGGACCGCCTGGTCGAACGCACCCGGCTGCGCCGGGCCCAGATCGATCTGGAACAGCAGAAGCGCAGCTATCAACTGTCCCGCGATCAGATCGCCCTGCAGGTGCGGCGAACGGTGCGCTCCATCGAGCAGGCTCGCATCACGCTGCAGCTTCAGGAGCAGAACGTGTTCCTGGCTGAGCGGCGGCTGGAAGGGCTGCACATTCAGGAAGAGGACATTCAGCCGCGCGAGATCATCGACGCTGAAGAGGACCTGCTCTCCGCTCGTGATCGCCGCGAGTCGGCCGTGGCTGACCTGCGCAGCAACGTGCTGCAATACCTGCTGGACACCGGCCAGATGCGCGTGGCCCCCGACGGCCGCTGGCTGGCCCCGGTCAAACTCGCTTCCCCAACCGCTCCCCCGGCGGAGGCCGATTCCTCGGCCGTCGCATCCCCTGAACTCTCGCAACCCAACCATGCGGCGGAGGCCGATTCATCGGCCGTCTCCCCCGCCCCTGTTCCCGATCAGCAAGATTCCCCCGCGCCAGCACCCCCAGTGGAAATCCCTGCTCAGCAAGGCTAAACGGAAAGTAGCCGAAAGGATCGAACCATGACCGACCAGGCGAAAAAGCGACTGACCCATTTGGCGCTGGGCGCCGCGGCCGTGCTGGTGGTGCTGGCCGGCTGGGCTTTGTTTTCCTTCTCCAACACCTCCAGCGCCGCCCCGTCCAGCGGCCGCAGCGCCCAGGCCGTCGAGTGGTACACCATCAAGCCCATCAGCTTCGACGTGACCGTGTTGGCCAGCGGCGAACTGGAGGCTCGCAACCAGATCGAGATCAAGTGCAAGGTCACCGGGCAGACGGCCATCATCAGCCTGGTGGATGAGGGCACGCGGGTCAAGGCCGGCGACGTGCTGGCCAAGCTGGATGACAAGGCCATCAAGAGCAGCATCGAGGACGAGGATCTGCGGGTGGTGCAGGCCCGGGCCGACAAGAGCGCCGCCGACACCAACGTGGAGTTGGCCAGACAGGATGCCGCCAGCGCCCAGCGCGACGCGGAGGTGGAGGTGAAGCTGGCCAAGCTGGCAATGGAGAAATGGCGCAACGGCGACGTGGTGCAGAAGCAGCGCGAGCTGAAGCTTTCTGTGGAACGCGCCCAGCGCAAGCTGGAGATCGCCAACCGCGAACTGAAGCTCGACCAGCAGCTCTGGGAGCAGAACTTCATCAGCCAGAACGATCTGAAAAATTCCGAGCTGGCCCAGATCGAAGCGGAGGACGCCCTGGTCACCGCCAAACAGAACGTCGAAATCTACAACACCTACACCCATGAGCAGGAGATGCAGGAAAAGACCAACGTCGTCAACCAGGCCGAGTCGTGGTTGGTCCGCACCATCAGCCAGAACGAATTGAAGCTGTCCAAGGAGCTGGCCGACCAGGAGAGCAAGACACGCACGCTCCAGATGCGCGAGGATCACCTGGCTGAGCTGAAAGAGGAACTGGCCAACACCACGGTGCTGGCGCCGTCCGACGGCATGGTGGTTTACGCCACCAGCGTCGGCCGCGACAGCCGCCGCAGCGGCAGCGACAATCCCATCACCCAGGGACGCAGCGTCCGCTACGACGAAACCATCTTCCTGCTGCCCGATACTTCGCAGATGGTCGCCACCCTGCGCGTGCACGAGAGCCTGATGCCGCAGATCCGTCTCGACCAGCGGGTCACCGTCAGCATCGACGCCCGGGCCGAACCGATCGAGGGCCGCGTGTTGAGCATCGGCGTCATGGCCGAGACCGGCGGGTGGTTCAATCCGCAGTTGCGCGAGTACCTGGTGCGCGTCGCTCTGCCCCAGGAAGCCGACAGCGCCCTGAAGCCCGCCATGCGCTGCAAGGGCACGATCTTCGTCGGCCGCGTGACCAATGCCCTGGCGGTGCCCATCCAGGCGGTCAACACCGAAGGCAATCGCCGCTTCGTTTACGTCCCGGCCGACGGCAGCCACATCAAACGCCAGGATGTGACCATCGGCCGATCCAGCGAAACCTACGTCGAAATCAGCAGCGGCCTGGATGAGGGCGCTCGCGTTCTGCTGCGCAATCCCAAGCCCGGCGAAGTGATCAACGAGCGCGGCCAGGTCGAAGAGACCACCACCACGGAACCCGCCGAGGGCGCCGCACAGGAAGCCGACTCCACCAACGCGGCCCCCAACCCCGCGCCTCCCGCCGGCGCCGGCCCCATGATGCCCGGCGGCAATCAGCCCGGAACACCAGCCGGCGAGCAGCGCCAGCGACCCCCCGGCTCCGGCGGTGGTGGCGGTGAATTCCGCCAGCGACCGTCCGGCCCTGGAAGTGGCAGCGGCGGCGGATTCCGTCAACGCCCATCCGATGGCAGCGACGGCGGCGGTAATTTCGCAGGCGGCGATCGCCCGCGCGGTCAGCGACCTTCCGATGAAAATACCGGGTCAGGTGGCGGCCAGAGCAGCGGCGGTTCACAGAACCCCTGAGGCTGAATGATGTCTGATGTCTGATTGATGATGAAGTAGGAGTCGTTTCAGACGCCTCAAGTTCTGACATCAGCAATCCGCAATCAGACATCAGAGATTTTCTACTTCACCGGCAGCAGCGCCACATCGACGGCCGCATGGAACGGAGCCGTGACCGCATCCCTGGCGTTGTCGCCGTTCCAGTTGCCGGCGCGCTGACCCGATGTCGCCTCGGCGATCTGCATCTGAATCGCCGGCGGCAGCAGGGGGCTGATCGCATCATCGCCCAGCGGCACATGCCCGAAGTACGCAGGCAGGGCGCTTAGGCCGGCATCCGCCGGGCTGAAGGTCATCTGAGGCCAGTGGCTGCGGTCAAGGCCCTGCAGCGATGGCTGATCAGCGCCCGCAAACGGATCATCGTTGTTCTGAAGCGGGCTGAGCTTCTCGTACGGCTCCTGCTTCGGCCGCGTTTGCTGCTGACTCTGGCAGGCGGGCACCAGCACCGTCAGGACGGCCATCGACAGGGCGAGCAAGAGGTGGTTTCGCATGTGAACCTCCCGAGATGAGATAGGGGCAATCAATTCACTATACCCCGCTGTCGCAGCCAGTCCAATGCCGGCCCGGCTCGCGGCGAAGGGCAGTTTTGCCTCATCAGCCGGGGCCGATTAAGATGCTGGACTACGCACAAAGTCCGGCCCCCCGGAAGTGCCCGCCCCCGGAAGTTGTCGCCCGCGGCCTGAGGCTGCACGGCAGGCATAAATCCTGGCGGTTTCAGGGGTTGCCCAGCGTCGCGGCGCGTGGCCGTGACCACCGGACACTCGCGAAGGAGCCAACGCCATCATGTCGCAAGTCACCGAAGTCAAAGCGCTGCGCCTCTACGAAGGCATGTTCCTGCTCAGCCAGCAAACCGCCTCCGCCGGCCTCAACGAAGCGATCAATGCCGTCAGCCAGATCCTTGAACGGGCCGAAGCTGAGGTGCTTTGCATCAGCAAGTGGGATGAGCGCAAGCTCTCGCACCCGATCCGCGGCCAGAAGCGCGGCCTGTACGTGTACGCCCTGTTCCGCGCTGCCGGCGTCCGCATCGCCAACATCGAACGCGACTGCAACCTCGGCGACGACGTCACCCGCGTGCTGATCACCGCCGCTGATCACATGGGCGAAACCGAAATCGAACTGGCCCAGCAGGCGGCCGCCCGCACCGCCGATGAAGCGGTCCTCACCGCCGAGCCCGCCGTGACTGCCGAGGCCTCCGACCAGGATGACAACATCCTCGGCACCGTTAATGAATCAGAATCCGTGGAGGACTGATCATGCCGAACCTGAACAAGGTCATGCTGATGGGCAATCTGACGCGCGACCCCGAGTTGCGCTACACGCCGAACAATCTGGCGGTGGCGAACCTCGGCCTGGCGGTCAATCGCGTCTGGTACAACAAGCAGACCAATGAGAAGCAGGAGGAAACCACCTTCGTCGATTGCGAAGCCTGGGGCCGCACCGCCGAGGTGCTCTGCCAGTACCTGCAGAAAGGCCGACCTGTTTATCTCGAAGGCCGCCTCAAGCTCGATCAGTGGGAAGACAAGGACGGCCAGAAGCGATCCAAGCTCAAGGTCGTCGTTGACCAGTTTCAGTTCATCGACTCCAAACAAGGCCAGGGCGGTCCCCCCGGAAGCAGCGGCGGCCCCGATGGCGGCTCGGCCGGCTACAACAACAATCGCGGCAACGCCCCGCGCCGGTCTGCGCCTGCTGCCGGGGGCGGCGGCGAGCCGATCCACGAGCCGATCGAAGAAGGAGACATTCCGTTCTGATTTTTTACAATTTTAAGTTTTAGAATTTAGATTTTAGATTGCCTGCGATCATGTTCCCCAGACGTTCGAGTATCCGAAGCAATTTAAAATCTAAAATCAAAAATCTAAAATTAATAATTCACGTTCCCTCCATGCTGATGTCCGAGCCGTTTGCCTCGGGCGTCTAACTTTCAACCCAAGGACACCATGACATGAAGATGATTGAACTGCTGCTGTTGGAGACCGTCGAGACCCTGGGCATCGTGGGTGACGTGGTCAAGGTCCGTCCCGGCTACGCCCGCAATTTCCTGCTGCCGCGCGGCCTGGCCACCAAGCCGACCCCCAAGGCCATCGAGAATCTCGCCGCCCGCCGCGCCGAAGTCGAGGCCGAACTGACCCGCCTCAAGGCCGAGCGCGAAGCGCTGATCGAGAAGCTCAGCGAATTCGAGCTGACCCTGCCCCGCACCGCCAACGACCAGGGCCACCTCTACGGAGGTGTCTCTCAGCACGACATCGCCCAGGCCCTCAGCGAGGCTGGCTTCGCCATCGAAGACCGCCACGTGCGCATCGGCGAGCAGATCAAGCGCCTCGACAGCTACGAGATTCCCATCGTGCTGGACAAGGACCTGCGGACCCAGATCAAGCTCTGGGTGGTGCGCGACCAGCCGACCACGGCTGATCTGGACGCAGCCGCCGAAAGCGCCGAGGTCGAAGAGCCTGCCGTCGAAGCCGAACTGGAGCAGGACCAGAACGCGTAAGCACAACGTCGTCCACGCCTCAACAATCAAATTCTCCCTCGAAACCCGCGGTTCATCGCCGCGGGTTTTTCAAGGCCGCTCCATTGAAGTGGAGCGTTCCTCAATGCGCCTTGCCCTGACTTGCATCAATCACTCTCCTGGAGTCACCCCCATGCCCCCCGTCGCCTGGACCATTCTGCTGCTGGTCGGCTCCAATATCTTCATGACCTTCGCCTGGTACGCCCACCTGCGTAACCTCGGCGGCCGACCGCTGATGATCGCCATCCTCGTCAGTTGGTTGATTGCTTTCTTTGAGTACGTCCTGCAGGTGCCCGCCAATCGTATCGGGTACACCACGCTGAACCTCGGCCAACTCAAGATCATCCAGGAGGTGATCACCCTCAGCGTCTTCGTGCCTTTCAGTCTCTATTACATGCGTCAGCCCTGGCGCTGGGATTTCCTCTGGGCCGGCCTGTGCCTGCTTGGCGCGGTCTATTTCATGTTCCGCACCGCCACCCCCACCCAGGCCGCTCCACTTTAGTGGAGCGTTCCCCCATTCCCCGCTCAACCTGAAGCCCGCCGCGATTCACCCTGGGCTTCCCCTGCACTGCCTCCCCCCAAAACCGTCTCCCCGGGTTATCATGTGCATCCCATGCGGCAGATCGCTGACAGCAAGCACGTCGAGGTGCTGATCCACGGCCTGGCCGATGCCGTGGCCGCGGTCCGTCTGGAGGCGCCCGCCGACCAGACCTGGGCCCTGGTGGGCATCCGCAACCGTGGCGACGAAATCGCCCGTCGCATCGCCCGCCGCCTCGATGCCCACGGCGACAAGCCGCCCGTGCCCGTCGGCAGTCTCGACATCACCCTCTATCGCGACGACCTGTCCGAGATCGGCTCGCAGGCGGTGGTCGGCACCACGGACATTCCCTTCGAGCTCGATGCCGTGCACGTGGTGCTGGTCGATGACGTGCTGATGACCGGGCGCTCGATTCGCGCCGCCATGGCCTCGCTGATCGACCTGGGCCGGCCGCGCCGCATCTGGCTGGCGGTGCTGACCGATCGCGGCGGGCGCGAGCTGCCGATCTGCCCCGACTTCGTGGGGCTTGACCTGACCAGCGAGCCTATCGAAGCGGGCGAACACGTGTACGTGCATCTGAAACCTGCGGACGACAAGGACCAGATCGCGGTGGGGCCGATCGGATGAGCAAACAATTGGGCAATCAAGCTGACGACTATCGCTGGCCGCACCGCCACCTTTTGTCGTTGGAGGAATTGTCCAGCCAGGACATTCGCTTCCTGCTCACCACCGCCCTGGGCTTCGAAAGCGTATCAACCCGCAGCGTCAAAAAAGTCCCCGCCCTGCGCGGCCGCGTGGTGGTCAACCTCTTCTTCGAGGACTCAACCCGCACCCGGGCCAGTTTCCATCTTGCCGCCAGCCGCCTGTCAGCCGACGTTTTGGAGTTCAGCGCCAAAGGCTCCAGCGTGGCCAAAGGTGAAACGCTGATCGACACCGCCCGCAACATCGAAGCCATGGGCGTCGATGCCATCGTGGTCCGCCATCAACAGAGCGGCGCCGCCCGCATGGTCTCGCAGGCTGTTGGTTGCAGCGTGCTGAACGCCGGCGACGGCCAGCATGAGCATCCCACCCAGGGCCTGCTCGACGTGTTCACCATCGCCAAGCGCCTCAACCGCACCGACACCTTCGACTTCACTGGCTTGAAGGTCGCCATCGTCGGCGACATTGCTCACAGCCGCGTCGCTCGCTCCAACGTCCACGCCCTGCAGAAACTTGGCGCCAGGGTCGTGCTGGTCGGCCCGCCCACGCTCCTGCCCGGCGGATTCCGCGATATGGGCTGCGAGCTTTCACATGATCTGGATGCCGTCCTTCCGGGGGTCGATGCTGTCAACATGCTGCGCGTGCAGTTCGAGCGCCTCACCAGCCAGGCTTTCCCCTCCGTGCGCGAGTATTCCTCGCTCTTCGGCCTGACCGCCGCGAGAATGCAGCGGGCCCGCAAAGATATCCTCGTCATGCACCCCGGCCCCATGAACCGCGGCCTGGAAATCGAATCCGCCGTCGCCGACAGCCCCAACTCCACCATCCTCGAACAGGTCACCAACGGCCTTGCCATCCGCATGGCCGGCCTGTTCCTGACCGTCGGCGCTAGCTGAGCATTGAACCGCAGAGACGCAGAGGACGCGGAGGAAGGCAGGAACAATTGAGTAAAGAAATGGGAGAAAAAACCAACCGCAGATTTCACAGATTACACAGATTCAAACATTCAGAATCTGTGTAATCTGCGCAATCTGTGGTTTCTGTCTTCCTCTGTGTCCTCTGCGTCTCTGCGGTTCAACCTTCTTTCCGGTTTTACGCTATAACAACACCCATGCCTCAGGGAATGCTACTCGTCATCTCCGGCCCCTCCGGCGTCGGCAAGACCACCATCACCCATCACGTGGAGCGCGACCTCAACGGCGTCTTCAGCGTGTCGGTCACCACCCGCAGCAAGACGCCGGCGGACACCGAAGGCCGCGATTACTTCTTCGTCAGCCCCCGGAAGTTTGAACAGATGCGCGATGGTGGTGAGCTTCTGGAGTGGGCGGAAGTGTACGAGGGCCTCTGCTACGGCACACCCCTGGCGCCCGTGCAGCAGGCGATCGAGGCCGGGCGGCTGATGATCCTGGAGATCGACGTCGAAGGGGCGGTGCAGATCAAAAAGAAAATGCCCGAAGCCTTCAGCCTGTTCGTGCTGCCGCCCAACGAGAAGGTGCTGCTGGAGCGCCTGCGCAAGCGGGCCCGTGAGGATGAGGCCCTCATCCAGCGCCGTTTCGCCAAGGCCAAGGCCGAGATCATCCGCGCCTGGGAGTGCGGCATCTACGACGAGTTTGTCGTCAATCGCGACCTGGATCACGCGGTGAAGGAAGCCGTGGCACTGGTCCGCAGCGAAATGTTCCTGCGCGGGGGGTAGGAGCAGGGGTAGGCAGTAGTGAGTAGGGGTTGAGTTACGAAGTCCAAAGTGTTACCGACATCGGCTTTGGCCGTTGGCCTAAGCCCTACTCCCTACTGCCTACTCCCTACTGCCTGCTCAATGTACGCCACCAGACGCTGGCGCTGCTCGTCATTCAACTGCACGGCCGGATCCAGGTAGCGCTGGGCGCTCAGCGCCAGCACATCCCGATACGCCTCGACCGCTTCCGCCCGACGGCCGACTTCTGCCAGCAGGTCGGCATAACGCATGTAATCGGGCAGACTGTAGGGCAGTCGCTCGATCACCCGTTTCTGATCGGCGATGGCTGCGTCCAGGTCGCCCAGCGCTTCATGCACGTTGCTGCGCCAGCGATCGAGGCGGAAGCTGTCCACGCCGCCGAACGCGGCCGGCTCACACAGGGCCAGCGTCTCTCGCCGCACCCGCTCAGCACCGCGAGCGTCGCCGAATTTGGCCAGTGCCTGCGCCTTTTCCAGCCGCAGCAGAATGCGCCAGCGCAGCGTCGTGTCATCGCCCGCCACTGAGAGCGCGGATGCATCCAGCTCCGCCAACGCCGCCTGTCCCCGCCCGCTCTGGATCGCCCGCAGCGCCGCGGCCAGGTGCTCCTGCTGCCTCGTCACCGGACCGGCCACGCATACCACCAGCATCACCGCCGCGATCAGCAACAATGGCACGATCACCCAGTCGAATCGCTTCGCCTTGGCTGCGCTCGGCGCACCCGCGGCCGCCAGCGCCAGCAGCATCCATGCGGGCACCACCGAAGGCATGTGATGGAACGTCATCTCGATCTGGTTATGCCCGATCAGTCCCACCGCCGCGGCCAGCATCCCCGCCTGCATCCAGCGCCTGTTGATCCGGCCTGCCACCAGCAGTCCCATCAGCAGCAGAAATCCCAGCGCCTCAGCTAACCACAGCAGGGCGGTCCCCCACCACAGCGAATCGAGCTTGATCACGTACTGGATACCAAACAGCACCGCCGCCACCGCCGCGCACGGCAGCCATCGCTCGTAGCCGACCGGCGGCGGATGGTCGTCCTCCGTTGCCGGCATTTTCGTCGCGCGCAGCAGCCATGTGACGATCAATGCTGTCCACGCCCAGCCGCCGAGGCCGAGCATGCTGATCCAGTCCACGAACAGGTTATGGGCGCTGCGCACATCCTCGGGCGACAGCGGATTCTTGGCTGACAGATACTGTTCGCGGAAACCCGCCTGGCCGACGCCGATCAGCGGATGATCCGCCGCGATGCGCGATGCGCCCTGCCAGTAGTGGTAGCGAAACAGCAGCGTCAGTTTGGCCGAACTGATGGGGGCACCTTCCGGGGACGGGCCCATGGCGCCGACAGCCAGCACCACCGCCACGGCCGCGACCGGCACGCCCATGCTCATCGCCATCAGCAGCCATCGCCTCACACGGATTGACATTGTTGGGTGCCACGGCCGCGTGCGGCCGTGCGCAGCATCGGACACACCCGCACGCGGGTGTGGCACCCCAGTAAGCCAGCAGGCCGCCAACAGCACAATCAAACCCGCAAACATCGCCGCCTGCGCACCGCGCGAGTGGGTCAGATACAACGTCACCGCGCCCCCGACGCTGACCAGCAGCGCCGCCGGCCTGCCCCAGCGCCAGGGCGATGCCAGCAGCAATCCCGTGCCCAGCAGCACCGAGGCCATGGTCAGTGAACCGAGCACGTTGGACAGAGAAAAGTTGCCGATGAAATCCGGTGCATGGAGTCGGCGTTCGTAAAGTTGCTGCGAGTTGGTGACGGTTTCGCCGCCGCGGGCGTCGATCCACTGCTGCTGCTGGCGCTGATAGCTTTCGATGGTCTCCGCGTGCTCGACGGTGACGAACCAGACCGCATCAATGGTCAGCGGCAGCAGCACGGCCACGAAGCCCGCGATGATCCAGCGTCTTGCCCCCGCCCCCGCCCCCGGAAGTTGGCACAGGTGGTAAGCCGCCAGGGCCAGGCAGGCCCCCGCGATCCAGGCCGATCCGTACCACAGATCATCCGGCCCCCGGAAGTGAACCATCTGCGCCACAATGCCAACACTCACCAGCGCCACCGCCCACCACGCCACCGCCCGCCGCAGCAGCACGCACCATCCCATGATCAGGCATGCCAGCAGCACTGCGATCACGCAGTACCAGCCCGCGAACGCCGGCCCGAACGCGATCGCCGACTGGGCGGCCGCCTCGGAGTTGGGATCAACATCGAAATAGATGCGCGGCAGAAAGGCGACCACGTAAGGCAGCAGAGCCACGATCAACAGTGCCGCCGCCGCCGCAATGGCGCCTCGCCGTTGGAGCGTGTCGTTCACGCCGATAGTGTAGCTGGGCAGTAGGGAGTAGGGAGTAGGCAGTAGGGAGTAGGGGCAGTAGTCACAGGCGGGTGTCGAATGCGAAAGCCTACTGCCTACTGCCTATCTCACTACTGCCTACTCTTTCCTCGTCAGCACGCGGGTCAACTGCTTGAGCGCCTGTCGCATGCGGTGCTCGTTTTCGACCAGGGCCAGGCGGACGTAGCCTTCGCCCAAGTCGCCGAAGGCGGCCCCGGGGGTCATGGCCACCTCGGCCTGATCGACCATGGCCAGGCAGAAGTCATTGGTCGAGCCGTTGTATGGCAGCAGGTGCTCGGGTTTGACCCTGGCCCAGACGAACATGGTGGCCCGGGGCGAATCGACTTGCCAGCCCAGTCGCTGCAGGCCGCGCACCAGCACGTCACGCCGCGACTGGTACTTGGCGGCCTGCTGCTCGACGTGCTTGTCGCCTTCGCGCATGGCGATGATGGCGGCGATCTGCACCGCCTGGAAGATGCCGTAGTCGTAGTAGCCCTTGATGGTGGACAGGGCCTTGATCATCTGTGCGTTGCCGCAGCAGAACCCGATACGCCAGCCGGCCATGTTGTAGGGCTTACTGAGCGTGGTGAACTCGACGCCGAAATCTTTACTTCCGGGGGCCTGGAGGAAGCTGGGGGCATGATAGTCGTCGAAGCAGGTTTCGCCGTAGGCGAAGTCGTGCAGGATGGCGACCTGGTATTTGTCAGCCATGGCCACGACCTTTTCGAAGAAGCCGGGATCGACGGTCATGGCCGTGGGATTGTGTGGATAGTTGAGGATGACCACCTTGGGCCGTGGCGTCAGGTGTTCGAGCACGCCGGCAATGCGGCCGAGGAACGCATCATCGTTGCCCAGCGGCACGCTCACCGTCGATGCGCCCGCGAGAATCACCGCATAGGTATGAATCTGGAAGGCCGGGTCCGCCACCACCGCGATGTCGCCGGGCCCCAGCATGGCCAGGCACATGTGACTGAAGCCTTCCTTGGAGCCGATGGTGGCGATCACTTCTCGATCGGGGTCCAGCTCGACGCCCCAGCGCCGCTGATACTTGCGGGCCATGTCGCGGCGAAGGTTGTACACGCCGGCACTCACGGAATAACGACTATTCCGGGGGTCGGTGACCGCTTCACGGATCTTCTCGACCACCGCATCGGGCGGGGCGTCGGTGGGATTGCCCATGTTCAGGTCGATCACGTCGGCGCCGGCCTTGCGGCGTTCGTAGATCATCTGCTTGAGCCGACCCAGCACGTAGGGCGGCAGACGTTCGATGCGTGATGCGGGTTTGATTTCCATGGTCAGGTCAAGTTGTGATTGCCTGATTGCTTGATTTCTTGAATGGGGAAATTGGTGGTCGATGGCATAACATTCACCCATTCAAGCAATCAAGCAATCAAGCAAACGTTATCTCAGCGCGCCGTCGAGGATGACCACGTTGGCCTGTTCGATCAACTGCCGGGCCAACTGGTCCATCAGCAGTCGCTGGGCCCGGCGGCGCACCTGCTCGGCCAGCTTGTCGCGCACGTCTTCCAAAGCTTGCGCCGAGCCGGGTATTGTCGCCTCCAGCTTGAGAATGGCAAATCCGCTCTCCACGCTTACCGGCTCGCTGACTTGGTTTGGTTCCAATCTCGTCAGCACTTCCCGAATCGCCTGCGGATAAGCCGGGTCGGCGGCGTTGATCGGCTCCAACAGACCGCCCGCCGCTGCGGACGGATCGATCGACCGCTCCATGGCCAGCTCGGCGAAGTTCTCGCTCTGGGCACGTTGGCGCAGGTCAGCCGCTTCGCGCAATGTGGCGGTGACGATCACCCGCGCCCGGTAGCGCGGGCCGTAGGTCTGGTCGTAGGCCAAACGGATCGCAGCCGGGGTCACTTCGACCTGCTCAGCGATCAGGGCGCGAAGCTGGGCGTTGCGGGTGAGAAACTCCGCGAAGCGCTTCTCGCCCAGGCTTCGCCGCTCTCGAAGCTGTGCCAGCAGGCGGGCCGCCTCGTCGGGATCGTCGGACAACGTCTCCAGCAGCAGTTGTTTCTCGACCGCGATGTCCTTATCACTGATGGCCCAGCCGCGATCGGTGAACTGTTTGTCCAGCGCGCGGTCCAGAATCAGCTCGTTCAACAGGGACCGGCCGGCAATCTCCAGCAGGCCGGGGCGAAGTTCTTCCAGCGTCACCGGCCGGCCATCGATGTAGGCCAAGGGGGGCGATGGATTTTCGATTTGTGAGTTTTGATTTTCGGTTTTTACTGAAGGCGCAGAAGTCTGGCAGGCGGTGATCAGCGTGCAAAGCAGCAGTGCGCAGGTCGTTCGGTGCATGGTCTGACGCTACGACAGGCGGCCGGGGTTGTCAAAACCGTGTGTTTGCCGCAAGCGACGGTTCAATAGATCGAGCGGCAGTCGAAATGCCCGGAATGATCGTTGACGTTGCCCAGGCAGCACTCCAGCCGCTCGGCTGCGGTGCGCACGCCCAGCATGCGCGGATGCACGCGCAGGGCTTCACGGTAACAAAGCAAAGCCCGGCGTAGATCGTTGAGCTGCGCGAAACAGTGCCCCATGCACGCCATCGCTCCGAAGTGACAGGGCATCCGCTCGATGGCCAGCCGGCAGTCGGCTATGCCCTCGCGCCACTGCTCGAGCATCTCGTGGGCCATGGCGCACTGGTTGTAAGCTTCGGCGAAATTCGGGTCCAGCTTGTATGCCTGTTCGAAGCTGGCGATGGCTTCTTCCAGCTTGTGCTGGCCCAGCAGGTTCAGCCCGCGCTCGAACGGCTCCTGGGCCTCCTCCGAACCATCGCGGAACCACAACGTCCACAACCCGTGCTCAGCCATGCGCACCACCTGCTCGTCGTTGTCCTGTAAGCACCGGGCCAGACGGCAGGCGTCGTCGCGCTCGCCGATCAGTCCCACCGCCACGGCCGCCAGCCGCCGCACGTCGGCGTCGGCATGGTCCAGCAGCGTGGCGACCTGCTTGCCGGTCCAGCGATAGCTGATGACCCGTGCCATTTGCGAGACATCGCCGGTCTCCAGGGCCGGTCGTACCAATGAGACAAACGCATCGGCGTCGATGGACATGCGTGCGATTGTAGGAGCCCAGATTGGCCGGGGCCACTGTCATCCCGGGCACTTTTGCCATTCCGGGGGCGATTATCGGACCGCCGCCCCGGCCCTGAAGCCCGCCGCACCGGCTTGCCGATAACCATGCTGGAGTGCGCCAGCCATGACCATCGAACGCCGACACGACCACCGCTACAGCCTGGACCGCCTGATCAAGGTCCAGTTCGACCAGACCGGCGGCCGCTATCTGCCGGGCCAGACGGTCAATATCTCAGCCGGGGGCATCATGCTCAAGATTGACTACGCCCGTCATCTGCAACTGGGCCAAGAGGTCCGCCTGGCCATCGCCAGCACCCCCCGCCAGGCCCTGCTGGCCGCCGATGACGCCCTGTCCGGCACCGTGGTCCGCAGCCTCGGCCACGCTGACACCCAGCACGTGGCCATCCGCTTCCACAAGCCCAACCTGATCGCCGAAGCGTGCTGAAACAGCATGTCTGATGTGTGAGAGCTGATTGCTGATGTCAGATCAGCGCGCGACCGCCCATGCCTTTTCATCAGCAATCAGCAATTTGAGATCAGACATACCTCGTTACTTCAGGTCGCCCGGATCATACACCCACTGCTCGATCGTGTGCGCATCTTCGTGTAGTTCGTCAGCGGTGAACCATAGCGCCAACTCGCGCTCGGCCGAAGCGGGGCTGTCGGAGCCGTGGACCAGGTTGAATCCGCCGGAGAGGCCGAAGTCGCCGCGGATGGTGCCCGGCTCGGCGTTGCGACCGTTGGTGGCGCCGATCAGCTTGCGGCAGACCGCCACCGCCTCCAGGCCGCGGATCGCAAGCACCAGCACCGGCGAGCTGGTCACGAACTTCACCAGTCCTTCATAGAACGGCTTGCCCTTGTGCTCGGCATAATGTTTGCCCGCCAACTCGGGGCTGACCTTGATCAGCTTGGCCCCGATGATGCGCAGGCCCTTGCGCTCGAAGCGCTCGATGATCGAACCCATGAGGCCGCGCTGCACGGCATCAGGCTTGAGAATGATCAGTGTGGTTTGCATGGGGGATTTATCGCTTAACCAGCCCGCACTTGCAAGCAGGGGGGAAATCGATCGCGGACCCCGCTAGCATCAAACCATGGATTGGACGAATCTCTGGGATCATATGTGGCACCTGCTGGTCGCCTTCGGTCTGGTGCTGCCGTTGGGATGGGACCGCGAGCGAGCGGCTCGATCGGCAGGACTGCGCACGTTTCCTCTGGTGGCGGTGGCGACCTGCGGATTCGTGCTGGTGGGCATGACCGAGTTCGATGGTGATGACGCCCGGGCCCGCATCATCTACGGCACCATCACCGGGCTGGGATTCCTCGGTGGTGGGGCGATTCTCAAAAACAATGAGGCCGTGCACGGCATGACCACGGCTGCCAGCCTGTGGAACACCGGCGCGGTGGGTATCGCGGTGGCGGCCAACCAATTTACCATCGCCGTGCTGCTGGCCGGGATCAACTTCCTGCTTCTGCGGCTCAAGCACTGGCTGCCCGAAGAGGTGCACCATCACGAAGATCAATCGTGATCATGCAGTCCCGATTCACCCGCCCCGGGTGACCTCTTTCGTCGTGCCGATGATCCGAAGCTGCGTGGTCAGCGTGTAGGTCAGATCGCCGTCCTGGTAGATCAATTCCACGTAAGCGGCTGAATGACCTTCCTGCGGGCGCGGCAGATGGAAGCGGTAGGGGCCGTCGCTCTCAGCGATCAATGTCTGCGGGGTCCAGCCGCTGCCGCGGAAATCGCGCGTCGGCGTGTTGCTGGACCAGGCCTGCACCAGACGCGGCGTCTGGTCGCTGCGCACCTCGATCGCTAAACCATCTTCATCCTCCTCGAAGCTCCACTGCGGCATGGGCATCTGCAGCATGCCCGCCGCCGCACGGTGCACGGCCACCACGCCTGCGACCACCTGCGTCAGGCCCGTCTCCAGGCTGTGGCCGGCATTAGGCACGTAGAGAATGCGCTTCTGGCCAATCAATCCGTCCCAGTAAAGATTCAACGCATCCAGCGGCCAGTACGGATCGTTCGTGCCCAGCACGATCAGCTTGGGCATCGTGATGCGATCGCGATAAGCATAGGGATCGACGATGCGCTGAAGCTCCTGCCCGGCCGGCTCCTCGAAGCGATCGATGATGCCCAGTTCGGTGTAGTCGTGGATCATCTGCGAAAACGTGCCCCAGGTCTCGACCTGGTGCTTCATCTGCGGCTGCATGTTCAGCACGTCGATCACCATCGGGGCGATGGCGTTGACTCGCGGATCGACCGCGCCGGTCAGCCACGTGGTCCAGCCGCGCTTGGAGGCCCCGGTCACCGTGAAGTGCTCGACGTTCAATCCCCATTGCTCCTGAAAAAACTTCTGCCCCGCATCCATCGCCCGCACCGCGCTCTTGACCATCGGCAGCAGCAGCGGCCAATCCGCCTGCTGCGTGTTCAGGTACTGATCGAACGTGTAAGCAATCGCGGCGTCTTCCCGCAGGTTGTTGAAGATCGGCTGAAACGGCACCTGCATCAACACCACCACCGGCGAACCCAGCCGCTCGGCGATCGTCGCGAACAGCATCGCTTCCTTGGGCAACGTCGCTGCGCCCTCGGCCGTCGGCGGCTGATCGTCACCTTCGCGCCAGCGACCGCCCGCGATCAGCAGCAAGCCCTGCTTCTCCGCGTAGATCTTCGATGGTTTGACCACGAACACCCTGTGCTTCCAGGTGATCCCGTGCCAGGTCTGCGAAGTCATCGTCAGCTCGTAGGCCTCGGTCGCCCCCAGCATCATGTGCTGGCGCACCTGGTAGCTGAAGCTGTCGTCGGGCTTCTGCACGTAACTGACGAGCGTCGAATCCGAAATCTCCGCCCGACAGAGCGGCGCAGCCAGAATCACAGCCAACAGAGCGAAAGCAGCGCGGCGAATCAACATGTGCGTTCTCCCAGGGGAAACTTCGATTGCGATGCCGTGACCCATACGCCCTCCGCCCCGGCAAGTTGCACGGCCTTCCGGGTCGTGTTTCGCTCTGTCGGGTGCCACGGCCGCGCGCCGGCCGTGGGTTGTTCCAGCACACCCGCGCGCGGGTGTGGCACCCGGCGTAAACCAACCCATCATCCGCATGTTACTATCGGCCACTGCCCACCTTCGGAAGGACACGAGATGCAATTACTCCTGATCGCCTCACTGGCTTTGTTCGCATGCACATCCCTGGCCGCCGCCCAGACGCCGCCGGAGCAACGCTTTGTGCAGATGTCACCCGAGCAGGTTCGCGAATACGAACTGAGTGTGATGCGGCAGATCGCTGACCTGGCCCTGATCCCACCCGTGCTTAACACGTCCCCGCTGCCGGATTACGACTATGACAAGCTCGACTACGGCATGACCATCGGCATCGAACGCACGCCCGCCGGCCGACTGTGGGTCTGCTGGGTGGCTGGCGGCGACAGCCCCGAAGCGTTCTTCCTGCTGGCGACCAGTGATGACAACGGCGAAACCTGGTCCAAACCGCGCCTGGTCATCGACAACCATTCGCCGAACCTGCCCCTGGGCCGCAGCACGCTGGTGGGCACGTTGTGGACCGATCCACCGGGGCGATTGTGGCTGTTCTTCGATCAGTCGATGGAGATGTTCGACGGTCGGGCCGGCGATTGGGCCACCGTCTGCGAAAACCCCGACGCTGACGATCCGCAGTGGTCCGCCCCGCGCCGCATCTGGCACGGGCTGACGCTCAACAAACCCACCGTGCTCTCCACCGGCGAATGGATGCTGCCCATCTCGCTCGATCAACGTCCCGGCTTCGGTGCATTCAAAGGCGCGTTCCCCGAACTGGATCCCTATCGCGGCGCCAACGTTTTCGTCTCGGATGATCATGGCCAAACCTGGCAACGCCGCGGCTGCGTCACGTTCCCCGATCCCGACTGGCACGAACACATGATCGTCGAACGCCGCGACGGCAGCCTGTGGATGCTAGCCCGCACCAAAAAAGGCATCATGCAGAGCATCTCCACCGACGCCGGCCAAACCTGGTCGCAACCGGATGAGCCGCCCGCCATCCGTCAACCCAACGCCCGCTTCCACATCCGCCGCCTCGCCTCCGGCCGCCTCCTGCTGGTCAAGCACGGCCAAACCGTCGATGCCCACGACGGCCGCTGCCAACTGTCCGCCTGGCTCTCCGAGGACGATGGCCGGACTTGGCAGGGCGGCCTCATGCTCGACGAACGCAAAGGCATCAGCTATCCCGACTGCGCCCAATCGCCCGACGGCACGCTCTACATCTCCTACGACCGCAATCGCAGCACCGAAGGCGAAATCCTGCTCGCCCGCATCAGCGAAGACGACATCCTCGCCGGCCGACTGGTCAAACCCGACTCCAGACTCCGCATGCTCATCTGCCGCCCCCAGGCCCCGCGAGAGTGATTATCGCACGTCGTGCCTGAAGCAACACGGATCAACCTCGACGGACAATAGCCGGCGAGCCACGTCTCGCCGGACGAAGGTGATTGTGTGCCCGTCACTGTCCCTGTAGAGAAGATCCGGCGACGCGTAGGTCGCCGGCTATCGCGCACAAGAAAAAGCCCACGGAGGAGAGTCCGTGGGCTGAGGGGCAACTTTGATGTCGCAGCGCCCAAGTGCAGCGCGGCGGCGGATCACTTGATGAACAGCATCTCCTGGTAGGTCGGCAGCGGCCAGAGGTCGTCGGCGACGTGGCCTTCCAGCACGTCGGCGACCTTGCGCACCTCCAGCATGGCGACCAGCACCTTGTCACGCATGTACTCGGCATGTTTGAGCGTCGAGCCGTGCGGGGCGCCGCCCATGGCTTTCTCCAGGGCGTTGAGGTTGTCCTGCAGGGCCTTGACGTGGTTGGTGATCATGTCCAGCGTGTCGGTGTCGAAGCTGTAACCGACGGCCTTGAGGTTGGCGCAGGTGGCGGCCAGTTCGCTCTGGTAGCGGATCACGGCCGGGAAAATCATGGTGCGGCCGATCTCCAGCGTGAGGTTGGCTTCGATCTTGACCGCCTTGACGTACTGTTCGAGGTAGATCTCCTCGCGGCTTTCCAGTTCGCGCTTGGAGAGCACCTTGTACTTCTTGAAGATGTCGATCACTTCCTTGTCGGTGATCGCCTGCAGGGCCTCGGGCGTGGTGCGCAGGTTGGGCAGGCCGCGCTTCTGGGCCTCCTTGTGCCAGGCTTCGTCGTAGTTGTCGCCGTTGAAGATGATGGCGCTGCATTCCTTCATGATGGCCTGCACCAGCTTCTGCACGGCGTCATTGAGCTTCTTGGGATCACCCTTGGAGGACTTCTCCAGTTCGGTGGCGCAGTAGTCCAGCGAATCGGCGACGATGGTGTTCAATGCCACCAGCGGGCCGGCGATCGACTGGCTGGAGCCGACGGCGCGGAACTCGAACTTGTTGCCGGTGAAGGCGAACGGCGAGGTGCGGTTGCGGTCGCCGGCATGGCGCGGCAGCGGGGGCAGGGTGTCCACGCCCACGTTCATCACGCCGCCGGGCTTGGAAGTCTTGGCGGTGCCGGCCTTGGCGATCTGCTCGAAGACGTCGGTCAACTGCTCGCCGAGAAAGATGGAAATGATCGCCGGGGGCGCTTCGTTGGCGCCGAGGCGATGATCGTTGGCGGCATGAGCGACCACGGCCCGCAGCAGTCTGCTGTGACGGAACACCGCCCGCATGACCGCGGCGCAGAACACGAGGAACTGGGCGTTGGCGTGCGGGGTTTCGCCGGGCTCGAGCAGGTTGCCCTGCGTGGCGTTGCCCAGCGACCAGTTCAGGTGCTTGCCCGAACCGTTGACGCCGGCGAACGGCTTCTCGTGCAGCAGGCATTCCATGCCGTACTTCTGGGCCACGCGCTTGAGCGTGATCATGACCATCTGCTGATGGTCGGTGGCGACGTTGGCGTTCTCATAGACCGGGGCCAGTTCGTACTGGGCGGGGGCCACTTCGTTGTGACGGGTCTTGATCGGCACACCCAGCTTCAACAGCTCGTGCTCGCTTTCGAGCATGCAGGCCAGCACGCGCTCGGTGATGGCGCCGAAGTACTGATCTTCCAGCTCCTGGCCCTTGGGCGGCGGAGCGCCGAAGAGGCTGCGGCCGGCGTTGACCATGTCGGGGCGAGCGAAGAAGAAGTTGCGGTCGATCAGGAAGTATTCCTGCTCGGCGCCGCCGGTGGCGTAAACACGGGCGATGTTGCTGTGCCCGAAGAGCTTGAGGATGCGGCGGGCCTGGGTGTCCAGGGCCTGCATGGAGCGCAGCACAGGGGTCTTCTTGTCCAGGGCTTCGCCGGTCCACGATACGAAGGCGGTGGGGATGGCCAGCGTGGTGCCGTTGGGATTTTCCAGGATGTAGGCCGGCGACGTGACGTCCCATGCGGTGTAGCCGCGGGCTTCGAAGGTGGCGCGGATACCGCCGGAGGGGAAGCTGGAAGCGTCGGGTTCGCCCTGGATCAACTGATCGCCGGTGAACTCGGCGATGGCGCTGCCGGCATAATCGGGTGAGAGGAAGCTGTCGTGCTTCTCGGCGGTCAGGCCGGTCAGTGGGAAGAACACGTGCGTGTAGTGCGTCGCGCCCTTCTCGATGGCCCAGGCCTTCATGGCGGCGGCGACGGTGTCGGCGATCGATTCGTCGATCGGTTCGCCGGCCTCGATGGTTTTCATCAGCGACTTGAAGACCGCCTTGGGCAGGCGCTCTTTCATCACCGGCAGGCCGAAGACGTTGCTGCCGAAGATCTCGCTGGCCGTCTTGTCCCGGAAGTTCAACGGCTCGGTAATGGGTTTGTAGTTGGTGACCGCGTTGATCGCGTTCAATCTTGCCGTGCTGCCACTCATCGCTGTCATGACTCCGTGTGAATGTTTGCCCGGTCGGCTGCGCCTCCGCTCCGCGCGTTCGCCGCCACCGTTGGATCAGGGCAGAGACTGTAGCCGATGTTCAACTTTTTTGCAACCCATGATGCCGGTGCCTATTTTTTAGGCACGTCCGGCGCGCCAGGGCCGCCTTGAGTAAGGATTGGGCAGGGGAGGAAGGGATGAGGTATGAGGATGAGGGATGAAGACTGAAGGATTGCTGGAGTCGCCCTCTTCACATCATCCTTCATCCTTCATCCATCATCCATCATTCATCATCCATTCCCCGCACCTCGACGCATCAAACCGATGCAACTAGAATGGCCCCTTCGCTCGGCCAGTGACCGGCCGACGGCCGCGCCACCTTAGCTCAGCGGTAGAGCAGTGCTTTCGTAAAGCACAGGTCGTGGGTTCAAATCCCACAGGTGGCTTGAGGAGGCTTGAGTTGTCAGGCTTGAGGCTTGAGGCCAGCGAATCTCTAGCCTCAAGCCTCATCCCTCAAGCCTTCACAAAAATCGGCTCCAACTCCCGGCTCAACACCACCAACTGCTCCCGCTCATCCTCACTCAGCGGCGACAGATTCCCCGTGGCGATCTCCAGCGCCAAACGCCACAACGACTCATCACCCGGCGGCAGCGCAGCCGTCACCGGCAGATTCAACGTGAAACGCAATCCCATCTCCGCCTCTCGCCTTTCGCTGAGCGGCTGATACCAGCACTTGGGATATTCGCTGCGCTGTCGATCATCCTTCGACTGCCAGCGCTGCCGCGCCATCGCCTTCAACGCCAGCACCGATGCGCCTTGGCTGATCGCCTTCTCGATCACCTGCGGCCCGAAGTCGCCCTTGAGGATCGCCGCGAAATTCACCGGCAGCAGCACCGAGTCAAACTCGTAACGATCCAGGGCCGTCAGCGCAGCCGCCACCGAATGGGCGGAGAACCCCAGATGCCGCACCCGCCCGGCTTTCTTCTGCTCGATCAGCCACGGCATCACGCCGTCCTCAGCGAACGCCGCATCGACATCCTTTTCGACATCCGTGATCGCGTGCAGTTGATACAGATCGAAGTGATCCGTGTATAGCCGTTGCAGCGACCGCTCGAACTCCTGCTTGGCCGCCTCGGCGCTGCGCTCCGTGGTCTTGCAGGCCAGGAAACAATCCTTGCGATAGGGCTTCAAGGCCGGCCCCAGCTTCAACTCCGCATCGCCATAGCTCGGCGCGACATCGAAGTAGTTGACGCCGCGCTCGACCGCCTCCGCCACCACGCGGTTGGCGTGTTCCTGCTCAGCGTCCATGACCACGATGCCGCCAAACCCGATCACCGACAGCGGCACACTCTCCCGGCCGTAGGCCCGCCGCGGCAATTCACCTTGCTTGTTCATGTCCGCATTCTCCGCGTGCAGATGATTCGATCCCCACGTCATCGCAGCCGTGGACATCATCGACCACTTGAGAAACTCGCGTCGCTGCATGGTTGTCTCCTTCAAGAGCATGTCAAGAGCCGCGACCGTCAGGGAGCGGTCATGTTGTGGAAACCTCAGTGTAAGAAACACAACGCCAGTCGCTCAAAAGTGCATGATCAATGAAGCATGATAGCCTCACTACCACGCTTGGGAAATAGATGCAGAAATGCGAAAACGATTGACAGAAGCGACTTCCGCGATGGAAAATAGTTGTGCCGGAGTTTGAGCGGTCGTTTCGCCACGGCTCTCAGACGGATTGTTTCTGTTACTTGTAAGAATCGAAATGTACGAAACATACATATTCTTATACTTTTTCGCCCCTCCAATAGCTGTCATCGTTGGGTTTATCGCCTGCTGTATCTGGCTTCGCAGGACGAATCGCCTCATTGGAATCTGCATCTCGCTGTTCGCTCTGGTAGCTTACGGTGTTACTTTTCTGCTGGTCAAAATGGATCCATCGCCTCAGGCTCCGTTGCTGCTGCTGGTGGTCAATTGTGTCATTGTTGGCCCGGTTTTCGTCGCACATTTAATCTTGCTGGCTTATCGCGACATACAACGGCATGCCAGTCAGGAGCCACCCCTGATCGGTGACGCCGGTAAACGACAATCGCCAACAATCAATTCTGACTCTGCGGCTTCTTCGGCTCGGTGAAGAACATCGCGTGCGCTTCGCGCAGCATGTCGAGCAATTGCCCGTCCAGCCCGCATTTTTGGGCGATCGGCTTGAGGGCTGCGACGTGTTGATCGATGTTGCCCGCGTTGCTGCCGGGCACCCAGTGGCCGCTGTTGCCGAGCATGGCGTAGCGCATCTGGCCGTAGGCGATCATGTCGTAGGCCCGCATCATGCCCAGCAGCCAGAAGATCATCTGCAGGTTCATCTGGCCCGGGGCCTGCTCCCAGTAGGGCAGCGCACTGTGGAAGGGATCTCGCAGTGTGGGATGCAGATCAGCCCGCGCGTTTTCCAGTCGCTTGAGGATAGGCGGCAGGATTTCGTTCGCTTTTTCCAGCAGCGGCAGCATCTGCACGTGCAGGTCGAAGTCGCTGGGTCGGGCCGCCCCGATGCTCAGCGTGTGCACGTTGGGGTTTGACAGGCAGAACAGGTCGTTGAACTGCATCGGCGGCAGCGGCTGTGTCAGCTTCACCAGCTTGTCGGGCGGATCGTAGAGTTTGCCGCCCTTGTCGGAGGGGCTGATGATGAACACGCCCATGTCGTGCCGGGCCGCTTCCTCGATGGCGGGCAGGTTGAGTTGGAAGATCCAGTACCAGTGCAGGTTGATGTAATCGAAGCCATTGTGCTCGGGATGGCGGATGCAGCGGAGGATGACCTCGGTGGGCGCGTGGGTGGAGAAGCCGATGTGTCGGGCCAGGCCGCGCTTTTGGATTTTGCGGGCAGCTTCCAGGCAACCGCCGGGGCGCAGGCTGATATCCGCCACGTGCGCATCATTGACCCCATGCAATGAGAACAGGTCCATGTAATCGAGCTTCAGTCGTTTCAGCGAATCTTCAAAGTCAGCGGTGAACTTGTCTGCATCCTCATGGGGCGCGACCTTGGTCTGCACGATGAGCTTTTCCCGCGGCAGCTTGGGCAGAATCGCCCCAAGCTGGCGTTCCGATGAGCCATAGCCGCGCGCGGTTTCGATGTGATTGATGCCCAGCTCCAGGGCCCGGCTGATCGTGGCCTCCAGGTTACGCTGATTCGCCAGCGGCACCTGCGACAGCGGCACGTCCTGCCACTGGCACTGATAACGCATCCCCCCGCAACTGAACAGCGGCATCTGCAACCCGGTGCGTCCGAATCGTCGGTATTGCATGGTCAAACTCATGAACACGAACCCGCTCTCCCCCTCAAGCCTCACCCCTCACCCCTCAAGCCTTTCCCAAGCCACCTGCCGGAATCGAACCGGCAACCTGCGCTTTACAAAAGCGCTGCTCTACCAATTGAGCTAAGGTGGCGACCAGCGTGCCATTCTACGACCTCGCCCCGTCCCCAGCCAGCAGCCGCCGTTCGTTGCAACAGCCGTTACGCGCATTGATTCGTCCCCTCAATGGTCTGGCATGCGTCGTTGTTTGGCGAAAGCTACATGACAGACAAGACGTGTAGAAGCACCGCATGTCAATGCGGTGCCTTGCGCAACATGTTTCAGGAGGGCACCGCATTGACATGCGGTGCTACGTGACTTTTTTTCGCACATGTTCGCCGGCGCGCACAGGCTGGCAAGCGATTCTCATTTTTTTGAAGGTCGCGCAAAATAATTTCTATTGCCGTCTGTGCCTGAACTTACACTCTTTTTCACCCGCCAAAAACTGCCTCCGGCGCGCACAAACGTTGCGCTTGGCCCATTTATAGGAAGGCCGTCCGGTTTCGGATGAGGCTCAATTGCTTGATTACCCCCAGTCGCCTGA
>JADLFV010000124.1 GCA_020849625.1 Phycisphaeraceae bacterium
GGTCGGGCCATCCGTAGCTCCTTGCGCGGTGAGACAAGTGTCCGCAGAGGAAGCTACCGGATCGCAGCCCGGGGCGCAACACCTAACAAGCGCCGAACGCGCTACGCTTGGAATTGGTTTGCTCTAGCACCATTGGTTATATAGCCGGGCCATTTTGGCCCGGTGGTTTTGTCATTCATCCCCCAGGCACACACCCAGTTTGCGGGCGGTTTTGACCCAGGGGTGATCGGGGGGGACGAGTTTCAATTTGCCGGCTGTGTCCTTTAACGGGATTGGCACGGCCTGGCCGTTCTGCTGGGCGACCATGACGCCGAAAGTTTTTTCGTGAGCCAGACGGGCGGCAGTGGCGCCGAGTGCGGTGGCGAGGATGCGATCGTTGCCGGAGGGCGTGCCGCCGCGCTGCAGGTGGCCGAGGATGGACAGTCGTGATTCGAGCCCGGTGAGCGATTCGAGTTGTTCGGTGAGGCGAAGGGTATTGCCTTCGTGGGCGGCATCGAGTTCAACCAGGGCGGCCCGGGCAGCTTCCTTGTCTTTCTTGCTCTTGGCGTTTTCCTTCTGCTCGTGTGCCTTTGCGAAAGCTTTGGCCTGATCAGTTGACAGAGCGCCCTCGGCCACCGCGACGATGGAAAAGTGCTTGCCCTGCCGCGTGCGCTTGCGGATCTCATCGACAATCGCTTCCACGCGATAGGGAATCTCCGGCGTCAGGATCACATCCGCGCCGCCGGCGATGCCCGCGCCCAAAGCGAGCCAACCGGCCCGATGGCCCATGATCTCGACGACGATAATGCGGTTGTGACTGGTGGCGGTCGAGTGCAGGCGGTCGATGGCGTCGGTGGCGATCTGCAAGGCCGTGTCAAAGCCGAAGGTCACATCTGTGCCCGCCACGTCGTTGTCGATGGTCTTGGGCAGGGTGATGACATTGAGGCCGGCATCCATGAGTCGCTTGGCGTTTTTCTGCGTGCCGTTGCCGCCGAGACAGATGAGGCATTCGAGGGCATGCTTGTGATAGACCTCGGTCATGGCTGCGGTCATGTCGAGGACCTGGTCGCCGACGGGCATGCGATGGGGCTTGTCGCGGCTGGTGCCGAGGATGGTGCCGCCGAGGGTGAGGATGTTGGAGAGTCGTTCGCGGTCGAGGGCGAGGGTTCGGTCCTGCATGAGGCCGCGGAACCCGTCACGGAAGCCGATGAGCTGAAAGTCAAAGGATTCGAGTCCCGCCTTGCCGACGCCGCGGATGGCAGCGTTGAGCCCGGGGCAATCGCCTCCGGAAGTGAGGATGCCGATGGAATGGGGCATAGGGAGTTACTCTGCCAAAGGTAAGGATGGGCGAGGCACATCACTTCCGGGGGCGGAGGTGAGGATGCCGATGGAGTGGGGCATGGTGAAAGTCCTTTTTCACGTCAGGGGTGCGGAGACAGTGTAGTCAGATTGGGTGAGTGCCGGGGGCAGGAAAATTTTGAATAATTCTCATTTTTTTATACTCAAGGGCTGTTTTTTGTGTTTCAAGGCGGATAATACCGCTGAAACCAGCAGGATCTGCCCTTGCCAGCCGGTGGCATGACCGGCCATGTCAGGGGCGGCCTGGAGGAAGGATCGTCGGGCGGGGCGATTAGCTACTGGCCGGTTTTTGCCGATGAATGTGTTGATGAAGGTAGCTGGACCCAGGGTGGTGGCGTTATCGCTGTCAGCGGAGGTGCTGCCACAGCGACGCCGCAACGGCTCTGGTAAGCTGGAAGCGATGTCAGGGATGATTGAGAGTTGGCGCCTGCTGATGGAGCGGGGCGGGCCGGTGATGTGGCCGCTGCTGGCGCTGAGCGTCCTGTCGGTGGGGCTCTGCTTTGAACGCATGGTGTTTTTCTGGCGCACGAACCGGCCGGGCCGGCTGGCGATCGTGGCCCGCATGAGCAAACTATTGCGAGCCGGTCAGCGCGATGCGGCCAGGCAACTGGCAGCCACCGATCCCACGGTCCACGGCGAAGTCGTGATGCGCCTGCTGGAGGAGCCGGCCGACCAGCCGGTCTCCGAAGCAGCCATGGTGGAAGCGGTCGAATCGCAGCGCCGCCGGCTGGATCGTTACCTGCCGACGCTTTCGACCATCATTACCGCGGCCCCGATGCTCGGCATCCTGGGCACGGTGCTGGGCATTATCACCAGCTTCGAAGCGCTTTCCAGTGAAGCGACCACAGCCGATCCGCGCCTGGTGGGCGAAGGCATCGCGCAGGCGTTGCTGACAACAGCCGCGGGACTGGTGGTGGCGCTGATCACGCTGTTTCCCTACAACCTGCTGCGGGCCCAGAGCCATCGGACGCTGTCGCGTCTGGAGATTCTGGCCGCCGCGGCCGGCGCGCCGCGCGGGGCGGATGGTTCTGCGCTGAGAATTGATCGTGCAACACAGAAGACGGCCGGTGAACCGGCCTCTGCCGCTGACCTCGGATAGGACAGTTCCGAGGTCGCCGCTCGTTAAGGATAGTTTTCTATGCTCAATCCACAGTTGGCTCGTATCCGTTCCTTTGAAGTGGTGCCTTCGCTTCCGGAGAAGCTCAAGCCGCTGCTGAAGATCGCCTACAACCTCTGGTGGTCCTGGCACCCCGAGGCCATCGAGTTGTTTATCCGCCTGGACCGCAAGCTGTGGCAGGATTCCATGCACAATCCCGTGCGCATGCTTGGCTCCATGGACCAGACGGTGCTGGAGCAGGCGGCCACCGATGAAGGCTTCCTTAACTCCCTGGATCGCGTGCTGGCCAACCTCGATCGCCACATGACCCGCAAGCCTTGGCACGCCAGTGCCGGCCATGATGTGGGCAACGCGATCATCGCTTACTTCTGTGCAGAGTTCGGCCTGACCGAATGCTTGCAGACCTACTCCGGCGGCCTGGGTTGCCTGGCGGGCGACCATCTCAAGAGCGCCGCCGAACTGGGCCTGCCCCTGGTGGGTGTCGGCCTGCTCTATCGCCACGGCTATTTCCAGCAGTACCTGAACGCGGACGGTTGGCAGCAGGAGTATTACCCCGACCTGGACTTCGCCAACCTGCCCACCCAGCCGGTGCTCGATCAGAACGGTCGACAGGTCACCGTGGAAGTCGAGTTGCCCGGGCGCTCAGTCACCGTCGCGGTGTGGCGCACCAATGTCGGCCGCATCAGCCTGTTCCTGCTGGACACCAATCTCTCCGTCAACGACGAGGCCGACCGCCTGATCACCGGCCAGCTCTACGGCGGCGACATGGAGATGCGCATCAAACAGGAGCTGATCCTGGGCATCGGCGGCGTGCGGGCCTTGGACGCCCTGGGCATGCACCCGACCGTCTGCCACATGAATGAAGGCCACAGCGCTTTCCTGGCCCTCGAGCGCATCCGCAAGCTGATCGCCCAGCACAACCTCAGCTTCGACGAAGCACGCCAGCAGGCTGCGGCCTCGCACGTGTTCACCACGCACACGCCCGTCCCGGCCGGTATCGACCGCTTCCACTCCGACATGATTCAGCGCTACTTCCGTGATTACGTCGGCTCGCTGAAGCTGGACATGGAAGGTCTGCTGGCCCTGGGCCGCGAGAACGTGTACGACCGCAACGAGTATTTCTCCATGGCGGTGCTGGCCATCCGCACCAGTTGTTGGGCCAACGGCGTCAGCAAGCTGCACGGCAAGATCAGCCGCCAGATGTGGAACGGCATCTGGCCGCGCCTGCCCGATGAAGAAGTGCCCATCACCCACGTGACCAACGGCATCCACGCCCGCTCGTGGATCAGCGCCGACCTGATGTACATGCTCGATCGCTACCTGGGCGCGCGCTGGCAGATGAACCCCGTCGATCACGATGTGTGGGAGGCGATCAACGAGGTGCCCGATGAGGAGCTGTGGCGCGTGCACGAGCGCCGCCGCCAGCGCCTGATCGTCTGGGCCCGCCAGCGCCTGCGCAAGCAGATGCAGGCCCGCGGCGCCAGTGCCGAGCTGATCCGCCAGACGGTGGACGCCCTCGATCCCAGCGCGTTGACCATCGGCTTCGCCCGCCGTTTCGCCACCTACAAGCGCGGCAACCTGCTGCTGCGCGACCCTCGCCGGTTGCAGCGATTGCTCAACGATCCGCAGAAGCCGGTGCAGTTCATCATTGCCGGCAAATCGCACCCGGCCGACGGCGGCGGCAAGGACCTGATCCGACAGATCGTGCAGTTCGCCCGCGAATCCGAGGCCGGCCACCGCATCGTCTTCCTGGAAAATTACGACATCCAGGTGGCCCGCTACCTGGTCCAGGGCTGCGACATCTGGCTCAACAATCCGCGCCGCGGCATGGAGGCCTCCGGCACCAGCGGCATGAAGGCTGCGGTCAATGGTTGTATCAACTGCTCGGTCATGGATGGCTGGTGGGATGAAGCGTTCGATCCCGACGTCGGCTGGTCCATCGGCCGCGGTGAGGAATACGCCAACCCCGACACCGCCGATCAGCTCGAAAGCCAGGCCCTGTACGACCTGTTTGAGAACGAGATCGTGCCCACCTTCTACGAGCGCGATCGCCTGGGCATTCCCCGACAGTGGGTGACCCGCATGAAGCAGTGCATCGCCCGCCTGGCCCCGGTGTTCAACACCAACCGCATGGTGCAGGAGTACGCCGAGAAGCTCTATCTGCCTGCCATCAAGCGCAGCCAGTTGCTGGAAGCTGACAATCTCAAAGGTTCCGTCGAACTGGCCCGCCAGAAGGAGAAGCTGCGCAACGCCTGGGGCAAGATCAAGGTCGAGAACGTGGAAAGCGCCACCGAAAAATCGCTGAACGTCCGCCAGCCGCTGGAGGTCAGTGCCGTGATTTCGCTCGACGGCCTGGCGCCGCAGGATGTGCGCGTGCAGGTTTACAGCGGCCGCCTGGACAACGACGGCCGGCTGGTCGATTGTGCCGCCAGCGATCTGAACCATGCCGAGGACCTGGGCAACGGCCGCCACCGTTACCTGGGCCAGGTGCTGCCGGCAACCAGCGGACGCCACGGTTTCGCCGTGCGCATCGTGCCCGGCGGCGAGATGTTCGATCGAATCCCCGAGCCCGGGCTGATCCTGTGGGAAGGCGCCGCCCCGCCCGCCAAGAAGCCGCGCCAGAGCATGGAAAAAGCCGCCGTCGGTTGAACCGGTCATAGGAAACCTATTCAGCCACGAAGGCACGAAGGATGCAGGCGGATCGGGTATCGGGGTTCGGGTATCGGGTGACGGGTTTTCGGTATCGTGTGTCGGGTATCAGATCCTGGCTCAAACCCGATACCCGAACCCCAAACCCCGATACCCGTGTTCCTTCTTCGTGTCCTTCGTGACCTTCGTGGCTTATCTGAAAACCGAATAGAGTGACTGTGCGGGCTGATCATCGTAGAATAGAAACGGATGATTGGGAGCCCCCGCGATGCGGTTGTTAACCGAAGCTGATCTTGATCCCAACGACCGCCGGATCGTGGAAACCGCGGCGAGGTTGTTGCGAGAGAAGTTTCCCGTGTCGCGGGTGATCCTTTACGGGTCACGAGCGCGTAAGCAGGCGACGGAAGATTCGGACCTGGACCTGCTGGTGCTGACGAAGGTTCCGGCTGACTGGGGAGTGCAGCGGGCGATGTTGGACGCGCTTTATCCGATGCAGGACGAGGTGGGGCACATCATCAGCCTGATGGTGATCGGCGAAGAGGAGTGGGAGCATGGATTGTATCAGGTTTTGCCGTTGAAACATGAGGTGGATCGCGATGGGGTGGCGGCATGACGCCACAAGAGGCTCGCGCCAAGAATGTGGAGTTCCTGGCCGCCAGCGCACGGGACGCGCTTGATTCGGCGCGGGCGGAACTCGCCGCCCGTCGCACTCGGTTTGCGGTGAATCGCGCATACTACGCCTGCTTTTACGCTGTTAGCGCTGTGCTACTGGCTGATAAACGACACTATGTGAAGCATAAAGGCGTCAAGTCCGGCCTGCATGAGTTCTTGATTTTACCTGGGCGATTGTCCGTCCAACAAGGCAGATTCTACGATGCGCTATTTGCGGCTCGACACAAGGCAGACTACGCGGCGATGGTGATCTTCGATCCCGAAGCTGTCGTCAGCCTGATTTCGGACGCGGAGAAGTTTGTCGCTGATGCTTTGAAACTCTTGCCACAGTCGTCCTGAACGTGCGTGAACTCAGCCTGCTCCAACACATCTACGCCGCCAATGCCGAGATGCCGGCCGCGGTAGTCATTCCACCCGGCGATGACATGGGAGCGGTGCGCCTCAGTGATGCGACGCTGCTGGTGACCGTGGACCAGGTGGCCGACGGCGTCCACTTTGACCTGGCGTGCGATCCCCTTCCGGGGATCGGCCGCAAGGCGATCACGCGCAATCTCTCCGATGTCGCAGCGATGGCAGCCAAACCCCTGGCGGCGGTGGCGGCTGTGTCGCTACCCCGCGATTTCGGTCAAGACAGGGCTGAGCAACTGTTCGACGTCATGCGCCGCACGGCTGCGGCATACAACTGCCCGTTGATCGGAGGCGACATTTCCATCTGGCCGGGAAAGCTGTTGCTGAGCGTGACGGTGTTCGCTGAACCTGCGGGCGTGTTGCCGGTGCTGCGCAGCGGGGCGAAAGTGGGCGACGGCATCTACGTCAGCGGACAACTGGGCGGCAGTCTGCACAGCGGGCATCACCTGAGTTTCGAGCCGCGCCTCGGCATCGCCCGCACGCTGGGGAGCACGCCGGCACTGCGGCCCAACTGCATGATCGACTTGTCCGACGGCCTCGGCTGCGATCTGCCGCGCATCTGTCAGGCAAGCAAGGTGGCGGCGATCATCGAAGCGGAGAAGCTGCCCATCCGCACTAACTGCGACTGGAAAAACGCGGTGGGCGACGGCGAAGATTACGAGCTGCTGTTTACCAGCGACAAGCTCACCCCCGCCCCCGGAAGTATCGACGGCGTGGCCATCACACGCATCGGTGAAATTGTGCCGCTCAGTCATGGCCCCGTGGCGACGATCCGCTTCCAGGACGGCCGCGTGTTGGACCTGTCGCAGCATGGCTGGGAGCATCACTCGTGAGCGCGCTGCTGAGCGAATCCGTGGAGCAGACCGTGGCCGTGGGCCGCGCCATCGGGGCCATGACCCGGCCGGGCGAAGTCATCGCCCTGATCGGCGAACTGGGCGCGGGCAAGACGCAGTTCGTGCGCGGGCTTGCTGAAGCGTTGAACATCGACCCCCGGAAGGTGAGCAGTCCGACCTTTGTGCTGGTGCATGAATACGAGGGCGGCCTCGCGCCGCTGGTGCACATCGATGCCTATCGCATGCGATCGCCGGGCGAGCTGGAGGAACTGGGCTTCGAGGAACTGTGCCAGGGCGCGGTGACCGCGGTGGAGTGGGCTGACCGGGTGCTGGAGGCGGTCGGTGAGGATCGGCTGCAAGTGCACCTGGACCATGCCGGAGACCAGCAGCGGCGGCTGACCTTCAAGCTGTTCGGCGCCTGGCGTGACCGGGAAAGCCGGCTGGCGAGCACGAAATGCCCGATCTGCGGGCGCGACGCCTGGCCGCTGCTGGAAGCATACCCCTTCTGCTCCATACGCTGCCGGCAGGTCGATCTGGGCCGCTGGCTGGGCGAATCTTACCGCGTTAGCCGCCCCATCGAGCAGAGCGATCTGGAGCAAGGCGACTGAAAAGCCGATGAACCCCACTGGCCCCGGCCCGTATTCAATGCAATAATGTCCCCATAAGTGCCCCCGCCCCCGGAAGTGCCCCCCGGCCACGGAGATCCAACTTCCGGGTGCCCCGGAAGTTTCCCCCGCAAAACAACCTTTTGCACGGAAGCGCGACCTTGACGACGACCATCCTGACCGTCCTGCTGCTGACTGTTTTCATCGAAGCGCTCACCTGCTGTCTGCGCTTCGGATTCGATCTGCAATCGACCCGCGACACCACCTGGCTGGCCCGCTTCACCTTCGGCCTGCGCATCCATCACGGCTACGTCGGGCTGTTCATGATGTGCCTCAGCCCGCTGCTGCCATTGGGATTGCTGCACAGCACGCTGCTGCTCAGCGGCGCGGCGCTGTTCATCTCCGACATCATTCACCACTACGGCGTGCTCTGGCCGATTGTGGGCCGGCCGGAGTTTCACCTGGTGTATCCCGACTCGCGCCTGGACCGCTGGCGTCAGGCCCGCGCCGAGCGCCGGTTGGATTGATCACAGATAGGGCGTCAACAATCGCGCGGCGTCGTCGCGCAGGCGCACGGGCAGGCGGCGGGCTTCGACCTGCTGTTGTGTCACCGGCTCGGCGGCGGCGACCAGTTGGCCGATGTGCCGTGATAAGGTTCGGTTGAGCTTGCGGTCGTAACACTCGATGTTGAACTCGAAGTTCAGTTGCAGGCTGCGCGGGTCCCAGTTGGTCGAGCCGATCAGCGACCAGTCGTCGTCAACCAGCATGAGCTTGCTGTGATCGAAGGGCGGAGGCGAGAGGTAGATGGCGCATCCTTTTTCCAGGGTGGCGCGGTAGTACGATTGGCCGGCCCATTGCACAAGCCGATGATTGCTGACCCGCGGCAGGATGAGTCGCACCTTGACGCCGCGCAGCGTCGCCAGGTGCAGCGAGTGCAGCGTGCTGTCATCGGGCAGAAAGTAGGGCGTAACGATGTCGATGCGTCGGTCGGCAGCTTCGATGGCGCCCAGGATGGCCATGAGCATTTTCTGGTAATCCTCATCCGGGCCGTCGGTGATGCCGCGGGCCCAGGTGGTTCCCGCCGCCTCGGGCGCTGCGAACCAGTCATCGCCCAGCAGCAACTGCCCGGTGGCGAACAGCCAGTCGGCGGCGAATGTTTCGGCGATGTGTGTGACCACCGGCCCGCGCACGGAGAAATGCACGTCGCGCACCAGGTGCCGTGGATCGCAGTCCGACAGGCAGGACTCGTGGATGTTCATCCCGCCGGTGAAGGCGACCAATCCGTCGATCAGCAGGATTTTGCGGTGATTGCGCAGGTTGCCCAGGTGCACGGTGCGGCGGGCGAAGGCGGGCAGGAAGCGGGCGCAGGTGATGCCCAGGCGCTTCATGCGCCGCACCGCCGAGCGAAACAAAAATCGCGATCCCATGTCATCGATCAGCACGCGCACCGCGACGCCGCGCTTCTGTGCCGCATCCAGGGCGTCGATGATGCGATTGCCCGCGCGGTCGGCATCGAAAATGTAGCTGCACAGGCCCACCGACTTTTGCGCGCCGTTGATCGCTTCGATCATCGCGTCGTAGGCGGCATCTCCGCCCAGCAGCGGCGACACGCTGTTACCCGGCAGCAGTGGACGCTCGGTGAGTTTGCCGATCAATTGCACCAGTTGCGGGCGATGAAGCTGGGGATCATCCGTGTCATCGCTGTGGTCGGGCAGGGCGCGGGCGACGCGGCGATTGACGCGGCGGAGTGCGGCATCAAGCTGCTGCTGCAATTCGCCGCCGTGACGGCGCAGGCGGTTGATGCCGAACATCACGTACCACAACGTGCCCAGGAACGGCGCCAGCACGATCAGGCCCACCCAGCAGCCGGCCGCCCGCGGATCACGCTTGTGCAGCACCACGTGGGCGCAGCCGAGCACCGCCACCGCACGCTCGGTGAACGCCATGACGATCGGCCAGTGCTTGATCAACGCCTCGAACATGTCGTCACGTTCTCATAATGAATAGGCAGTTCGACGCCGAGCCCTGAGGAGTCGGCGACGAAGGGCCGGATCGATCTTATCCGTGCGTCCGATCCGGCCCTTCGTCGCGGACTCTCCTGCGGGCTCGGCGTTTGAGTTTTCATACACGTGGTCGTTTGTAGAAAGGCAGCTTGACGATCCGGGCGTCCTGAACCGAGTTGCCCACCGCCACCTGCACCGCGTCGCCGACGTTGGCGGCCTGGGGCTGCACGTAAGCCAGGGCGATCGGGTAGCCGAGCGTGGGCGAGAGACAACCGCTGGTCACGACGCCCAATTGCCTGCCATCGCGGCTGACCGCTGCGCCCTGGCGCGGTGTGCGTTTGCCGTCCAGTTGCAGGCCGATCAGTTGCTTGCTGACACCCTGAGCGGCGACTTTCTCCAGAGCGTCCTGCCCGATGAAGCGAGGGATCTGCGGCCCGCCCCCGCCCCCGGAAGTTTCCCCGGATGGTTCAGCACCTTTGTCGAGATTAACCGCGAAGTTCAGCCCGGCTTCCAGGGGATTGGTCTGTTCGTCCAGTTCGTGGCCGTAGAGCGGCATGGCGGCTTCCAGGCGCAGCGTGTCGCGGGCGCCAAGGCCGGCCGGCTTGATCTTCGCAGCCTGACTGCCGCCTTCGCTGGTCAGCAGGCGGATGGCCATGGGAGCGGTCATGGCGCCCATGATTACTTCCACGCCGTCCTCGCCGGTGTACCCGGTGCGGCTGATGGTGAACTTGATGACCATCAGATTCTTCTGGCAGAAGTGATAATTCTGGAGGGCGGGCACTTCCGAGGTGAAGTGCCCGATGATCTGCATCACGTCCGGGCCCTGGCAGGCGAGCATGGCGGTCTTGAAAGTGATGTCGTCAATCTTGACCTCGAAGTTTTCAGCCGCCTTGACCTGCTCGAAGTGAGCCAGCAGCTTTTCGCGGTTGGCGGCATTGACCACCAGCATCCAGTAATCCTCGAAGCGATAGACGATCACGTCATCGAGCACGCCGCCGGCTTCGTTGCAGACCAGGGCATAGCGGCACTGACCCGGCTGCATGGTGGAGATGCGGCGGGTGAGGACGCGCTCGAGGAATCGCCGCGCCCCGCTGCCGGTGAACATGACGCGGCCCATGTGCGAGACGTCGAACAGGCCCGCGCCGCGGCGCACCAGTTTGTGCTCCTCGAGGATTGAGCCATAGTGCAGCGGCATCTCCCAGCCGGCGACATCGACCAGATGGGCCCCGTATTGCTGATGGAAGCCGTGCAAAGGAGTTCTGCGAAGCGAAGCAGCGTCGGTCATGTGCACAATGTATCACAGATGGAATGCAAAAGGCCGCTCCACTTCAGTAAAGCGTGTCCCGCATGGCGTTTTGTGGGAGCGAGCGCAACGCCCCGATGAATCGGGGCGGCCTCGTCAATCATCCAGATGGATCGCGGCCTGCACGAGCTGCTCGGGGGCGGCGCTGGTCGGTGCGCCCAGGTACACCAGTGATTGTTCGATCACCCGCGAAGCGGCGGGCGCCGCGACGGTGCCGCCGTAGTGGCCCACGGAGGGGTCCGGCTCGTGGATGAAGCAGCCGACCACCAGTTGCGGCGCTTCCAGCGGTCCGCCGCAGATGAAGCTGGAGACGTAACGATCCTGGTAATAGCCGCCGCTGACGAAGTTGGGCAGTTGCGCGGTGCCGGTCTTACCGAAGAGGCTGTAGAGATCGGACTGCGCCTTGCGGCCGGTGCCTTCGCTGACCGCGCGGCCGAGCACTTCGCGGGTGTGGGCTGCGATGTTGGCCGTGAGGACGCGCTGGCCTTCCGGGCGATGATCCGTCGCATAGATGGTGGGATGGACCAGCATGCCGTCTGCCGCGATGGCGCAGAAAGCGCGGGTGATCTGCAAAGGCGTGACGCTGAGTTCCTGTCCCATGGGGATGGAGGTGACCGAGTAGTGCGTCCACTTGGGCAGCGGATGCACAACGCCGCTGATTTCACCGGGCAGGCCGCTGCCGGTCATTTGTCCGAATCCGAAGCCGCGGACGATGTTGTGAAGTTTCTCCGCGCCCAGGCGCTGGCCGACGATGGCCATGCCGATGTTGCTGGACTCGATCAGCACGTGGTCCCAGTCGATGCGGCCGTGACCGCGTGCGTCGCGCAGGCTGCGCCCCTTGCTGGAGCGCCAGACGCCCGAGGTCGTGGTGTCGATCATTTCGCTGGGATTGGCCGCCTGAAGCTGCGTGGCCATCGACCAGATGAAAGGCTTGAAGATCGAGCCGGGCTCGAACACGTCGGTCACCGCGCGATTACGCCAGTCCTCGGGCTTGGCCCTGGAGAAATCATTGGGATCGAACGCCGGATAGTTGGCCATGGCCAGGATTTCGCCCGTCCACGGGTTCATCACGATCATCTGGCCGGCCTTGGCCTGGTACTGCTCGACGGCGCCGGCCAGCTCGCGCTCGGCGATCGACTGGATCATGGCATCGATCGACAGTCGCAGCGGCCGACCATCGTGCTGGGGCTGATAGTTGTCCGCCTCGATCCACAACGCCCGGCCGCCGGCATCGCGGGCATACACGATGCGCCCCGGCGCACCGGACAACACCGGGTCCAGCTCACGCTCCAGTCCGTCGAGTCCTTTGCCCTCGCGGCCGACGAACCCGATCAACTGTCCCGCCAACTGGCCGTACGGATAATCGCGCACCACGTAGGGATCGACATACACGCCCGGCAGTTTCAACTCACGGAACCGGGCCAGCTTGTCCTCACTCAGTCGCTGATCGATGCTGATGTAACGATTGCCCGGCTTCTGGGACATGATCATCTCAACGTCCACCGGGTCGTAGCCAAGTTCGTAGCCGACGCGCTCGGAGAAGGTGTTGCGGTCCCCGATCATCTTCGGATCGAGGAACAGGCGATACGCCATGCGCGAGACGGCCAGCATGCGGCCGTGACGATCGACCAGTGCTCCGCGGCGGGCGGACAGTGTGGCGCTGCTGTGCTGGGAGTCCACGCGCGTTTCGAGCCGGGGATCGGGCGCCAGTTGCAACTGCACGATGCGACCCAGCAGCACCGCGAACAGGACGCTGATCCCGATCACCATGAAGCGACCGACCTTCAGCACGCGGCGTGCGTCGGCCGTGGGCTGCGCGGGTTTAAGGTCGGCTAACATCGTAAGGCGCCTCCGCCAGCAGAGCGGCATTGGGGTCCAGGGGCACCATCGGCGCCAGATCCAGTTGCCGCCGGGCGATCGCTTCACGCAACTGGTCCGGCGTCAGCCTCTGATGAATGCGCACCTGCAGGTCCCAGGTCTGCTCGCGGTTGTCATCCATCTGCTGCTGAAAGTCCGCCATCTGGTTCATCAGGAGCAGCCGCTGCTGACGCAGGTGCAGCAGGGTCGCCGCGATGACGGCCGAGAGCACGAGGATGACCGCCAGCTTGGGAAACATGGTGCAACAATCAGAACCGGTCTCTGCGAGTCCGGTGTCTTCGATCAACCGGGAATCTTCAACGATTGACCGACCTTGACCGAGTCGGGATCAGCCAGTTTGTCGCGGTTGGCATCGTAGATCGATTTCCACCTGCCGCCGTCGCCCAGTTGAACGCGGGCGATGGAGAACAACGTGTCGCCGCTCTTGACGGTGTAGGTCTTGCGCGCGTTGCTGCGGGTCGGAGCCGTCATCGGAGCCGGACTCTGTGAGTCCGGTGTCCCGGCCGGAGCAGGGCGATTGATTTCACGAGAGGGAATCGTCAGCTTGGCGCCGACCTGGATCTGATTGTCATCGCCGATCTTGCCCGGATTGGCGTTGACGATCTCGCGCCAGCGTGTGCCGTCGCCCAGGTACTTTTCAGCAATGCGATAGAGACTGTCGCCGTCAGCGACGGTGTGTACCACCGGCTTGGCGGCCGTCGCCTGCTGATCCAGCCGCGGCTGGCCCAGCGCGAGAACGGGCACTGCCGCGTCGCTGGTTTCGCTGCGCTGCGGCATGCGGATGACGCCTTCTTCCTGCTGACGTTCGGCGCTCACAGCCAGGCCGTCCTGGCGGGCTCGCTCGATCTGCATGACCAGTCGGTCGGCCAGATCGCTGCGATCGGCCTGGACCTGCATGGGCTGAGTGATCGGGCTGTCACTTTCAGCAGTGGCATTGGGCACGGGCGTCGGAGCAATGCCTGCGTGCGCCGGTTCCGAAGTGACACTTTCACTTGCGGGTGCGGTGGTGTTACTTCCGGGGGCGGTGTTGTTACGGGCGGGCGGCGCGTTGAGGGCGGGGCCGACCAGTTCGTCGGAGATGATGCCCTGCTGGGCGGCGTCGGCGAAGTCGGTCAGGTCGGCCGGCTGCTGCTTTTGAATCTGCGACAGTTGATCGCTGACGATGATTCCGATCAGCAGGATCACGCCCAGGCCGACGAGCAGGCCGACTTTGGTTTCTCGTGTCATGTCCCAGTTCCTTCCGGGTAAAACGCAGTGTTCATCCTTGACGCCAATACTCTACCAACTCAGCACTCACAGCGTTCGAAGACGCGCAGCTTGGCCGAACGACTGCGCGGGTTGGCTGCCAGTTCCGCTTCGTCGGCGGTCACCGGCTTGCGCGTCAGAGCTCGGCCCAGTTGCTGTTGCTGCCATCGTTGCATCGCTTGCTTGACCGGCCGGTCCTCCAACGAGTGAAAACTGATGATCGCCGCCCGCCCCTCGGAAGTGAGCATCTCGGGCACGTCTTCCAGCAGTCGGCCCAGCGCTTCGAGCTCGCCGTTGACCGCCAGGCGCAGGGCCATGAACGTGCGCGTGGCCGGGTCAATGCGATACTGTGCCGCGCGCGGGCCCGCCGCCTGCCGCACCAGCGCGGCCAGCTCTCCTGTGCTTCTGATCGGTGATTCCCGGCGTTTTTCCACAATTTTGCGGGCAATTCGCCGGCTCAACCGCTCTTCGCCCAGCTCGTATATCAAGTCCGCTAACTCATCCTGCGGCAGCTTGTTGACCAGGTCCGCCGCCGTGGTGGACTGATCGCGGTTCAATCGCATGTCCAAAGGCCCGTCGTTTGAGAACGAAAAACCGCGGGCCGAATCGTCCAGATGCGTCGATGCCACCCCCAGGTCCGCCAGCAACCGATCGACGGGAGCCTCCAGGTGCCGCCGGGCCTCGGCGAAGTTGGCTTGGTGCAGGATCAGTTCGACGCCGTGCGCGGCCGCCAGCGGTTCGAGTCGCGTTCGAGCGGCGCTCAGGTTGGCCGCATCGAGGTCGAAGCCGATGTATCGCCCGCCCGGCCCCAGATGCTCGATCAGCATCGCTGCGTGCCCGCCCAACCCCAGCGTGCAATCCAGCACCGTCATGCCCGGCCGCACCGCCAGCCAGTGCAGCACCTGCTGCGCCAGGACGGGAATGTGTGCGGGTGAGTCTGCCACAATGCAAGTGTACCGCAAGTTTTGACAGGCCCCTGTCTCGGCCGTACGTTGCGGGTGTTCGAGGGGCGTCATATTCACACCGCCAGGGCGACAACCATGAAATCGATCACACATCTGCTGGTGGCTTTGTTCGCCGCCTGGTTCATGTGCGTGCCGAATGCGTCTGCTGACCGCGCAGCGGAATTGAGCCGAGGCTCGGGCAGTTTTCAGTTCGTGGATCAGCAGGGCAATCGCGATAAGCCACTGACGGTCTGGACCTATGTGCCTGCCGACGCAAAGCGGGATTCACCGATCGTGTTTGTCATGCATGGCGTTCGCCGCAATGGCCGCGACTATCGCGACAACTGGATCGAGCACGCCAGGAAACACAACTTCCTGCTGCTGGTGCCGGAGTTTTCAGAGGATGACTATCCCAGCGAAGCCTATCAACAGGGCAACATTCTGTCGGAACAAGGCAGTCCCAATCCGCCGGCGCAGTGGACGTTCACAGCCATCGAACATCTGTTCGATTATTTCATACAGATCAGCAGCAGCACCAGCGAAGGTTACTATCTCTACGGCCATTCCGCGGGGGGGCAGTTTGTGCATCGTTTTGCACTGTTCATGCCGCAGTCGCGCTGTCTCAAAGCTGTCACCGCCAACTCGGGATGGTACACGTTGCCGACCGATGCGGAGGAATATCCATACGGTTTAGGCAAGACCCCAGCCACCAGCGATTCCCTCAAACAAGCCTTAAAACGCAACGTGGTTGTCATGCTGGGGGAAAAGGACACCAACGCCAAGGACCCCAACCTCCGTCACACACCTCAAGCTGACGCCCAGGGCGCGACGCGGCTTGAACGCGGCCGCTACTTCTTCCAGCAAGTCAGGAACGCCGCTGAGCGCTTGCATGCTGACTTCGGCTGGAAGCTGGTGATCGTGCCGGATGCAGCGCATTCGGATAAGCAGATGTCGCAGGCTGCGGTGGACGAGCTTTTCCCGCCTCAGCACTGACACGCTCTGTTTTGGTCCGATCCCGTACAATATGGGCATGAAACTGCAAATTCGCTCCACCCCCATCCTCAGCGTCCGTCGCGGGTCGAAGGTCGCCAGTGCCGGCGACGGGCAGGTGACCATGCAGAACACCGTCGCCAAGGCCGATGCCGTCAAGGTGCGCAAGCTCGATGACCTGGGCGTGGACAAGGCCGGCGTGCTGGTGGGTTTCGCCGGCGCCGCCGCCGATGCCTTCGCCCTGCTGGAGCGCTTCGAGAAACACCTCAAGGATTCGCCCGCCAACGTCAAACGGGCGGCCGTCGAACTGGCCAAACAATGGCGCACCGATCGTCTGTTGCGTCGGTTGGAAAGTCTGCTGGCCGTCGCTGATCGCAGCACCACGCTGCTGGTCTCCGGCAACGGCGACGTGATCGAACCCAGCGACGGCATACTCGGCATCGGCTCCGGTGGCGACTACGCCGCCGCCGCCGCTCGCGCCTTGTTTCATCACACCGATCAATCACCGCCTGACATCTGCAGGAACGCCATGCAGATCGCCGGCGAGTTGTGCATCTACTCCAACACCCACATCACCGTGCTGGAACTCTGACACGCACCCCCGGAGTGTAATGCCGTTGCGGCGGAGGCTGGTTTACCGGCCGTCATCGGCCAGGACCAATCCTCCATTTCGCTCCCGGTGAACACACCGGGGGGCCACCCCCTCGCGCTACGTCCGCCCCGCGCCTCGACGTTCCTCCGCGGACCGACCGTGAGCCACGCCGCATATCATGCCTATACTTGGCAGCAAAGCCGCGCGGGAATGCACCGGCTGTGTTGTACGACGATGCGGGAAGCTCGTGTGCGCCGGCTCCGGGCAAAGCGCACCACCATGGAGAAGTCACATGATCAAGCCGGCCAAAAACACGATTTGTCTCTGGTACGACGGCGACGCGGAGGAAGCGGCGCGTTTTTACGCCAGAACTTTTCCCGACTCGTCCGTCGGCGCAGTGCACCAGGCGCCGGGAGACTTTCACTCGGGTAAGCAAGGGGACGTGTTGACCGTCGAGTTCAAGGTGTTGGGCATTGCCTGCCTCGGGCTCAACGGCGGACCGGGGATCAAGCACAACGAAGCTTTCTCTTTTCAGGTCGCCACCGTTGACCAGGCCGAAACGGATCGCTACTGGAACGCCATCGTCGGCAACGGCGGTCAAGAGAACGTGTGCGGCTGGTGCCGGGACAAATGGGGGCTATCCTGGCAGATTACGCCGATCGTTCTGACACAGGCGGTCACTGATCCGGATCGCGCGGCCGCCAAGCGCGCGTTCGATGCGATGATGACGATGAAAAAGATCGACATCGCAGCCATCGATGCAGCCCGTCGCGGTTGAGGCCGGGGCGGCTGAACTTCCGTTGGCGGTGACTGAGGCCATTGCATCACGCCCCCGCGCATGTCTGCCGGACACAAGATCATATTTAACTTAAATAAGTTCAGTAAGGTGCCGGTGGGAACGGCGTCGGATAGCGTTCTTTGGTTACGCGCGGGGGTAGGCGCCGCATTGACATGCCGTGCTATGGCGTTCACATATCAGCCGCAGCGTCCGCGCTGCGGTCACCCACCTCCGTGCAGCGGGAGCGGCCAAATACAAGATCAATTTTAACTTAAATATATTCTAAAAATCTGAACTGTTGCCGCGCGTCAGACGGCGATTAGTCTGTTTTCGGCGAAAACAGAGTAACGGCGAGAGCAAGCCGCAAACTGCAAATGCGCAACCGTCGGTTGCCGCCGGCGCGCACAGGCTGGCCAGCGATTCTCATTTTTTTGAGGGTTGCGCGAAATAATTTCTATTGCTTATCCTGCCTGCACTTACGCTCTTTTTCACGGCCTCAAAACTGCCCCCGGCGCGCACAAACGTTGCGCTTCGCCCTTTTATAGGAAGGCCGTCCGGTTTCGGATGAGGCTCAATTGCTTGATTACCCCCAGTCGCCTGA
>JADLFV010000125.1 GCA_020849625.1 Phycisphaeraceae bacterium
GCCGTGAACTGAGCCGAAAATCGACGCCTCTTGCCTGCCATGATTCGTCTCCATCTGCTGGCGACGAATCCACCTTAACCACGCGCCCAGTTTTTGGGGAGCACCTCAGACCAAAGGCCGGTTCGTACGGCAGGTGGTCAGAGGTGATGGAGGCGGAAGATTCTTAAATTTGAGAAGCATTGAGTAGGAATGATCAACGAAAGCTGGAGAGGTATAGGGAGATACCGTAGCCGGGGGGAAGCCCAGATCGCGAGGCTTCTGGATCGTTACAGGATTGACTATCTGTATGAGCACCCATTGGCGGTGGTAGATCGGGGTTTGGTCAGGGTGTGGTACCCGGATTTTCAGCTACCGCGGTATGGAGTCTTGATTGAGTATTTTGGCCGGAAGCGGGATCCGGCGTATGAGGCGTGCATGAAGCACAAACAAGAGGTCTATGGGCAAATGGGGTTGCCGGTAGTTTATCTGGATGGTGAGGTTTTTCATGGTGATTGGTCAGGGCGGATTCTGGGGCAGATTCAGGGTGTGATGGAGAAACGCTTGGTGGAATGGCATGCGGCGGTTCAAGGGAGGGCGAGACAGTGCGACGAAAAAAGCGCGTCAGGGTCGGTGAGTGGACGTGAGTGCAGCGGCTTTGGTAGCGTCGGACAGCCGCGGTGTGGGCGATACATCCTTGGCACGGAGATGCAATGACATTGCGCGCGGCAACGTCAGAAGACCCAGCTTGGCCGAAACGCATAAGGAACGCCTCGACGACAGGTCTCGGACGTTCATCTTAAGCGAGTCGGCCGGCGCCGGTGCCCCTCGCGGCGCGAGGGACGAACAATAGTCGGTGCGGTCACATGCAACGCGTAAAAGTCGCCTCCAATGTCGGCTAAACATTTAGGCGTTGCGTTCTGGCGAACACGCGACCGCGCCGCAGGGTGCGTCCAGGCGATAATGGTGAAGCCCAATGATGGATTGGGCTCACGGGCCCGAACGCATCAAATAAATGAAAGGAGGATAACAACAACGAAATGATAATTGACGAAGTACAGACAAACCTTGATGACTACCTTGAGGCTTATGAGCGAATCCGCGAACGAGTCAAAGACGAGCATGTGGCGTCGATGATCTTTCAGGAGCTGGCAAAAGACGCGCGCACCTCACGGATCAACGGTCAGCGATCGCAGCCAAAGCTTAGCAGTGGAGTCCAGCCAATCACTGAGAAACAAAAGGCTTTTTTGGCAAAGCTGGGCGTGCGCGACACGGAGAAAATGTCCAAGCAGGAGGCATCAGCGCTGCTGGACAGACTGACAGGCGAGACAAATGATCAACAAGTGCCGCAACAGACCCCCATGAATCGACGAGTGCCTTAGGTAACCGACTGCAGGGCGAGGGGCCACGGAAACAGGTTGCAAGCTACCCATGGCCCCAAACCTACAACTGAATCAGCCTAAGCACTGAGGCGGAGCACGCGGATCTCGTGCCAGAAACGATAGCCCCGAGAATCTGCCAGGAGGTTATCGATGATTTTTTCACACTCGCGGGCGTTAGTCATGTCATCCAGCGCACAAACCCCTCCAGGCAAGGTGGGTGCGATGTCCTGAAGATAGGTGGCGGGGCAGAATCCCACGTCGTCCAGGTCGATGAGATGGCGAGGCCTAAGTGTGTGCTGATAATAGTCGATGTTGTTTTGATATTGGGTCAACGCAGCGCGCTGGTTCTCCTGTGGCGATACTGGCGCCAGCCATGGAATCCGAAAGGGTACATAATTGCGAGCCAATAATTCGATCCGGCGGTAGGCGTTTGGCGTTGCGGCCAGGGCATACTGAAACTCTGGCCAAGCGAGAACAGAAAATGTCAGCCAGATCTCCGAAGCAAACCTGTAACCGCGCCCGACCACGTTCTCTAAAAGTGCGGTGCCATTGGTCGCCAACTGTATTCGCTCCTGAGGGAGGGGACGATTGGGCAGGTACGGAGGATTACATACCAACACATCCACATGAAAATCTTCCCTCATATTCTGGAATGGGCGTTGATGCATGACCAACTGCATTTGCGAGACTCGGTTATCATGCCGAGCGCTCATTGCTGCGGCGGTTATAGAAATCTCATCAAGGTCCAACAGATGTATCACATCCAGCGACGGCCATAAGTGCGCCGCCACGATCGCGATATATCCCGTACCACAACCAACGTCGAGTAGGCTGTGTGGATCATTCTCCAAAGTATGGTGTGCCATGGCAGCGAGGAGCAACTGCGTGTCGATCGCGGGCGGCCACGGGTTCGTAGCCGAATCCCAGAGAATGGATGGGGCATTGAGTACATCGCCGCCTGGAAGATCGAACGCGATCAACACTTTTTCTTGGTGATAGCGATCTCTGACGACGGCGGCATCATTGACAGGGTAACGATTCAACGTGTCGTCCGCGTCCACGAAAGCCTGCCGTCGACAATACGAAGGTTCAACGCTGCTCGACTCCAACAGGAGTACAGGTGAAGGCATGGTCAGATGTAAGTGGTCACGGCCAGTGATGTCAAGATCTAAATCATTGACACGGGTGAGCGGAGGACGCGCCTGTTCTGTTACACCAGTATTACCGGAGAGACGAAAACCAAACCTCAACACCGGATCGGTGCGTTGCAGTAGCGGTTTCAATACCTCCGGCACATGCCAAGCGCGAAAGCTCCTTTCCAGGGCCTTGAGATGATCATGAAGGGTGGATACGGCCATCAGGCGGGCGGAACAATCGTTCACCAGCCCAACTGCCTCGGGCATCCAGTCCATGCTGAGCAACGCCACACGTCGACCAAGGGATGAACGGATGATCCCCTCGATCATCGCGCCCGCGTTCCTGACGTTGCCCATGGTAATAAGCGATTGGAGTTCCTCCAACTGGACTCTGATCGCTTGGGTAATCATCTGGCGAGCCAGACCCATAAACGAATCAAGGTCAGTCAGCAGTTCCTTGGCCAGTGTCGAGACCTGCAGGACATAGATTAAGTCATACAGATTGCCGATTTGGACCGACTGTAACCACTCTTGATACCGCAATTCATCAGGCTCAATCGCCCATGCAGCAAGAGTATCTGGCGCCCGCGGGATGCATTGCATCACAGCGGCGGCGAACCATTCACGCTTGGTTTCATCCTGCTCGCAGTGATCTACTGTCACGAGGGTAAGCCAGCGCAGAAAAAACTGAAGATTTGGATATGGGCGAGTCCCACAAGCCTGGCAAAGCGAGTGAAGTTGGCCCGGGCTTGGCAGGGCCTCGCTCGAACACAGCGATGCAACCATATTGCCGATGCCAGCGATTAGGCTGCCCGTGTGGTCAAGCTCTTGGCTCACGGCCAGCAATTGGGCCGCCATGGCTGCTCCATCTGATCCCAGTCGCTGCAATCGTTCACTCAGAAATTGACCATCCAACGCCGCAGCGATCAGGGCAGAACAGGATAGTGTTTGCGGCAAAGCATACGGTCTGCAGGCATATGCGCCCTCACCTCGCCAATAATTTCGTTCGAACTCGACGAGCCTCCGCTCATCACCCGAGCGCAAAAAGAGCACTTCCTGCAGCGACCAGCATGCGGCAGCGAGCTTAGGCCCCGTGCCGGCAACTGGCAGCAATTGAATCATGCCGCCCTGATCGCCAGACCCTGTGCGACAGTCTTCCAGCTTGGCGCTGAACAAGCGGCCGCGGCGCAAAGGCACGTCAAAGGCAAGGGCAAGTAACCCCGCAAGCAGCGTTAAGCCGAAAGAACCACCATGGAAGTGATTGGGCTGGTCTGACTCCAAAATCAGCCGTCCTTGCTCGATGTCATGTACCAGCAGTGGCCGCACATACTCGCGACGCACAAACTGACCGGCGATAAGGCGGGCCAGATCAAGCTGCTCGCATACGCCTCCATCATCGACGATGTTGACAAGCTGAATCGGCGGGCCCGCCGTCGCCGGGGCGTGGGACAGTCTCAGGCGTACAAGCTCGCCGTCGGTGTCATGGACCACAGCCACACAGGACAACTCAATCTTCGGCACTCGGCGGACTCCAGCGAATCAGCAGGGTAAAACCATCTCGCGAGGCGGCTACGCTGGCTGACATGCCCGGGTAGACCTCGACTGCGTCTGTCTCGTCGACGTCTGCGGCCGCTTGTCGCAAGGGTATTTCGCGGGCGGAGGCGACGCCCAGGGGCAACAGTAGGCCGTCGGCTTCTACGACCCGAATCGAAGTGTCCGCTACGCGCTGTACTGAGAGGCGGCCGACAGGACGGTTCCTGCAATACAGATGGAATGCGTTGATCTGGCCCCCACTGATAGACGGCCGAAATTGCCACACCACAGTTCGGGAATCCGTGTCGATCTTGGGTTCACACCAGACTGTGAGGTGGGCGCGATCATCGTGCAGCGTCAGATACCGTCGCCGGACGGCTGATTCGGACTGAATGAAGCGTGCATACTCATTGGCATCGAATTCCTCCAGCTGGTCGGCCTGGGCCAGGGCCTCAACAAGCCGCGTATGGGCTCGTCGCGCCTCGCGTAGACCTTCCAACCAACCATAACCCTGTCGTTTTCTCCAGACGTCCACCTCTTGATCTAGATCTTGCGTCCAAGGTCCGGCAACGGCACGCTTGATCAGAGAAGCCAACTCCGCCGTCTTGGAATCGATTTGCACTGGTGTGGGCACAGGCAGGGCCAGTCCTGTCTCTTCTCGAAGCTGCTCCACAATAGCTGCCCACACGGTATTCGGATCATCTTCGGGCGACGGCTCAATGACCAACACGGCGTGTGGTAACGACTCGATGATATCATTGGCGGCCTGACTGCCCACGCCCGACTCCACCACGACTCGGTCCGCCACGAACGAGGTCAGAGAATCATCAGGATCATCGGCCTCCAGTGCCAGCTTGTGCAGCAACACGAGCATCAACCACGCCCAATGTTGCGGTGTCCGCCAGAGACGTTCACAAAGATTGCGATACTCCTCGATCGTCGTACCCGCCCCCGCCAGTGTCAGTATGAGCCTGCGGAGCTGTTGCTCATCGTATTGGTCTTCAGTGTCCCGCATAGGCCTACCTCTATTCGTAGTCATGAATTATCCTTGCCCTTGAGTGCTTCGCAAACCTGCTGCAACGCTCGAGTGTAATGCTTCGACGCCCAAGCGCGGCTATATCCATATAGCGATCCGATCTGCTCGTGGGTCCACTTGTTGGGTAGCTCCATGATGCGATCGTCGTAGATTCGAATACCGCGGAACAGGCAAAATATTTCATAAAGTGGCTGATCAGGCGTTCGCGGTAGGTGCCTGATCGCTCGGATCAGCAGAGCCGTCAATTCTCGTTGGCGCACCGAATCCACGGGGGAAACATACTGCGGCGACTGCAGAGGTTGAGACGGGCGGAACCGTGCGAGGCGTCTTTGCTCCTCACGAAACAGCTTGACGGCGATGCTATAGCAGTAGGTGAGCCAGCCCGCCCGCCGCCGGTACTCGCCGGTCGCCACATTTTGCATTGCGCGACGCAGGACTTCCTGACAGAAGTCATCAGCCTCGATGTTGCCCGGAGCGGCTCGGGCGCGGAGAAACCCTCGTATAGCACGATTCAGGGCGCCTTCGGTTTCGCGAATCAACTCGTCCCGCGCATGTAAATCACCGCTCAGCCAGCGACGAACGAGCTTTTCCTCCTCATTCTTGGTCATCGACCTGCCCCAGAGATTATGGCACATCTGCCACAGAGCGTTCACCCTCTACTAGCAATTGTACTTTTTTTGTAACGGGTGGCAACACAAGCTCTTGCGCTCGAAATCCGTCATTTTCTGGTTTCCTCAGCGTGGCGCGCTGACCACCCTCCGTCATTAACAGGTGTCGTGCAGCGGCATCGATCGAGGAGCAGCCCATGCAATTCCACGAAATGGTCGACCTGTTCACACGCGTCGCACTGGCGGTGCTCAAGTTTATGGCCCGTCTGCCTGTGGCCGTGCTCGTAATTGGCGTGGCGCTGTTCGGCTCGTTTCTGCTGTTCATGACCCTGTACCGCGTCACGCAATGGCTCTGGACCCACGTGTTAAGCACCCCATGGTAGGAGGTTGCAATCAGCGCCTTCAACTACAACCCGATGCCTCAGCCAACGCCCCTGCCCGGCGGTGCCGAGTATCGTTCCGAACGACGTCACTACCCCGATGGCACGGTGCGCGAGAAACGATGGACCAAGCTTATGTTCATCGACGCCACCGGCATGCCCCAGGTCCAGGAAATCGTCGAGATCATTCCACCGCTGACGGACGGCATCGTGCCCAAGGACGACGACGACGTGCTGTTTTGTACATCCTGCACCGCACTGGTGTGCAAATCCATGCACAGCTTTCAGTGTGCTGGGTGCGCCATGACCTACTGCTTTCGATGTCGGGTTGTGGTTCCTACTGAAGACGGAGACGTCGGCCTCTGCCCCACGTGCGCGCAAAAGGTCAAGACGCCGATGCTGGTGCGCATCATCCGCCGTTTGGCATGGGGAGAGTAATGGCATGAACTTGAACTCTCCAACACCCACACGCAAGCCCCCACGCCGGCGATGGATCAATCCCCTGTCGCCGGAGGATATTGCTCTTCTATATAAGGATGAGAGCCTAAGGCTCCACGAACACCCATGGTTGCTGCAACGACTGGACCATCTGGCGGTGTTTCCCGACAACGCTTCCTGGCAGGAATGCGTGACGAAGGAACTGGAGCGGTGGTGTTTCCAGCTCGAGTGTCTGGACGACCCATTCATTGGCAATTACCCGCCCGCAAATACCGCTCTGTTTACAGCAGACGATGTTGAAATAGGCACTGCCCCATTTGCCGGTCCGATCGGTTGTCCCTTCGCACAAGAGGCGGGTTTGAATACTCTGCTCCTCGGCCCATCGGGCACGGGCAAAACGACTCTGCTTCAGGTTATCACCAAGGGCCTCAGTCGCAACTGCTGCGTCATCGCCATCGATCGAAAGCGCCAGCTCCGCGACCTGCTCACTGACGCTGACGTCGGGAATCAAGTCAACGTATTGGATCTGACCGACTGCTTTACCCCGCTGTACGAGCGTCTTCCGGGGGTGCCGTTGGAAGTATCTCTGACCGACAATTCGGAAATAATCGGACGATCGACCGGCCGTATATACGCCCAGCGCCTGTTGCCGCCAGCAGTTCGGCCGCTGCTGGAACAATGCGCCGTGGGTGAGGGTGTGGCTATCGATGAGGTTATCAACGCTGTTGAAAAAATGCGTGTCCGGGGGTACCGCCAAATCGACAATAAAGAAAGCATTCTCACGTCGCTGCATTACATTAAGAGCCCGCTCGGTGACCAGTTAAACTGCCGGCGCAGTACGTTCCGTGAGCGTCTCTTCAATACCCATGGCTTGACGATCATCGAAGTGTCCACCCTGCCGGAGGACCTATACGCGTTCTCCGTACTGCGGCTGACGCGACCACTGTACCTACAACGCCTATTCAACCCCGAAGCCCGCCACAACTTGGCCGTGGTCGCACTGGACGATGCGACGGCCGCCATTGACCCAGCCGTGGAGCGCTACTCAGTAACTGGCACCTCTCCCCTCTCCGAGGAGGGTTTCATGGGGCGGGGGCTCAACCTCGGGCACCTTTACGTGGCGCACATGATTCCCGCCGACAAAATCAGTCACAACTGCCGCAACGTCTTTGTCACCAGCGGGCAGGGGGATGACCCGCGATTTCTGCGCCATCGGCTGGGCCTGAACGACGAGCAGATCGAGGGGGCGCGGGTGTTGCCCACCGAGCAGGTGATCGCCCTGATCCCCTCGAAACACCCCAAGGCATTTCCTATCCGGGTCGAGCCTCTTCCCTTGGGGCGGGCGACCGAGGCCCAATGCCGTGCATCCGCGCAGGCCTTCATGGCCAACGTCGTCGTGGAGCGCTACAGCCCGCCTCAGGACACCGCGCCGACATGGACGAGCACGACAGATCCCAGTCGTTCTGCGCCGACGTCTGGGTCGAGGACGTCTACGCCGACCAAGCCCGACGGGTTGGATGAACAATCCATGAAGGCGGTATTGGCCATTACCGACCGGCTGCCGCCGACGCTCACCGAACTATACGACCGTTGCGGCGACAGCCGTCGCCAAGCGCGCAAGATCGTCCGAAAGATCGAAACATTCGGCCTGGTGAGGCGATTGAAACTGGCCACCGGTAAGCCCGGACGACCGATGACGCTCGTCCTGCCCACGGACGCTGCGTGGCTACAGCTCATACGGCGCGGTCTCGGCGGCAAACCGCGTACCCGAATCAATGGTGGCGTCGAACACGAATTGACAGCCGCATCGTATGAACTCATCTGCAAGCACGCGGGCGATGACCTGGAGTTCGAAGTCACATCAGGCCCCGTTCGCTTCGACGCGCAACGCCGCGACAAAAACGGCGCCTGCACATTCATCCAGATAGGCGCCAGTGATGTGCAAAGGGAAGCCGATGCGTTGGTTCGCGCAGCGACCATCCCTCAAGTACGGCTGGGGCGCGTGGAGCTGATCACCCGCGATCACACCTTCGCGCGCAAGACGCTCAAGCTGGTCAAGGATCGGGTGGGGGATCCCTGCTTTATCAAAAATATCACGCCGCGCCTGCTCGGGGAAGTGATCCTCGAAGCCAAGCGCGTCAACGGCATGGTGTGACCCACTGATTGAATGCCAATGACAAAGACGGACAACCCCAGGCGCATTAAAGAAAGGAAGACCCGTGACCCAGGCAGTGACACCAACCGCACCCCTCGAACCTGAAGAGATTGTTGCCGTGATGGTCAGGGCTCTGCTGACCACGCCGCGCCGTGTTCGACAGAATCTGGACGTCTCCAAGAATCTGCTGGAAGCAATACGCATCGTCAACGCCCGCCAGAATGAAATACAGGCTGTGCTCAATGAGATCCGTACAGCGACAAGCTCGTTCACGGAATGGCGCAACTTGATCGAGCAGCAGGTTAAGAACAACGAGCGTCTCACCGAGCAGTACCACCAGCACCGTGTTATCGAGCCCATGGCGCGGCGGATCATACCCCTCTACGACCTGGCACACGGTCAATGCGGTGAAAGCGACAGCGGCGGGGATGGCGATGATGTGCCGCCACTGGCCCGAGCCGTTCGAGCCGAGTTGCTCGAGCTGTTGGGTGATCACGGCGTCACCGCGATTCAGCCGGGCCTAGGGATTCCCTTTGACCCCAAGACGATGAATCCCGTGCGTTGCCAAGACTGCCATGAGCGCCAACGTGATCGCTGCATCGCTCGTTTGATCCGCTGCGGATTCTTCTGCAACCAGCGGCTGATCCGGCCGGCGATGGTGGAAATCTTTCACTACGTACCCTCCCTCACCCCTCACCAGGAGATTTCAACATGACACGCGTCATTGGTCTCGATCTGGGTAGTTCCCGCCTCAAAGCCTCCACACTGGACGGCGGCGGAAATCCGAAGATCATCCCTACGCCCTCGGGCGAGATGTACATGGATTCAGCCGTGTATATCGCACCGGATGGCAAAGTGCTCACCGGTATCGAGGCCCGCCACATGGGGCTTATGGATCCGGGCGGTTGCATCATGAATGCCAAGCGATATTTGGACAGCAACAAGGTCTTGTGCAAGCGCGGCAAGGAACGCCGAGCCATCGACTTTGTACAGATCCAGATTGAGACGTTCGCGGCGTGGGTTGAGAGCCAAACGGGCGAGCCACCCAAGCTGGTGGTGGTGAGCATACCGGCCAACTTCAGGCAGGACAAGCGTGAGAACGTGAAACTCGCAGCCGAGCGAGCCGGCTTGCAGGTCCTGCTGATGCCGCACGAGCCCACCGCCGGCGTGTTCGGGGCCGCCGTCTACGAGCGCGGTGACGGCGTTGCGGTCATCATCGATGTCGGCGGCTCCACCACCGACGTCACCAGCGCCAAGATCGTGGGCAACACCACGCAGATCTTGACCACCAATGGGCTGGAGAAAATGGGAGGCATTGATTTCTGCCAGCGTGTTGTGGATTGGGCGCTCCAGGCGTACAAGCAGCAGCACGGCCAACTGCCATCCCAGCAAGAGGCGCCTCTGTTCTACCAGGAGCTGCATGAGCGGGCCGAGCAAGCGATCCACGCGCTCAGCCGGCGGACTGAAACCCACATCATCGCATCTCACAACAGCCAGATGGTCCAGGTCAACCTGACTCGGGACAAGTACGCCCAACTCATCGGCGAGGACATCGGGAAGATCATGGACTGCGTCCAGCAGAACATGACTGATGCCGGGATCACGGTGGATGATGTTGCAGAGTTTCTCACGATCGGCGGCCCCACATTAAACCCCGTTATCGACGAGGCATTCGCGCGCCGCTTCAACCGGAAACCTTGGGCCAACGTCGATCGCAATTTCGCCGTGGTCTACGGCAACTCTATCCTCGGTCGCATGGAACTGGAACGCCAGGGCCACACGGTCAGCAACGACCAGGGTTGCGCGTTGCCGCCGCTGGCGTACGCGGCGCGGGAAGTGAGTGCCCATCCCATCGGTGTGGCGGTCGTCGGCAAGTCACTGCGTCAACTATTCAACAGTGTCCTACTGCCCAAGGGCACGCCGATTCCTTCCACCCAGATGGGACATTTTCAGCTGGCGGAACGCGGTCAAACCGACGTCCTGATTGAGATTCTGCAGGGGCCAGAACGGGCGCCCAAGAAAGATTGCCTGCTTTTGGGGCACTTTGACATGTCCAATCTGACGCCGGTGAACGACCGTCCTCATCCCCTCGAAATCACCATGCGGCACGACAAGAACGGCATGATTACGGTCGAGGCTTTCGACCCCATTACCAACGTCAGTGGTGATCTGCAGATCGACTATCGCAAAGACGGACAAAAAGATCATGCCGCTTAGCCACGCGATACGGGTTGTCTTTATGCCCACATCATCATTCGTGATTCAGGAGCAAGCCCATGAGAATTCCCAGACCACCGGATGAAGACGCACCCGTGGTCAGTGGCGCTATAGATACCGGCGTAGTGCTCGATAATTCCGGCTCGATGGATGACGATGATTATCATCCCACCCGGTGGCTGGCGGCCGTCGCCGCCACTGAACGGTTTTTACAACAAAAAGCGACGCACTCACCCGCTGACCGTGTTGCGGTGATCGGCTACGGCAGCCATGCACGGATTTATATACCGCTCATATCTGTAAGCGACGCACACAAAATCCTTTATGCGTCAGTGCCCCGTTCGTCCGAGCTTGGCGCCACCAATATCGCGTCCGGCCTGCTCGCAGGGGCAAAGCAGATCTCCAAAGCGGATCGGACCGCACAGCCACGCCGTCCATTGTGGAGCCGAATCAGTGACTGGCTGTATGACGAGGCGGCCGTTGAAACCCCCGAAACCGAGCGCCAGCGAAAGCTCCTAGTTCTATCAGACGGGCACAACAACCAGAAGAAGCCCGTACCGATCGCTCAGCGTCTGAAAGCCGACGGCATCGAGATTGACACGGTGGGGATTGCTCGCAGCCCCGAGGATGTGGACGAAGCCTTGCTCAAGCGCATCGCTTCACTGGATGCCAACGGTAACCCGAGGTACCGCTTCATTGCTGACACCAAAGCGTTGGTTGAAGAATTCAAGCGCTTGGCCGGTCACATCAGGGCCATTTGAGGAGCCAAACCATGCAGATATTCATCGATTTGATTGTGGGTACTATCCACCTGATCCGCGCCGGGGTGGACATCGTGATCGTCTTCCTGCTCGCCCACGCCATGTCGCAACGATGGCCCAATCGCTTTCTGCTGGCACTGGATGGCGCGGGGCGTCCGCTCGTCGACACCGTGCTGGAGGCGATGACTAGCCAGGTCCAGCGAATCTATGAAGGCAATCTCAGCCTAAGGATGCGACTCACAATTTGCATGACCGTGCTTGTGGCAATTCATGCCATCTGCTCGATCGTGATAAGCATCATTCAGTAAATGACATGAGAACCACAATAAGAAAGGCACACGCCATGAGCGACAACAAACGTCCCATCAAAGTCATCACTGCCAAGGGTGGCGTCGAAGCCGCGATCTGGCCAAAGAACCGTAACGGTGCACCACCTGGGCGTGATTTCGAGGTTCGGATTAGCAAATGCTACCGCGATGCCACCAGCTGGCGCAATACGAATCGTTTCCATGTAGACGACCTGCTGAAAGTGGCCGCGGTGGCTGAGGAGGCCTACCGCTACCTGGCCGTCCGCGAAATTGAGCCCGCGGGCAGAGGCGCCACCGCTGACGGCTAAAGGTATCGGCCGTAGGCATGAATGATGGTTTCAGCGAAACACACCCCCGATTGTGGCTGGGTGGACACCATGGATAAATCAGACCGCGAGATGAAATACAACTGGATTGAGGTGGGCGCCAAATTCCACTCACCGGAAGGCGTGCGCATGTGCCGCCACCGCTACGCTACGGTCGATGACGCTGCCACCATCGCGGCTTGGCGTGCCCGCTTCGATAACCGCGACGTGTTCACCAGTGTCTGTCTATTCCCGGAAGCGGACAACCGCGGCCCGGGGATTTGCCCCCTATACCTCGACATCGATGGCAAAGAGGGCCGTGAGCAGGCACGTGACCAGGCCTTGAAGGTGATCGAGCTGCTGGCTGATCGTCTCGGTCTCCATCCTGAAACCATGGACATCTTCTTCAGTGGACACAAAGGCTTTCACATCGAAGTCCCCCTCGAAAACTTCGGCGAACCAAAGGACTCGAGATTGATCTACGTTTGGCACCAGTTGGCGAAACGTCTAGTCAAGGAGGGCCTCAACTGCGTAGACAGCTGCATCTATCAATACAACAGGCTGTGGCGCATGGTCAATTCTCAGCACGGGATGAGCGATCTGTTCAAGGTAGCGATCGAGCACGGCGAACTCCAGGATGGCGGCATGAGCCGCGTCCTTGAACTGGCCCAATTTCCACGGGAATTCGAATCATTCGCTAAGCCACGCGAATGTCCAAAAGCGATCGGTTGGTGCGATGAAGCACTCGCGTGGCACGAACAAAGACGCCGCCGTAAGAATCAAACAACCTATCAGGGATCCCCTCAATTCCGGGGTCGAGGGTGGGGGTGGCGCAGGCCGCCATGTGTGCGGTACGTGGAGCAGCAGGCAGTGTTGGAGGACGGAACGCGGCACGCGGTCTATCAAGCGCTGGTGCGGTTCTACGCGTCCATCGGAATGCATCCCGAGGAGATGATCGAGCAGCTCGGCATCATCGACGCCCGCAACCCGATCCGTGATCCTGACTACATCGAACGGCTTGTCCGACAAGACTGGAAGTATCCGGGCATAACCGGTTGCCCCAACGAGGCTCTGGCACCGTACTGTCAGGCAGGTGGGTGTTTCCTGATGAGATCTGATAAACGGCATGAGTAAAGGTGATGTCTTTTGCCACTACCGCCTGACGACATGCACCAACAACACTGAAGCGGTAGCAATATGGCTGTTCCACCCCATCCGATAAGGCCAGGATTGAGAGGTGCCTTGTGAAACGCAATCCCGTCACCCCCGAAGAAGTAGCCCAGGCGGTAGACCAGGATCGGTTCCCGCCCATTCTGACTCCTGACCAGGCAGCAGCGTTGCTGCAGATCGCCAAGCCCACGTTGTACAAGTGGGTCAGTCAAGGCCGTTTGGACATCGCCGTTCGGCGCCGCAAGCCACTGCGGTTCTGGCGGGATCGCCTGGTGACCTGCGTATTTAATGAAAACTGAAGGGAATTCGGGGACTGGCGCGGCGGTTGCAAATGCGCTAAAGTGGATCGGCCATACTTGTCCCAAGGAGACGACAATGAAGCTGCATAACGCCGAGAAAGTTGAGGGGACGAGTATCAAGATCGGGCACCGCATGGGCCGGATGCGTACCGGCGCCACTCGCACCAGCAAAATGTACACGGCGGTTTTTAAGGATCTCGATGGGCGGTGGGTGAACCGGTCCCTCGAAACCACGAACCGCCAAAAGGCCCGCCGCAAGGCGCTGGAGATCCAGATAGGTTTGGATGAAGGCCGACGCGAGGTTGCCCCAACACGCATAAAGACAACGGATCTGATCAACCGCTACCAAGCCTTCATCGAGAACAAGGGCCTGGCCCCCAAGTCCGTGGCCAAGTACAAGTCGGAACTGGACAAACTCCGCGCCTTCATTGAGGAGCATCATCTCACGCGAGCGGACGCCTTTACCGATCTGATCTTCTACGATTTCAGGGGCTGGCTGCAAAAGCACACGCACAAACAAGGTGTGAACTATTCACCGAAGTCAATCCAGTCGACGCTAACCGTCACGAAGCAGGTATTCAAGTGGGGGTGGAAGCAAAAGTTGCTGCCAGGTTACGAGTTGGCCAATACCACCGTGCCAAAGGCACGACCGCGGAAGCAGCCTTGTTTTACCTCCGAACAAGTGGAACTGCTGCTGGAGAAGGCAACCGGACAGACCCGCGACGCGATCGCCATTCTGGCCTATTCCGGCATGCGTGTCGGTGAATTGGAGCAGCTGGAATGGGGTGACGTCCGCCTCGACAAGGGCGCCCTGGGGGTGTTTCATATCCGCCGCGGCGGCTCACGTGACACCACAAAGGACAAGGACGAGCGATTTGTTCCGATCCATCCCCGCATCCGGCCGATGCTCGAACGGTTGCCACGGCGGGCGACACGTGTGATGCCGGGCCTGCGGTCACGTAAACTCTTGGCCCAGTTGAAGGAGCACTGCCGCCGCTGCCGATTCTCGCAGCAATTCAAGGTCCATTCGCTGCGGCACCACTTCGCGTCGTTGTGCGCCAACCACCGCATCGCCTACAAGAAGGCGTTGGCGTGGCTGGGACATTCGTCAAGCGACATTCTCGATCTCTACTACCACCTGCATGACCACGAGTCGGAGTCGGCCATGCGTTCGCTCGCCGAAGATCACGGATGGGGTCACCTCGACGCCAACGGCAACGGCAATGGGAAGCTTTCCGCGTCTGCCGAAGGGGACGCTTCTTGGGTCAACTTTGGGTCACCGGGGGTCCCTGAAGAAAAGAGCGATCCAGAACACACGCTCTCATCAGTGCTTAGAAATGGGGGGTCAATGGAAACGGAGAGGGCGGGATTCGAACCCGCGGTAGGGAGGAATACCCCCTACGACGATTTAGCAAACCGTTGCCTTCAGCCACTCGGCCACCTCTCCGGCAAGCCCCCTATCGTCACCGCCATCATCCATCGTGTCAAATGAAACCTCCGCCCCCGCCCGATCCCTATAATGCCAGCTTGGAATGCGTGGTTGAAGCTGCCAGCCATGAACCTCGAGCCACGAGGGATCATTGATCCCGGCTCTGCCTGACGACTCGTGGTCAGTCGCTCGCGGCTTCTCGCGCGTTTTCCCATGAAAGGCCCCGCGTGACTGAACCGTTCCACTCCCATGCCCGTTACATCAACGCTTACGACACTGGGGATAAAGCGTCCGAATACGCTCGCTCGCAGCTTGGCACGCGCACCCATCAGCGCGAGAGTCGTTGCATCAGCAGGCTCCTGGCCGGCGTGCCGCGCGGGGCGAATGTGCTGGACCTGCCGTGTGGTGCATCGCGGTTCCTGCCTCTGCTGACCGATCTGGGCTATCAGGTCACCGAATCCGACGCCTCGCCGGCCATGCTCCGCCAGGGCATGCGGGCGGCTGAGCAACTGGGCCTGCCGATCGATCCGCAGCGCTTCGTGGCCGCGGACATCCTGCACACGCCGTTTTCCGAAGGCCAGTTCGATGCGGTGCTGTGCAATCGCATGTTCCATCACTTCAACGAATCCACCACACGGCGAGCTGCGCTGCGTGAGTTGTCGCGCATCAGTCGTGGGCCGATCGTGCTGTCGTTTTTCTGTGCCGCTTCGTGGGATGGCCTGAGCTTTCACCTGCGTCACCTGCTGCGCGACAAGCGGACGCTGGACCGCGTGCCGATCAGGTTGGGAACTTTCCGCCGCGACTGGGAAACTGAGGGTTTGCGCCTGACCGATTCGGCCGCCACCCGTCCGGGCATCTCCAAGCAGCGTTACCTGCGGTTGGAACGGGTCGGTTTAATCCCCCTTTCGCCGCTGCCTGCATCAATCTGCACGGTCGAGTCACCCCAAGCGTTGTCCTAGCGTACGCGCAGGTATAATGGTTGACCTGCCAAAGGGCAGCAACCGCCCCCACTGAGATTTTGCGATGAACATCCTGCTGGTTTATCCGGCGTTTCCAGATACGTTCTGGAGTTTCCGTCACGCGCTGAAGTTCGTACACAAGCGCGCGGCGTTTCCGCCTCTCGGCCTGCTCACCATCGCGGCCATGCTCCCGGAGCACTGGGACAAAAGGCTCATCGACGTCAACATCGAAAAGCTCACCGAGCGCGATCTGGCGTGGGCCGATGCGGTGATGATCAGCGGCATGACGGTGCAGCGCGATTCGGCGAGGCAGATTGTGGACCGTTGCAAGGCGGCCGGCAAATGCGTGATCGCCGGCGGGCCGCTGTTTACCAGCGAATTTGAAGATTTCACCAGCGTGGATCACTTCCTGCTGGGCGAAGCGGAGGGATTGCTGCCGCGCCTGATCGCCGACCTGGAAAACCACTGTGCCGAGCGTTTTTATGAATCGGATCATCATCCCGACATTCATGACTCCCCCACGCCGCTGTGGACGCTGGCCAAGCTCAAGCGTTATGCTTCGATGAGCGTGCAGTTCAGCCGCGGTTGTCCGTTTGATTGCGACTTCTGCAACATCACCGCGCTGTTTGGGCGCAAGCCGCGGGTCAAGTCGGCCGCGCGGGTGGTGCGCGAGTTCGACTCGCTGTATGCCGCCGGGTGGCGCGGGCCGATCTTCGTGGTCGATGACAATCTGATCGGCAACAAGAAGCTGCTCAAGACCGAACTGCTGCCCGCGCTGATCGAATGGCGCAAAGGCAAACGGGCGTTGCCGTTGCAGACGCAGGTCTCGATCAACCTGGTCAACGATGAGCCCATGATGCAGCAGATGGTCGAAGCGGGATTCGACACCGTGTTCATCGGCATCGAAACACCCGACGAACTGGGCCTGGCTGCCTGCGACAAGCGGCAGAACCTGCACCGCGACCTGGTGGCTGACGTCAAGACAATCCAGCACCACGGCCTGCAGGTGCAGGCGGGGTTCATCGTCGGTTTCGACACCGATACCCCCTCCATCTTCCAACGACAGATCGACTTCATCCAGAACAGCGGCATCGTCACCGCCATGGTCGGCCTGCTCCAGGCGCCCATCGGCACCCGCCTCTACGAACGGATGCGCGTCGAAGGCCGACTGCTCGGCAAATTCACCGGCGACAACGTCGATGGCACCACCAACGTGCGCACCAAGATGGACCTCGAACCGTTGAAGGCCGGCTACCGGCAGGTGATGAACCATCTTTATTCGCCCGAGCAGTACTACCAGCGAATCAAAACCTTCCTGCGCGAGTACCGCCCCGCGCAGAAGACTGACCGCGTGCGCTGGCCGCAGTTGCTGGCGTTCGGGCATTCGATCGTACGCCTGGGCGTACTCAGTCGCGGTCGACTGCACTACTGGAAGCTGCTGCTGTGGACCCTTTTCACCCGCCGCCGCCAGTTGCCGCTGGCTGTGACGCTGTGGATCTACGGCCACCACTTCCGCAAGGTCTGTCGGTTGCATTTGGCATAAAGCCATTTCGGATTTGCGAATTGTGATTTGCGCTTGATTCATCCAAGGAGTCCGGCGCGAACATACGAAATTCAACATTTGAAAATTCGCCACGCCGCGCCGTGACGGATCCGATCGGCCCAGACCCGCCACGCGCGCAGCGAAGCGACACAACAGGAAGGCCAGCGTCGGCAAGGCCCCATA
>JADLFV010000126.1 GCA_020849625.1 Phycisphaeraceae bacterium
GTGCAGCACCCGACGCCGCAAGTCTTCCTGCGCTTCGGCCGTCAGCGATCGGGCGTCCTTGCCATGCATGTCGGCATTCTACCGAGATGAGGCTGCAATGTCAACTATATTATGCTCTGGTTAGTATCTGTGTGAATCCGTGTTCATCCGTGGCTGAAATTTGATCGATCTCTGTATTCTCTGTGGTTTACACCACGCCCTGCTCAGCTAACCAGCGCTCGGCGTCGATGGCAGCCCGGCAGCCCATCCCGGCCGCGGTGACCGCCTGGCGATAGACGTGATCCGCCACGTCCCCGGCTGCGAACACGCCTTCCACGCTGGTCAGCGAGCGACCGCCTTCGCGCAGCTTGACGTAGCCGGTGTCGTCGAGTTCCAGTTGCCCTTCGAGAAACGCGCTGATGGGCGTGTGTCCGATGGCCAGGAACAGGCCGCCCAGCTTCTTTTCGTAGGTTTCGTTGGTTTTGTTGTTCAGCAGCTTGACGCCGGTGATCTTCTGGTCACCCAGCACATCGACGACGTTGTGGTTCCACAGCACCTCGATCTTGGGATTGTTCTCCACGCGATCCTGCATGATCTTGCTGGCCCGCAGCACGTCGCGGCGAACGATCAGATAGACCTTGGATGCGAACTTGCTCAGATACGTCGCCTCCTCCACAGCCGTATCACCGCCGCCGACCACGCCCAACTCCGCACCCCGGAAGATCGGCAGCGCCCCATCGCACACCGCACAGGCGCTGACTCCGCCGCCGCTCTGGGCCAGGCGCTGCTCGTTCTCCAGGTTCAACCAGTTGGCCTTGGCCCCGGTGGCGACGATCACCGCCTGCGCCTGCACGCTGAACCCGCCGTCGCCCGTAACCGTGAACGGCCTCCTGGAGAAGTCCACCGACTCGACATTCTGAAACGGGGTGTAAAGCCCGCCTTCGAGTTCTTTCGCAAGCTTCACTCCGTCATCGGTGACCACCCGCGTGTCGAAGCGGGCCGCCTGCTGGAAGAAGTGCATCATCATCTCCGGCCCGGTGATGCCCTCGGGGAAGCCGGGATAATTCTCAACCTCGGTGGTGAGCATGAGCTGCCCGCCCGGAACCAAATCTTTGCTCGCCGCCCGCCCGGGGAACACCAGCGGATTGAGATTGGCCCGCGCCGCATAAATCGCAGCCGTCCACCCCGCGGGTCCGGAACCGATGATGACGAGATTTTCAACGTTGTTGGCAGCAGAATCGTTCATAGTCCGGCGATTGTAGCAGGTCGCCGCGAAGCAGGCCGGCGCATCTCAGTGGTGCCGGGCAGACTCAACTTCGACGTCAGCCTGTAAGTTGAATCGGATGTTGTTTGATTTGGCGCATTGTAGTGAATTGCTCGGTATGCACTTGTCACTCGTTGTTCATCGGCAGGGGTTTATTCCAATGCCATGATTCGCATTCTTGAATCTCATGGCAGTATTGGTCCCATGTTTCCTCCATCGCAACGAGGGCTGCCTTTGTGACGAATGGGCGATCCAGATGTTCAAATTGATCAAATTGAGGGACTGCTACCCCTCCGAGAATATGGCCCTCAACAATGTGCAGCGATAGAAAGTTAGCAACCCGGACAATAGATTTTTCTGCCTGCCACAATTTTGCAAGCGACAGAGGTAATTCTTCTGAGGCAATCGCATTTCGGCTATCGGGCGTAGCCGCATGAGCAATGAACTTGTCGGTGTAGTCCTTGACTTGTTGGCCTGCCTGAGACAGAGAATTTAGCAGAAGATCGAACTTTGATTTGTCCGGTGAATCGTCCTGATGGCGCTGACTTGAAGATACATCACATAAGTCGTCGATGAGACCGTGCCAACATTTAGATTCTGCCCAACCTTCACCAGAAATGAAGGACGCCCTTACTCCATTTGCCTTCGATTCTTTATATGCTGCCTCATGAGATCTATCTTCGATGGGTTGGTAATCGTAAACTAATTCCCGAGTCAAGAGCATGTTCTTGCGTGTAAGGAGTTCAGCATTGCGCTGAATGTCTATAATCAGACCACTAAGGGAATAAATCCCCCTCTTTCCAGTTGTAGTTCCAGGTTCTATCAATCGGCGTATGCCGATGGCGTGCATCGTGATATATCCCGAATCAATCATCTCGTGCAGGGAGCCGTTTGCAATCAGTTCATCGCGATTATTCTTGTCATGGTATTTCCGAGATTCGTTGATACAGCGGTAAAGAGCCGTATTCCAAAGCAATCTGTGAATTTGCTCGTTGATGGCATTCGCATCTCCACCTGATAGCCATGTATGCCATTCGGTCAGCTTCTGTTTCAGTAGTTCGACATCGCTCATGGGGCATATTGTAAAGGATTCGTAAGGTGGCGGAGAATCCTACATTTCCTTATTTCTGGGTATCATCGTTTTGTTTGCCTGGTGGGGGTCTTGCGCTTCTCGGCCGCTGCGCCGAGCCTGCGCGGCCTGCGATGGTCATGCCCCCACACCCCCATAAGGCACAGCCGTCAGTCATCGATGACGCGCCGCAGCGAGCGGATGATGTAGTCGATGTGCTGATCGTTCAATTGCTGGTGAACCGGCAGGACCAGGAGGTGGTCTTTGAGTTTACAGGCTTCGTCAAAATCGGTTGGAGGCAGAGCGCGGTGGTAGCCGTGCCACCAGTGCAGGGCGACGATGGCGTGCTGGTAGAGTTTGCGGCTGATCAGGTCCGGATTGTCCACGAAGATCGGGAAAGACAGCGGACAGACCCCTTCGGGCAAGTCGTGGTATAGAAACTCGATGTGCTTTGTGCCCGCAAGGCATTGGAGGTATTGCAGGAAGTTGGTTCGCCGCTGCTGCACCACCTGCTCAAAGTCGAGGCGCTCCAGCAGATGATGCGACAGGCGCGACATGCGGCGCAGGTTGAGGTGTTCATCGTAGTAATAGGATGCGGGCATGTCCGGAAAGGTCTGCCTGCTCTCAGCCGATGGCCCGTCATCCTGGATGTTTCTGTTCTTCCTGCGTTTGATCGAGCCATACAGGGCGTTGGCGGCGGGGAGTTGGCGGAGCAGGCTGTTCTTGCACAGTTTCAGCGTTTCGATCAGCACATCCAGGCGCGGCGGGGCGAGCATGGTCAGGTTGTCGCGGACGAGTTTGGGGTTGTTGATCATCAACGCTCCGCCGTCGGGCAGAGGCAGGGTTTTGTAGAGATTGAAGAACGCCAGGTCGCCGGTGCTGCCCAGGGGGACGCCGTGGTTGTCCTTGCTCAACAGCGACAAGGCACAATCCTCGATCAGGTAGATGCCTCTTTCATCGCAGAGGCGGCGAATCCGCTCCAGCGGCTGCGGGAATCCGAAATACTGGTTCACGTAAATGACCCGCGTGTCGGCATCGATCTTTCTTTCGATGTCATCGACATCGATGCGGCCGGTTCTGTCCTGGCGGAACATGGAGACAGACGCGCCGCTTTTGAGCAGTGGATCGACCTCCACGCCGCAGTTGTAAGAGGGAATCAGAATCTTATTGCCAGGGTGAATATCCAGAAGCTGGCTGACATACCGGATGGCAGCCCGCGCTTTGTGAAAGTAGATGATGTTGGGATTGCCGTACCAGGCCGGCAGCGTGTTGCGGGCGTGAAGCCTCAGCAGGTTGCGCCATGCCAGGCCCATGTGGCCGCCATACATCGTTCTGGCCCGCCCTGGCGTTGGCTGGTTCGCCATGGCTTGGATTATATGGGGGATGATTGACGACGGATGATTGGGGATGATCTGACATCAGCAATCCGAAATCAGACATCAGCAATGCGGCGCACGGCTTCGTCCACCAGGGCGGCGAGCTTGGGGTCGAGCGTTTGCCCGGGTTGAAAAGCGGCAGGCGAGTTGATGAGGGCGGCGATCAGGCGCACGCGCGGGGGCAGCAGGCCCAACGCGCGGGCCAGTTCCAGTTGATGGGCGATCGACAGGCCGTGCGTGGACATCGGATCGTCGTGAGCCAGCGGCGGACGGGCGGGCGAGTCCCAGTCGATGTCCAGAACCCCCGGAAGTGGTTTGCGTCCAGGCAGCAGGGCGGCATCGACGATGATCAATTCGTCCACCCCTTCCAGGTGATCGAGCAATGCGGCGGGGCGGATGCCCAGGTCGATCACCTTAAAAAACGGGGTCTGACCCCGTTTCTGGCGCAGGGCGGCGGTGACGGCGGGGCCGAAGGCGTCGGCGCCGGCATCGGGGTTGCCACAGGAGGCGACGAGAATGTGCGGGGGAGCCACGGGGCTACGCTCCACTGAAGTGGAGCGGCCGGTCGCTGTCTTCCCACGTGCGCTTGAACTTCAGGAAGTGCACCGAGCAACTGATGCATGGGTCGTAGTTACGGATCAGGTGCTCGCAGCGCAAGGCAGCCTGCTCGTCAGGCAGATCGGCCACGGTGCGGGCCAGCTCGCGCAGGTCTTCCTCGATGGTCATCTGGTTCTGCGAAGTCGGCGGAATAATGCGGGCCTCATCGACCGAGCAATCATCCTTGACGGTGTAGGCGTGCCAGCAGATGCCGCGCGGGGCTTCGGTGCCGTGACAGCCGCGGCCGGTCCTGGGCGTGAAGCTCACACGCGGGGCGGCCCGCTGATCGTTAAGGTTATAGGCTTCCATGATGTCGGCCGCCAACGCCAGGGCGTGCACGGTTTCGACGCCACGGGCCAGCAGGCTCAGGAAGTTGTTGCGCCAGGGCAGGGCGGTTTCGATCTTGGCGCAGATTTCTTCGAGCAGTTTCTGAGCGGTGGGGTGCAATCTTTCGGGTCCGAGGTTCAAACGCGCTAATGGGCCGACCATGTACGCGCCGCGGCCTTTGACCATGGCGTGCAGGGCGGTGGAGTGCTGAACGTGGCGCTCCTCGATGTAGTCGAGAAACTCTTCCTGGGCCATGTCGAGGCCGCGGTTGGACACAATGCGGCCGCGGTTCATGGAATAGGTGCCGCCGGAAGTGTCGCGCAGGGCGAGGAACTCATAATCGCGCTGCAGGTCGGGATACTCCACCGCCTTGGCCAGGAATCGTGTCAACTCGATCATGTCGCCCAGGCAGTGCTTGACCTCGGGCAGCATGTGCTGAACCTCGCTGACCTCGGGGTGACGATAGAACCCGCCCACGCAGGCGCCCACCGGATGCACCGAGCGAGCGCCCAGCAGGGCGACCAGTTCGTTGCCCAGCTTCTTGATGCGCAGAGCCCGCTTCACGGTTTCGCCGTGATCGGCCGCCATGGTGATGGCGCTTTCGTAGCCCAGGAAGTCCGGCAAATGCAGCATGAACATGTGCAGCACGTGGCTTTCGATCCACTCACCGCAGTAGAACAGATCGCGCAGCTTGTGGGTCAGGGCTGGGATTTTGTCGGCGATGCCCACCGCTTTTTCCAGCGCGTAGCAGGAGCTCATCTGGTACGCGATGGGGCAGATGCCGCAGATGCGTGCGGTGATGTCGGGCACTTCGCGCAAGTCGCGCCCGCGCAGAAAAGCTTCGTAGAAGCGGGGCGGCTCGTAGATTTCCAGGTGCACCTGCTCGACGACCTTGTCGCGCATTTTCAGGTGCAGGGCGCCTTCGCCTTCGACGCGGGCCAGGGCCCCCACGCGGATGGTGCGAGATTCAGGCGTTTTGTTTTTCTTGTCGCTCATAATGATCGCTCGCCTGTTTGAAGGGTTCGAGGTATCCGTTGAACATGCGCAGCATGTGCTTCATTTCACGGGCTGTGCGCTTCTGCGTGCCGGTCAGTTGATGGCCCAACGAGTCCATGTTGGGCTGCTCCATCGGCCCGAAGCATCCATAGCAGGCGCGGTGGCAACCCGGACACAACGCGCCGCAACCCGCCTGCGTGATCGGGCCCAGGCACGGCTCGCCTTTGCTCACCATCACGCAGGGCAATCCCCGCCGCTTGCACTCGATGCACAGGCTGTAGTTGGGAATGTTGGGCTTGCGGCCCTTGAGCAGCGAGGTGATCAACTCCAGCAGTTGCCTCGCATTGACCGGGCAGCCGCGCAGCTCGAAATCGACGAACACGTGCGTGGCGATGGGCGTGGCTGTTTCCAGCGAGGCGACGTACTGCGGATGGGCATAGACGTATTGCTTGTACTGATCGACGTCCGCCCAGTTGCGCAGGGCCTGGATGCCCCCGGAGGTGGCGCAGGCGCCGATGGTCACCAGGTACTTGCAATCGCGGCGGACCTGGCGGATGCGCTCAGCCTCCTCCGGCGTGGAGATGCTGCCCTCCACCATGCCGATGTCATAGGGCGGCGGCTGCTCGGCGCGTCGCGCTTCCAGGAAGTAGGCGATCTCCACCGCCCCGACGATGTCCAGCAGTTCATCCTCGAGGTTCAGCAGTGAAAGCTGGCAGCCGTCGCAACTGGAGAACTTATAGACAGCCAGTTTGGGTTTGGCGGTTTCGGTTTTTCGGGTGATGGTCTGTACGGGCATCGGTCAGACCTCCTCTTTGGCGAAAATGTCATGGATGTCGCTGTAACGGAAGACCGGGCCGTCGCGGCAGACGAACTTGGGTCCGTACTGGCAGTGCCCGCAACGCCCGAAGCCGCAGTTCATGTTGCGCTCCAGGCTCACATACACCTGCTCCGGCGGCACGTGCAACTGCAAAAAGCTCCACGCCCCCACGCGGTTGAGAATGCGCGGCCCGCACACCATGACCACTGTCTCTCGCGCGCTGACCTTGATGCGGCGCAACAGATTGGTCACCACGCCCACCGGGCCCACCCATTGCGAGGTGGCATTGTCCACCGTCACCAGCACGTCGATGCGCGGGTCTTCGTGCCACTGTTCCAGTTCGTCAGCGTACAGCCGGTCCTCCGGCGTGCGGCAGCCGTAGAGCAGCACGACGCGGCGGCACATCTCGCGGTGATTCAGCAGCCAATACACCATCGGGCGCAGCGGCGCCAGCCCGATGCCGCCGCACATCATCACCACATCCTTGCCCTCGATCGCTTCGATGGGCCAGCCTTCGCCGAAGGGTCCACGCAGGCCCACCACCGATCCCACGGGCATGTGTTCGATGGCGCGGGTGACCGAGCCGACGGTGCGGATGGTGTGTTCGAGCACCTGAGGCTTGTCGGAATCGGAACTGATGGAGATCGCAGCCTCGCCCACGCTGGGAACGTAAAGCATGTTGAACTGGCCCGGGCGCCACTGATAGTCGTTGCGCTGAGCCTGATCGACCATCTCCAGGGTGATGGTGCGGGTGTTGAAGTTTTCCTGCACCACGTTGGTGATGCGGGCGGCCAGGGGATACCAGGTGTCGTGGCCGCAGTGCGGTTCGGGTCTTGCAGCGGGCGTGATCATGGTCGGGCCTCCACGGTAATGCGTGGCGGAGCGTGATTCTCGTCTCGCGAGTCGTAACGGCGGATGGATTCGACCTCCGCGGTCAGGTCGATGCCCACCGGACACCAGGTGATGCAGCGGCCGCAACCGACGCAACCGCTGACGCCGAACTGATCGTGCCAGGTGTCCAGCTTGTGCCGCAGCCAGTGGCGATAGCGGGCGCGGATGCTGCTGCGCACCGGGCCGGAGGTCGTGTAGCTGAACTGGTGCGTATAGCAGGACTCCCACTCGCGGGTGCGCGTGGTGCTGCCGGTGGCCAGGTCATCGCTGTCGCTGACCGTGGAGCAGAAGCAGGTGGGGCAGACCATGGTGCAGTTGCCGCAGGACAGGCAGCGTTTGGCCACGTTGTCCCAGTGCGGACTGTCGATGGCGCGGTCGAGCAATTGCGGCAGATCATCGGTCTGCAACTGGCGGCCCATGTGCTCGGCGGCCCGCTGCAGCAGTAGGCCCTCCAACTCCACCTCGGCGTCGTCGGCATCGCGCAGTGACAGGCTGCTGATGATCGCGGCGCCTTTCCTGCTCTTGCTGCGGATGACGAAGCCCTTGCGCATCTCGGTCATGGCCAGGTCGTAGGGCATGTCCTTATTGACCTGCGGGCCGTTGCCCCAACTGGCGCAGAAGCACGTGCCGCCGGGCCGCACGCAGTTGACCGCGATCAGCAGCGACTGCTCGCGGGCCTGCGTGTAGTAAAGCTCCGACTCGCAACGGAACCCGCTGGCCCAGGGCGCCTCGTCGCCGGCCGGCTGGTGATAGCCGAACACCCGGTCCTGCACGGCAATAGCCGCCAGATCGCACGGGCGCAGGCCGAGGATCGCCAGCTTGGGCGCGGCCGGTCCCACCTTGTCGATCACGAACTGCTCGCCCTTGACGTGCAGAGAAAACAGTTCCTGTCTGGGCGGGAAGAAAAACTTCTTGGCGCTGTCGGGCCCGACGACGTACTCGAACAGCAGCTCCTGGTTGCCGTCGATCAGACGGTACTGGCCGCCGCTGTGCTCATCGCGCACGCCGCGCGCCAATTGATCGGCGCGCTGCACCTGCTCCAGGCGAATTGCCCGATCGTGAAACACCGGACCGATCACCACGTACTGCTGTTGGTGCAGCACAGCGATCAGCGCGTCCAGCGATTCCTTGGGCAGGAACCACCGTTTGCCGTCTGGTACGGACATAGACAGGCTCCTTGCAAGTATGAAGTTGTCAAACGAACAGCCCTATCAACGCGGCCGAAAAACGTGGCCGAAAAAATGTTGGCGACAGCTTAGCAGATTCGCGGCAGTTGTTCACCATAAGGTTTGGCGATCACACGCCGACCGCCGATCGTGGTGTGCAATTCGCACATGCCGTCGTGTTTGGAATCAATACAACCAATGATCGCCGCCTGCTCGCAACCCGCGCTGCGCAGCGCATCGAGCGCTCGGTTCGCAGCATCGCCGCGCACCACCATCACTACCTTGCCTTCGTTGGCGACTTCCAGCACATCAAGTCCCAGCATGTCCGCGGCATGTTCAGCTTCGGGTCGCACGGGAATCGAGAACTCTTCCAATGTCACGTGCAGCTGGGTCTGTTGCGCCATGTCGGCGACGACGCCAGCAAGGCCGGCCCGCGTCGGATCGCGCATGAACAACAGATCGTCGCCCAGTTGTTGCGCGCAGAAATCAATCAAATGATTCAACGGCGTCACGTCGCTGCGCAGTACGCTGTGAACGTGCGGCATCTCGCGGGCCAACATTACCGCCAGGCCGTGCTCCCCGACCGGACCATTGACTAGGATCATGTCACCCTCGCGGATGCGGTCGAGGCCCAGTCGGCGCGATGGTGGACATAAGCCTATGCCGGAAGTGGTGATATAAATTCCATCGCCTTGGTGGCGCCCGACCACTTTGGTGTCGCCGGTGACCACCCGCACGCCCGCTTGCGCCGCCGTTGCCGCCACCGAATCGAGCACCGCTTCCAGGTCGCGCTGCGGGAAGCCTTCGGCCACGATCAGGCTCAGCGCCAGCGCCAGCGGCTGCGCCCCGCTGACCGCCAGATCGTTGACCGTGCCGCACACCGCCAGTTTTCCGATATCACCGCCCGGAAAGCGCCACGGCGTGACCACGTAACCATCAATGGTCAGCGCCAGCCGGTTCTGCCAGCTTGGCGGCAGCAGCGCCGAGTCGGTCAACTGCGAAAGCACATCATTGCCCAGCCGCGGCAGAATGACCTGGCGCAGCAATTCATCCGTCAGTTGGCCGCCGCCGCCGTGCGCCAGCGCGATGTCGCGGTGGTTGGAGAGTGCCTCCGTGGTAACCGGGTTGTCGGAGATTCTGTTCACGAGGCAAGCACCTTACTTCAGAACCCTCTCCCCCTGGGAGAGGGCAGGGTGAGGGCGGACCTGAGCATGCGTGTTCTTGATGATGGAAGCCATTGATTTTCGGCCCTCACCCCAACCCTCTCCCATGGGGAGAGGGCGTTGTGGCACACTTTTTCAGATTCACTTTTCGTTTTCCACTTTTCACTTTCTCCTCATGCCGGCCATACTTGAAGTACGCCGCACACGTGCCTTCGCTGCTGACCATGCACGGGCCGATGGGATTGATCGGCGTGCACACGTTGCCGAACAGCTTGCAGTCGGTGGGCTTGACCCGCCCGGCGATGACCTGTCCGCACAGGCAGCCGCGCGGCTCGTGATCCTCCAGCGGCTTGAGGTCATAGACGCGCATGGCGTCGAAGCGCTGCATGTGGCCGTGCACCGCCATGCCGCTGGCGGGGATCACGCCCAGCCCGCGCCATCGTGCGTCGATGGCGCCGAAGACCGAGTCGATGCACGCCAGGGCCGCGCGATTGCCCGCTCCGGTGACCACTTCGGGATAGGCGTTGTCCAGCGTGGCCTGCCCGTCGCGCACCTGTTCGACCAGGCGGGCCAGGGCTTCCGCCATGTGAATTTCCTCGAACCCGCCGATCACGCAGGGCAGGTGATGATGGCGCACGATGGGCAGATACGCGTCGGCCCCGATGATGACCGAAACGTGGCCGGGACAGAGAAAACCATCGAGGGCGATCCCGGCCGGGTCTTCCAGCAAAGCGAGCATGGCCGGCACCACGCGCTTGTGACTGGCCAGGATGCTGAAGTTGGCCAGTTCCAGTCGCCGGGCTTCGAGCACCGCCGCGGCGGACGCGGGCGCGGTGGTCTCGAAGCCGACAGCGGCGAAAACAAACTTGTGATCCGGCTCGGCCTTGGCCATGCGCACGGCATCCATGGCCGAATAGACGATGCGCACGTCGGCGCCCTGGCCGCGTGCCCGTTCCAGGCTGCCGCGCTGACCGGGCACGCGCAGCATGTCGCCATAGGTGCACAGCACCACATCGTGGTTCATGGCCAGTTCGATCATCAGATCGATGTCGCCCTGGGCGGTGACGCACACGGGGCAGCCGGGCCCGCTGAGCAGATGCACGTTTTTGGGCATCAGGCTGTGCAGTCCGCAGCGGAACGCGCTCATGGTGTGCGTGCCGCAGACTTCCATCAGCTTGACCTGGCGCTTGACCGCCTTGGCCGCGGCGTGCAGCCGATCCATTGCTTCGCGGATGCGATCCATGCGCGGCGTCATGTGGCGGTTCCTTTCACTGCTTCGGGAAGCCCACAGCGAGTCGCTGTGGGCTTCGCCCCCGGATCATCCTGCGACGCAGCCAGATCATCGAGGATCGACCAGGTCTGCCGGGCGACTTCTTCGCTGAGGTGTTGAATGGCGAAGCCCGCGTGCACCAGCACCCAGTCGCCGGTTCGCACTTCGGGCGTGAGCATGGTGCTGATGCGCACCTGGTTGCCGTGCAGATCGACGACCGCTTCGTCCATTTCCTGCGACACGATGCGGGCGGGGACAGCCAGGCACATGGCTCAGCTCCTTTGCTCATTGATGCGGGCGGCAGCGACAGCCGCCTGACCCAGGGCCAGTCCGCCGTCGGTGGCCGGGACTCTGCGATGGCGCAGCACGTTCAGCCCTTCGCTTTGCAGTCGTTGGGTGAGCAGTTGCGTCAGCAGTTGGTTGCAGAACACCCCGCCGGTCAGCCCGACGGTCTGGATGCCGCTGTCCTTGCTCGCCTGAATAATCGTCGCGGCGAGGATGTCGGCCAGGCGATGATGGAACAGGGCAGCCTGCTCGTCGGCGGGGCGCGGTTGCGCCAGCAATTCCCGAATCAGCAGCGACAGATCGATCTGCCCCTTGCACGTTACAGCGGAAAAGCTGAAAGGCCGCGACTGGCTTTGCACTACACATCCAGCAGCCGCGGCCTCCAGCATCATCGGGGCTTGTGCTTCGTAAGCGTTCTGCGTGCACACGCCTGTCATCGCCGCAACGCCGTCAAAGACTCGCCCCATCGCACTACTCGTCGCACAATTCACCTGGCGGCGGATCATCTCGCACAACATCCGCCGCTCGTTTTCATCCGGATATAGTTGCGCCGCCATCGGGTGCTGATCAAACTTCTCGCCCAGGGCCTGCTGCAGCAGAGCCATCGCGCAACGCCGCGTGTCGAATGCCGCCGCATCACCGCCCGCAAGCAGCAGCGGCCGCAGATGCGCCACGCGCTGGTAACCGTGCAGATCACAAAGCATAAGCTCGCCGCCCCAACTCGTGTCGTCATCGCCGTGCCCCACGCCGTCGGCCACCAGCGCCAGGATCGGGCCGGTCATGTCGTACTCGGCCAGCAGGGCCGCGGCATGAGCGTGGTGATGCTGCACCGCGATCAGCGGCACGTTCCACCTGGCAGCCAGCTTGCGGGCATGGGCGGTGCTCAGGTAAGCCGGGTGCAGATCGTGGGCGATCCATCGCGGCTTGACCTCGAACAATCGCAGCATGTCATCAATGGTCCTGGCGAAGTTCTCCAACGCCAGCGGGTGCTTCAGGTCGCCCAGGTGCTGGCTGAGGATCGCTTCGCGGCGGCGAACCACCGCAATGGTGTTCTTCAACTCACCGCCCACGCAAAGCCCCGCCGTGTCCTGCTCGATCGGCAGACCAATCGCGCCCGGCACGTCACCGCGGGCCCGGCGAATCGGCAGCAACGCATCATCGCCCGGCATGTCCAGATATACCGAATCATCCACTGGCCGCTCGATCGGCCGATCGTGCCAGAGCATCGCATCGCACAAACCGCCCAGCCGCTCCACAGCCTCGCTGTTGCTGATCACCAACGGCTCATCGCTCACGTTGCCGCTGGTCATCACCAGCATCTGCAACCGCGGATCGGCGGCGAACAGCAGATGCTGGATCGGCGTGTAAGGCAGCATCACGCCCAGGCGATGGCTGTCCGGCGCGACCCCCGGAAGGTCAACACATCGGGTTGCCAGCACGATCGGACAACGCGGACTGCTCAATAGTGCCTTGGCGGTCGGGCTCAGCTTCACCAGCCACCGCGCTGCATCCAGGTCGCGCACCATCACCGCGAACGGTTTGGCATCACGATGCTTGCGCCGGCGCAACTCGGCCACACCTTCGGCGTGATCGGCCCGCACCGCCAGGTGGAACCCGCCCAGGCCCTTGATGGCCAGGATGTTGCCTTTGAGCAGCAAATTCGCGGCGTTGGCGATCGGATCACCCTTGATGCGCCGGCCGGCCGGGTTGACCAGCGCCAGCTTCGGGCCGCAATCGTGGCAGGCGATCGGCTGAGCGTGGAAGCGGCGGTCGCCCGCATCGCGATACTCGCGCTCGCAGGCCCGGCACATGGTGAACTTCGCCATCGTGGTGTTCGGCCGATCGTACGGCACGTTGCGGATGATGCTGAAACGCGGCCCGCAGTTGGTGCAGTTGATCAGGGCGTAACCAGCCCGGCGATCCCGACCTTCGAGCATCTCGCGCAGGCAGTCGGGGCAGACCGCGGTGTCGATGGCAACCTGGGCGTCAGCCTTGCGCGGTTGATCATCGCTGGGTGCGATCTCAAACTTGTGCTCGCCCAAGTCCAGCGACAGCGACTCGATGTTCACCGATTCAATCACAGCCAGCGGCGGGCGCTCTTCGTGGAGCGCCCGTGCGAAAAGATCCAAGGCGTCGTCAGCCCCCTGAGCTTCGATGATGACGCCTTGCGGACCGTTACGCACAAAGCCGCTGAGCTGGTGCTTCTTGGCCAGGCGATAGACGTACGGCCGGAACCCCACACCCTGCACCTGGCCGCGGATCAGCCAGCGGCGGCGGCCCAGCAGATCAGGATGTCGGACGGCGGCTGTCATGGCGCAGATTGCTCCAAACAGCCTTAGTGCGAAAGCCGTACCACCCGGCAGGGACGGGCTGGGGTGAGCCAGGGGGTATCCGGGGGCTTTCGATACTCGCATTTCGCACAGTTATGCGTTTCGCGACACTTCAAACTGCAATGGAGACGACTGCTGATCTCTGGAGTCCTCCAAGGCCTGTAGCAGGGCGGATTTGCGTGTCGGGCGGCTTTAACCTGCTGGAAGTATTCCAATTACGATCAAGCCTGCTCACCAGAACCTTGCACATCGCAATGCTCCGCAGCGGGGGGCCGGGAGCGGTTGTGCTGTAAGTTTATATTTCGCAGCAGGTTAATACTCAAAAACCCTGGCGGGACTTCCGGCACAGTCTTCGCATATTCACAGGCAACGTTATTGTGGGTTTACTGTTTTCACCGGCCGCTGGGCCGAGAAAGAGTCCGACATGTCGCAAACCAATACCGCCGCCGTTGATGCCAATGAAGCGGTTGCCAGTATCGCCCATCGCTTGAGCGAAGTCGCGGTGATCTACCCGATCACGCCCTCCTCGCCCATGGGTGAGTTCGCTGACGAGTGGTCCGCCCTGGGTCGCAAGAACATCTGGGGCCAGGTGCCGCAGATCATGGAGATGCAGAGCGAAGCCGGCGCCGCCGGCGCGGTTCACGGCGTGCTTCAGGCCGGCAGTCTGGTGACCACCTTCACCGCCTCGCAGGGCCTGCTGCTGATGATCCCCAACATGTACAAGATCGCCGGCGAACTGCTGCCGTTCACCATGCACGTGGCGGCCCGCACCCTGGCCACGCACGCCCTGTCGATCTTCGGCGATCACGGCGACGTCATGGCCGCCCGGCAGACCGGCTTCATCATGCTCGCTTCCAACAGCCCGCAGGAGTGTCACGACCTGGCCGCCGTCGCGCACGCCGCCACGCTGGAAGCTTCGCTGCCGGTGATGCACTTCTTCGACGGCTTCCGCACCTCGCACGAGGTCGGCCAGATCCACACGCTGTCCGACGATGACCTGCGGGCCATGATCAGCGAAGAGGCGATCGCCAGATTCCGCGCCCGTGGCATGAATCCCAACAAGCCCATCATTCGCGGCACAGCCCAGAACCCCGACGTCTTCTTCCAGACCCGTGAGGCCGCCAACCCGCTGTACCTGAAGGTGCCCGCCATCGTGCAGGCTGCCATGGACAAACTGGCCACGCTCTGCGGCCGGGCCTACAAGCTCTACGAATACGAAGGTGCTGCCGATGCCGAGCGCGTGATCATCATCATGGGCAGCGGCGCCGAGACGGCCGCCACCACCGCGGCGCACCTGAACGCTGCCGGTGAAAAGGTCGGCGTGCTGAAGGTTCGCCTGTACCGGCCGTTCTCCGCCGAGTTGTTCGTCAACGCCTTGCCCAAGACTGTCAAGAGCATTGCCGTGCTCGATCGCACCAAGGAGCCCGGGGCGACCGGTGAGCCGCTGTACCTGGATGTGCTGACCGCGTTGCACGAGACGGGCCGCGGCAACGTCAAGGTGGTCGGCGGACGCTACGGCCTGTCCAGCAAGGAATTCAGCCCCGGCATGGTCGTGGCCACCTTCGAAAACCTGGCCAAGCCCGAGCCCAAGAATCACTTCACCGTCGGCATCCTCGACGACGTGACCCACACCTCGCTCAAGTGGGATCCGCAATACGACATCGAATCCGACGACACCTTCCGCGCCATCTTCTACGGCCTAGGCGCCGACGGCACCGTCGGGGCCAACAAGAACACCATCAAGATCATCTGCGACGCCACCGGATCCTACGGCCAGGGCTACTTCGTCTATGACTCCAAGAAGTCCGGCGCCATGACCACCAGCCACCTGCGCTTCGGGCCCAAGGTTATCCGCAGTCCGTACCTGATCACCAAGTCCAAGTTCATCGGCTGCCACCAGCCGTTCTTCGTCGATCGTTTCGACGTGCTGGAACTGGCTCAGCCCGGGGCGGTGTTCCTGCTCAACTCGCCTTACCCGGCCGACCAGGTCTGGAACCATCTGCCGGCTGACATCCAGCAGAAGATGATCGACCTGAAGATTCAGTTCTACACCATCGATGCTCTGTCCGTGGCCCGCGACACCGGCATGGGCACCCGCATCAACACCATCATGCAGACCTGCTTCTTCGCCATCAGTGGCATCCTGCCCCAGGAAGAAGCGATCAAGTACATCAAGAAGGCCATCGAAAAGACCTACGGCAAGAAGGGCCAGGAAGTGGTCCGCCGCAACTTCGAAGCCGTCGATGCCACCGTGGCCAACTTGCACAAGGTCAACGTGCCCAACAAGGCGACCTCCACCATCAAGCGGCCCCCGGTGGTTCCGGCCGAGGCCCCCGACTTCGTGCAGCGCATCACTGCCCAGATCATGGCCGGCCGCGGCGATCTGCTGCCGGTCAGCGCTCTGCCGGCCGACGGCACCTGGCCCACCGGCACCACCAAGTGGGAGAAACGCGGCATCGCCGCCGAGATTCCCATCTGGGATTCGAGCGTCTGCATCCAGTGCAACAAGTGCTCGATGGTCTGCCCCCATGCCGCCATCCGGGCCAAGGTTTACAGTGCCGACGACGCCCCCGAGGGCCTGCCCTGCGTCGATTACAAGGCCCCCGACCTGCGCGGCAACAAGTTCACCATCCAGGTCGCGCCCGACGACTGCACCGGCTGCAACCTGTGCGTCATGGTCTGCCCCGCCAAGAACAAGGCCGAGCCCAAACGCAAAGCCATCAACCTGGAAAACCGCCTCGAACACCTCGAGGTCGAGCGGGCCAACTGGGACAAGTTCATCAACATCCCGCAGATCGAGCGCGAGAAGATCGTGCGCATCGACGTCAAGGGTTCGCAGTTGCTCGAGCCGTTGTTTGAGTTCTCCGGCGCTTGTGCCGGCTGCGGCGAGACGCCTTACGTCAAGCTGATGACGCAGTTGTTCGGCGAACGACTGATGATCGCCAACGCCACCGGTTGCTCCTCGATCTACGGCGGCAACCTGCCCACCACGCCCTACACTGTCAACAAGCTCGGCCGCGGGCCTGCCTGGTGCAACTCGCTGTTCGAGGACAATGCGGAGTTCGGCTTCGGCATGCGTCTGGCGGTCAATGCCCAGCGCATGCAGGCCGAGTTCCTGCTCAAACAGCTCGCGCCCAAGCTCGGCGACAGCCGCGTGCAGACCGCATTGCAGTGTGCCGGCTCGACCAACGGCACCGCCAAGCAGCTCGAGGCGGTCATCAAGGACATCGACGCAGAGCTGCGCAAGATGGATGATCCGGCCGCCAAACGACTGCTGCCGATCCTCGATTCGCTCATGCCCCGCAGCGTGTGGATCCTCGGCGGCGACGGCTGGGCGTACGACATCGGCTACGGCGGGCTCGACCACGTCCTGGCCCAGACCCAGAACGTCAACATCCTCGTGCTCGACACCGAAGTCTATTCCAACACCGGCGGCCAAGCTTCCAAGTCCACCCCGCTGGGCGCCTCCGCCAAGTTCGCCAATGCCGGCAAGATGACCTCCAAGAAGGACCTGGGCCTGATCGCCATGAGCTACGGTCACGTCTATGTCGCCTCCGTCGCCTTCGGCGCCAAGGACACCCAGACCGTGCAGGCCTTCCTCGAAGCTGAGAGCTACGACGGGCCTTCGCTGATCATCGCCTACAGTCACTGCATCGCCCACGGCTATGACCTGGCCAACGGCCTCGAACAGCAGAAGCTGGCGGTCGATAGCGGCGTGTGGCCCCTGTATCGCTTCGACCCCCGCAAGATTGAAAAAGGTGAGCCGGCGTTGCAGCTCGACTCGCCGCCGATCAAGGCCAAGGTCAGCCAGTATCACGCCAACGAGACGCGCTTCCGCATGGTGCAGAAGATGAACCCGGCCCGTTTCGCCGAACTGGAAGCCCAGGCCGAACGCAGCGCCGCCGCCCGCGTCGAACTCTACAAACAGCTCGCTGACATCCGCCGCGGCGCGGCAGCAGCCGACAAACAGGCCGATCAGAACTGAACCACCATCAACCCCGTTTAGCGGGCGAGCTTGCTCGCCCATGGCCGAGCGAGCTCGGCCGCTAAACCTCGGAGACCCCACATGGACGTTGATCTATCCATCAAATACTGCGGCCTGGAACTGAAGCACCCGTTTATGCCCGGCGCTTCACCCATGGTTGACAGCCTCGACACCGTACGCCAACTCGAAGATGCCGGTGCTTCGGCCATCGTCATGCACTCGCTGTTCGAGGAGCAGATCGTGGGCGAAGAACTGGGCATGACCCGTGCCCGCGAGTTCGGCGAAAATTCACCCGAAGCGGCCGGCAGCTATCTGCCCGACCCCGAAGGCTACAAGCTGGGGCCCGATGAATATCTGCGCCAGATCGAGCAGATCAAGAAGGCGGTGGCCGTCCCGGTGATCGCTTCGCTCAACGGCAACCACCGCGATGCCTGGGTGCGTTACGCCAAGCTCATCGAGCAGGCCGGGGCCGACGCCCTGGAGTTGAACACCTACGAGATGACCTTCCAGCTCGACCAGACCACCGACGCCATTGAAAAGCAGACGGTGGACCTTGTGACTGCCGTGCGTGCAGCGACGACCATTCCGCTGACGGTGAAGATGCTGCCGTTTTTCGCGGGTCTGCCCTCGCTGGCCCAGCGTCTGAACAAGGCGGGCGCTGCGGGCCTGGTGCTGTTCAACCGCACCTATCAGCCGGTGATCGACCTGGAAGAGCTGGAAATGTCGCACGCTTATCCGCTGTCCAGCCACGACGAACTGCCGCTGCGCCTGCGCTGGCTGGGCATGATCAGCCCGTCGGTGCAGATGTCCCTGGCGGCCAGTGGCGGCGTGTACACCGTGGACGACGCCCTGCGGGCGGTGATGTGCGGCGCTCATGCCGTGCAGATGGTCTCCGCTCTGCTGCGCTACGGCCCCAACCACCTGACCACCATCATCGACGGCGTGCGCGAGTGGATGACCGAGCACGAGTACGAATCCGTCAACCAGATGCGTGGCAGCATGAACATCAAAAACTGCCCCGACCCCCGCATCTACACCCGCTGGGGCTACATCAAGACCCTGATGAGCTGGGCGTGAGTGCAGGCAGTAGGCAGTAGGGAGTAGGCAGTAGGTTTCGCCATGTGTCTCAACTGAAAGTCGGACGGCGCGCGTGACAACGTGATCCGTCCGTTTTCCTTTTGCGCTTCACAACTACAACCCCTACCCCCTAAACCCTACACCCTACTTCCTGCTTCTCCCATCCTGCTCCGGCACGTCGATGTCCAGGCTTCGCAGTTTGCGGAACAAGGTGGACGGGTGAATGCCCAGTTGTTTGGCGGCCAACTGGCGGTTGCCGTCGTGGCGGCGCAGGGCGTCGGCGATCATGATCCGCTCCATCTGCTCCAGCGTCATGGAGTTGGGCTTGGTCAAGGCCTGCTGCTGGTGATCGACCCCGCGCAGCCAGCCGGGCAGGTGGCGCATCTCGATCTGGCCGCCGCGGCAGAGCACGAAGGCGTGCTCGATGATGTTCTCCAGTTCGCGCACGTTGCCGGGGTATTCATGTTCCAGCAGGATGGCCCAAGCCTCGTCGCTCAGACCCACCACGCTCTTATCCTGCAGGCGATTGAAGCGATGGATGAAGTGCTCGATCAGCAGCGGAATGTCCTCGCGGCGGTCCTGCAGGCTCGGCAGATCCACGCGGATCACGTCGATGCGATAGAACAGGTCGTCGCGGAACGTACCTTTTTGCACCAGGCTGTGCAGGTTCTTGTTGGTCGCGGCAATGATGCGCACATCGGTCTTGATGGGCGTGACCGAACCCAGCGGCTCGTACACACGCTCTTGCAGCACGCGCAGCAGGCGGGTTTGCATGGCCGGTGAAATGTCGCCGATCTCATCGAGGAAGATCGTGCCGCCCTCGGCCACGGCGAAGCGTCCGGGCTTGTCCTGCTTCGCATCGGTGAACGCGCCCTTTTTGTAGCCGAACAGTTCGCTTTCCAGCAGCGTGTCAGGCAACGCGCCGCAGTTGATGGCGATGAACTTTTTCTTGCTGCGCGGCGAAAGATTGTGAATGGCGCGGGCCACCAGTTCCTTGCCCGTGCCGCTGGCGCCTTCGATCAGCACGGTCGAGTCGGAGTCCGACAGCACCGGCAGCATCTCGAACAGCTTACGCATCGGCCCGCTGCGCCCGATGATGTCCTCGTAGGTGAATTGCGATTCCAGTTGCTTCTGCAGTTCCTCGACCATGGACAGATCGCGGAACGACTCGATGCAGCCGGCGATCTTGCCCTGGTTGTCGTAGAGCACGCCGGTGCTCAAGCGGATGGGAATGCGTTTGCCGTCGGCCGTGGTCAGCGAACTGTGGCGATCGACCATCGGCTTGCCCGTGCGCAACGACTGGCGCAACGCGCAATCGCTGTCGGCATCGGCCTGACGCACCACGTCCGCCCAGTGCTGGCCGATCGCTTCGTGGCGTTTGACGCCGGTGATGCGCTCAGCTTCCTGGTTGAAGCTGGTGATGCGCCAGTCCAGATCGACGGTGAAGATGGCGGCGATCACCGAATCGAGGATGGAGCAGGTGACCGGCGGCAGGGGGGCCTGGGCATCGCGGGCCGCCGCCGCGGTGGCGGCGTCCACCGACAGCGGGGGGCATCCCCACTGGCACTGCTGGCAGTGATTGGTTTGGGGCACTGAACTCATTTGCACCATTATTGCAAATTGCAACGGTGTAGTCCAAGCAATCGCAGAGGGCAGAGGGCAGAGGGCCTTGTTGGGCCGGCTCTCCTTCCGATACATCTGCCATTTGTCATCTTCCATCTTCCATCCACCATCATTTGCCGCACTCGTTCCGGCCCGTAGAATGACCGATCCTTAATGTGAGGTTGGGCAACTGGGAGGCTCCTGTGGGGTTCTTTCACGAATTATTTGCCGGTCAGTCTGTGGCCAGCGCCATCCTGATCCTGGCCCTGGTCACCGCCCTCGGCCTGGCTATCGGTTCCATCCGCTACAAGGGACTGGGCCTGGGCATTGCCGGCGTGCTGTTTGCCGGCATCGGCTTCGGACACTTCGGCGTGCACCTGAACGAAGAAGTCCTCCACTTCGTGCGCGAGTTCGGCCTCGTTCTGTTCGTCTATACCATCGGCATGCAGGTGGGCCCCGGTTTCCTGGCCAGTCTTCGTCGCGCCGGCCTGCCGTTGAACGTCGCGGCCGCGTGCATCGTCATCGGCGGCGCCTTGCTGGCCGTGGGCTTTCACAAGTTCCTGGGCGTGCAATTGCCCGCTGCCGTCGGCCTGTTCAGTGGCGCGACCACCAACACCCCATCGCTCGCCGCCGCTCAGCAGGCCCTGGCTGACATCCCCATGGATGACGCCACCCGCGCCTCCATCACCAACCTTCCGGGCGTCGGTTATGCCGTGGCTTATCCCTTCGGCGTCATCGGCATCATCATGGTCATGGTCCTGATCCGCGCGCTCTTCCGCGTCAACATGCAGCAGGAGGAGCAGACCCTGGCCAAGGTCATGCACACCGAAGCCCCGCGCCTCAGCCGCCTGAACATCGAGGTGAGCAATCCCAACCTCGCCGGCATCGCGCTCAAGGACGTGCCGCTGCTATCTTCCGGGGGTGGCGCTTCCGGGGGCGGGTTGGTGGTCTCGCGCATCTTCCAGGACGGCCAGCTCTCCGTGCCCCAGCCTGAAACCGCGCTCAAACTCGGCGACGTGCTGCTGGCGGTCGGCACACAGGAAGAACTCAATCAACTGCGCATGGTCATCGGTAAGGAATCGTCGATGGACCTGCGCACGCAGCCTTCGACCATCACCACCAAGCGCATCGTGGTCACGCAGAAAGCCCCGCTGGGCAAGACCCTGGCTGAGCTGGACTACGTCCGCCGCTTCGGCGTCGCCCTCACCCGCGTCAGCCGCTCCGGCGTCGAGATGGCCACTATGCCCGGCTTCGCCCTGCAGTACGGCGACACCGTGCTGGCCGTCGGCGAGAAACCCGCCATCGACAAAGTCGCCACCGAACTGGGCGATTCACCCAAAACGCTCAACCACCCGCAGGTGATCCCCGTCTTCGTGGGCATCGCTCTGGGCATCCTCGTCGGCAGCATCCCCTTCACCCTGCCCGGCGTCCCCGCGCCTGTGAAGCTGGGACTGGCCGGCGGTCCGCTGATCGTCGCCATCATCCTCTCCCGCGTCGGCAACATCGGCCCGCTGGTCTGGTATCTGCCCATCAGCGCCAACTTCATGCTCCGCGAACTGGGCATCGTCCTGTTCCTGGCCTGCGTCGGCCTCAAGAGCGGCCAGGGCTTCGTGGACACTCTCGTGCATGGCCCCGGACTCGAGTGGATGGGACTGGCTGCCATCATCACCGTGGTCCCGCTGCTGGCTGTGGCGCTGGTCATGCGCCTGATCTACAAAACCAACTACCTGATGATCTGCGGCCTCCTGGCCGGCAGCATGACCGACCCCCCCGCCCTGCAATTCGCCAACAGCGTCGCCGGCAGCGATTCCCCCGCGTTGGCTTACGCCACCGTCTATCCCCTGACCATGATCCTGCGCGTGTTGTGTGCGCAGTTGATGGTGATCCTGCTGATGTCGTAATCAACAGCGCCGCATGTGAATGCGGTGCCCTTCATACATCCGCCTGTCCATGCCGCGCCCTCACACCCGGAACCTCTGCATCCCCTCGGCTGAGGCCGGTTTACCGGCCGTGGCAGCGAGCAATCTATCGCAACAGTCTGTTCTCCAGAATAGTCAATAAATAGTCAATAGGGGCAATAGTCAATAGGGTCAATAGTCAATAAATAGTCAATAGGGTCTGACCCCATGACAGAGGAGCCGATAGGACATCCGACAAACCCCCCGGCGTGGCCGCCGGGCTACACGGTTTAGCCGCCGCAGCCTCGCGGCGCTTTCGCTGCTTTTTGTGCCGTTGTTGCGATGAGCGCGCACAGACTGGCAAGCGATTCTCAGTTTTTTTGAGTTCACGCGAAATAATTTCTATTGCTGATCCTGCCTGCACTTACGCTCTTTTTCGCCCCCTCAAAACAGCCTCCGGCGCGCACAAACGTTGCGCTTCGCCCATTTATAGGAAGGCCGTCCGGTTTCGGATGA
>JADLFV010000127.1 GCA_020849625.1 Phycisphaeraceae bacterium
AACCGGACGGCCTTCCTATAAAAGGGCGCAGCGCAACGTTTGTGCGCGCCCCCGGAAGTTTTGAAGGGGTGAAATGGTGCGTAAGTGCAGGTGCACACAGCAATAGAAATTTTTTCGCGCGACCTTCGAAAAACTGAGAATCGCCGACCAGCCTGTGCGCGCCGGCAGCGATACGATACAAATTTCACACTGAGCGCCGCCTGTCCCCATTTAGCCCCGCGTGAATACACGCGGGGCGCGAGTGGGTGGAGCGAGGCGCGGGGTGGCCCTCGGTGTGTTCAGCGGGGGCTAAATGTGGACAGCCAATTGACGAGAGAGACGGTCTGCCCGTTGCCTCGATCATTTTCTTGTCGCTTCCGCGCCTGGTGCTGCCTGCTTGTCCCTTGGCGCTAAGCAGCCCGTCCGCTTCCTCTATCGCCGCCGATGCTGGCGAATCGTAAGCTATTAACCATGGAAACACGCGATATCGGCATCGTCATGAACGGCGTCACCGGACGCATGGGCACCAACCAGCACCTGCTGCGATCCATCCTGGCCATCATCAAGCAGGGCGGCGTGCACATCAATCCTGATTTGACGCTCATGCCAAAACCCATCCTCACCGGGCGCAACAGTAACAAGCTGGCGAGCCTGGCGGAAGGCATGGCGGTGCGCGAGATTGGACAGAAGCTGCCCTATACCACCGACCTTCCGGGGGCCATCGCGGGCAAGCATGGGGAGTGCGAGATTTTCTTCGATGCTTCCGACACGCTGCGCCGCGTGGAGTTTGTGCAGATGGCGGTGGAAGCGGGGCGACACATCTACTGCGAAAAACCCACCGCCACCAACACGGCCGACGCACTGAAGCTGGCCAAACTGGTGGAAAACGCCAAGCTCAAAAACGGCGTGGTGCAGGACAAGCTCTGGCTGCCGGGTTTCCGCAAGCTGGCCATGTTGCGCGAACTTGGCTTCTTTGAGAAAATTCTCTCCGTGCGCGGGCAGTTCGGCTACTGGGTGTTCACCGGACTCGGCCTCGATCAACCCGCCCAGCGCCCAAGCTGGAACTATCGCGCGGCCGACGGTGGAGGCATCATCATCGACATGTTCTGCCACTGGCAGTACGTGATCAGCAATCTGTTCGGCCCCATCAAATCGCTGGTCGCCTACGGCAGCACCGATCTGCCCAAGCGCCGCGATGAACAGGGCAACATCTACGATGCGGATGCGGACGACTCGGCTTATGCCATCTTCGTGCTCGAGGACGGCACGGTGTGCCAGTTCAACAGCTCGTGGTGCACGCGGGTGCGGCGCGATGATCTGTTGACCGTGCAGGTCGATGGCACCAAAGGCTCCGCGGTGGCGGGCCTGCGCGATGTGGTGGTGCAGTCAGCGGCTGAAACACCAAAACCCGTGTGGAACCCCGACATTCCGCAGCCGATCGACTTCTTCCGGGGGTGGCAGACGGTGCCGGACAACATTGAATATGACAACGCCTTCAAGGTGCAGTGGGAGTTGTTCCTGCGGCACGTGGCGTTGGATGAGCCGTTCCGCTGGTCGCTGCGCGAAGGCGCCAAGGGCGTGCAGTTGGCGGAACTGGGCATGCAGAGCTGGCGGCAGAAGCAATGGCTCGACGTGCCTGCTCTGTGAATCAAATTGAACCGCAGAGACGCAGAGGACGCGGAGGAAGGCAATGGCAACGCGGATTTAGAAGGAAGCCAGGAATGCAGGAAGGAAAACCGAATTCCATCATTCATGGGTTCCTGGTTTCCTTCTCTAATTCATTGCCTTCCTCCGCGTCCTCTGCGTCTCTGCGGTTTAAAACATTTCAAGGCAGGCCATAGATGACTGGCGCCTGCTGATCGTCTGCGAGGTTGGCGGCCGCGCCGGCGCATTGCATGTTGGTGGTGTTGAACACCAAGCCGCGCTCGCGGCGGGATTGGGCGTGGCCGTCCATGAACAGCACGCTGGTGGTGTCATCGTGGCGATAGTGGGCGTAGCCGGAGCGGACGGGCACGCGGTTGTAGAGGATGTAGTGACCTTCGTTGTAGTTGACGCCGAAGTCGAAGTGAATGGCGTCGGCGAAGACGAACACCTCACTGGCGCGGCCGGCGTAATCGACGATGCGCCGCGGGCCGGTGGCCAGGTGCAGGTTGTAGCCGTAGCTGGCGGCCCGCCGCTCGAACTTGGGGAAATAGCCCGCTTCGTCGTAGGGGAAGCTGGGACAGTTGAACACATCATCGTCGGTGGTCAGGTAGTAAGCGAGCACCGCTTTGGATTTGTCCAGCGGCCGATTGGTCCCGCTGCCGGGGCCGTTGAGTTCGAAGCCGAACCACCAGCGTCGGCCGGTGGTTTCGGTCTGAAAATAGGGCCAGAACGTCTCGTTGTTTTCCGCCAGGTATTGCGTCTGGGCGGCGGCAAGCTGATGCAGGTTGCTGAGGCAGACCGACTGGCGTCCCGTGCGTCGGGCGGACGCCAGGGCGGGCATGAGCAGTCCCAGCAGCAGGCCGATGATGCTGATGACCACAAGCAGCTCGATCAAGGTGAAACCGAGTTTCGAGTTTCGAGTTTGAGCGGCGGTGCCGCTGTTGCGGCCGTCGAGTTTCGAGTTTCGCGCAACGATCGCGCCAACGGCACTTTCATTGGCAAATCGCAAATTGTAAATCGCAAATCCCATCATTATTTCCTGCGCCAAAGCGCCAGCAGACTCACGGCCAGCAGTGCGATAGCGCCCGGCTCGGGCACGAATACGGCGAAGGACTCGAAGGTCACGTCGGCGGTGACGCTTGAAGATCCGAACGTCCAGCCGTCCTGCCAGAGCAGAATGCTGAAGGCGTCGAGGTCGAATTCAGCGCCGCCGGGCAGGTCGAACTGGATGGTGGCGATGTCGCCGTCCAGTCCGCCGATGCCGGCTTCGCCTTCGCTGTTGATCGTCAGCGGCGAGCTGTTCTGATCGAGCGTGAGCGTGACGCGGCCGGTGCTGGCGTTGTAGGAAAACGCAGCGGTGAGCAGGATATCGCGGGGCAGGTCCGCTTCGCCGGGCCCGTTGAGCGCCGATTCCAGACTGGTGGGATAGTGCAGGCCGACGAAGGCATCAGTCAGCGGGTTGCCGTCGTCGGATTCGATGATCAGCGGCTGCACGTTGGGGCTGGGGAAAAACGTGGAGAGGTTGGGGAAGTAATCGACGGTGGCGACGTCGAGGCAGTCATCGCTGGTAGCGTCCGCGGGTGTGCCGGTGCGGTCGAGGCCGGTGGTGGCGCTGTTGATCAGCCCGAAGGAAATCTGGGCGTAGCCGAAGGGATCGGCGAAGAAGCCTGCCGAGTGAATGAGGAAGCTGGTCTGAAAGCTGAACGAATCGTTCTGCGTCAGGTGCGTGCCGCCGGGCAGTTGCCACTGCATGCGCGAGGTCGGCAGCAGCGTGTCGTAAGCGGCGGTGAGCGTCTGGCCGGCCGCGTTGAAGGTGAAGCGTGAACCGTCGCCGACCACCGTTGCCCGGGCACCAGCCACTGGATCATCCGCGAAGTTTTCGCTGAGCAGCGCCGGCGCCGCCGCGGCCCATGATGCGGTCAACAACACAACCACAGGAATGAAACGAAACATCTCACAGCCTTTCCAGCCCGATTCGCGCGGGCTCATCCCCTTGAACACGTCGATAGACACGTGTCCTCGTGGGGACTGCCGCGCGAGCGGCTGACCGGTGCGGGAATGCATTCGCCAAGGGGAAGCGGATACGAACCTGCCCGGGCGTCCTTGTGTGAAACCGCGAGGACACACCTGGCTCCCACAGGCAGGTCTTCCGGCTAAGGGCGTGCTCCCGTTCGCCTTCCCGCTTGAGCCCATTGCAGGCTGAAACAGTGGCTTGTTGAACGGGACGCTCCCCCCATCAAACGGATTCGTGGCTCACCGGCCACAATTTCCGGGGGCGGGGGGGCCCATCACGGCGGCGCGTCCGCGGAGGAATTCCCCATCGGCTGAAACAGCGTCCTGGGGCACCTCGCTTCCCTTTTCACCCCTGGATGCGTCGCGAAATGCTCAAGCACGTCACGGCTTCCGGGGGCACCTGTCGAAGTCGCCGCCCAGCATACCGCCGATCAGACAAGCGTCAAGGCCGGTCTTGCGGCTTGCCAGCATCCAGCCGATTCGTACAATGGAACGTCTTGCCACCGGCAACAGGCAAGCCCCGCGGGTGTAGCTCAGTGGTAGAGCGTCACGTTGCCAACGTGAATGTCGAGGGTTCAAGTCCCTTCACCCGCTTTTTGCAATAGGCCTTGTACCAACTGGTGCGAGGCCTTGTCATTTGATGCCAGAAGGCGTCCAACCGCTTGAAGCAAAGCCACTTGTGACCCTGGCCCGCGGACCAACATTTCCACCCGTGGCTCTTGCACTTGCGTGCCAGGCACTGACAGTTCCAGCACCAAAGTGGCAGCTTTTCGGTGTCTATCTGTTGAAAGTGTTGGCGATAGTGTTGGCCGGACCTCTTGCTCATCGCCCCCAACCGCTCCAGCCTGAGACTCAATTGCCGGCACCCGGAACAGCTCCTCAGCAATCGGCAACAGACGTTCGTCCATGTAGGTGATTTCAGTAAGCCGGGGATCGGCATGCCGCATGTGCGACTGGCGTACCCTCTGGCTCATCCCGGCAGTAGCCATCATCGTACTAAGGGTCAGCCACATGTTGGTTGATGTGGAGCTTCGCATAATCGTCATACGCATCAATCAGGCCTTCGCGACGACGTGCGACCTCTCGCTGTAGACGTTCGGCCAGTGCGAAAGATGCCGCCTTGTCGGTATAGGCCTTGCGATGCTTTCTCCCGGCGGGGGTGTCATAGGCGATGTACCAACATTTGGATTCGCCGACGACAATACGGTCGCCAAACCTCAGACTGCGATCGACTTCGGCCTGATGTGACACACCCCCGTTGTCCACCCACCGGGCAACCAGTCGGGACGGTCCTTTTCCGCTGTTGATTTCGACTACTTCAGCAGCAGAGGGCACCGGGGCGTATTTTTTGCGTTTGAAGATCGACGCCAACCCGGACCTCCCAGCTTTAAGCAGCCATCTCAGCGACTTTCGTCTCGACAAACATCTCGATGACTTTGCGTGACCAGCGACAAGAGCGGCCGAGCCGGATTGGACCTGGGATTTCACCTGTGCTGACCAGACGCCACACCGTTCTCTCGCTGAGTCCAAGTAGCTCCGCGACCTGTGCGACGTTGACCAGAAGCTGTTTTGCTTCGGCAGTCATTTCCATATCCATGAGTCACCTCAATAGCCCGAGGGGGCCGTGCCCTGATACCCCTGTGCGGCAGTAACGCTCTCCCGTATGAGGGGCAGCCTTGATGTTGTCTGCTGACTCCAGCACCGCATGTTCCAGGTTGTCGAAATCAGCGTCCCAGGGCTTGATGTTGCTGGCACTCAGCGTAAACGCCCTGAATCCCAAATCCTCCGCTTCATAGTTGTTCCCCGCTCGGCGTAATCCTTTAGTAGCTGAATCTGTCGAGAACTTTGGACCGGTCCAGACTGATTTCGGCGTGCTTCTACGCTGTACCCCGTTGTCTTCAAGGTACACGCGATACACACTGCTTTTTCTGCTAGTCCCCTACGCCTGTGTGCTGATCAGCTCCACCCTCTACTACGTTTGGCGTCAAGAGCACCCCCGGAAAGCACAGCAGATCAACCGGCTGGGCCTCATCGTGTTCGGCGCTCAGTTTCTGCTGATGTTCGGCTACGGCATCCTGGTGGCGGCGCTGGGCGGAGGGCAGTAACGAAATACAACCAAGGCCGCCCGGCGGAGACGCGGGGCGGCCTGTTAGCCGGGTCACCTTGGACAATTGGTTACGTTGCGAGGCAACCTGGTGGTCTCCGATCACTCCACGCGTTTCATTGGCGGCTGCCTCCAATTACCGTTCAACGCATCTTCTGTCGGCCAGTAAAGTCGTAACACGGCCATGAACTGTCCGGCGGGCGCTGGCAGCCAATTCGGCTCCTTATCCTTGCCGGGCGACTCGTGCTGGACGTACAGCGTCAGTCCGCCGTCGGAGTCAGGTTTCAAATCGGGCAGCATCGGCGAGTTGATGAGATAGCGGTTGAGTGGGTTCGCCACGAGCAAACTGGAGGGCAATTCATACATGGTCAGCGACCAGAATGCTTTGGCAGGCGGTAACTCACCCGGGGCAAACCGCAGCGTGTAACGGCTTTTCGAAGCATCCAGTTTCTCGCCGGCCGCATCCACTGCGTAGATGGGATACATCGCTTCCGCCTGCGAGTTCCCGTAGATGCCGAGTACGGCGGCGGCCATGCGGTAGAGATAGTTGTTCCTCAAGAATGCTCGCGTACCGAACAAGTCGCCGCTGGTGACCTCTCCGGAGTCCAATTTTGCTTTCTGGAACTCGGACAGTGTGTGCCAGGCGTCGACCATACCGTCTTCCACGGCTTTGCGCAGCTCAGGAGAGAGTTTGCCGACGTCGAAGGTTTGCCCCGCGCCAATGTCGAGTTTAGCGAAGCGTGCCATCAGCTCCTGCTCGGAAGGATGCGTGGGGCAGAATCGCAGGACAAAGTTCAGAACACTGAAGAATTCGGGTGATGTTTTCTGCTGCTCCGGGGTGAGCGGCTTGAGGAATTCGATCATTGGGGGAGGCGCCGGCGCGGGCTTGCCGAGGAACTGCGAAAGGGTCTGCACCTTATAGCCTGACTGGACCTTCTTCACGTTATCGAGGTCGCCAGGATTCAAGAGTTGGGTACGATATACGGCCAGTGCGAGCTCGGTTTCGGACTGGATCACTTCCTTGACGCCTTCGGGCTGTGCGCCCTTCCAGGCCGGGCCAGCGATTAGGAAACTGCCACCCTCATTGCCTGTGGCGCGGCTGCCGATGTAGGCGAAGTTATGTGTGTAGGAGTCAATCAACTGCACTGAGAAATACCGATTCTTCTCGATGGGCGGCACGGTGAGCACAAGTGGCTCGGCCCGCAGATCGAGACCGAGCATCGAATAGGGTGTGTCGGAGTTGGGCGTTTGGACCGCCCTGTCCTCAGACGTGAAGGCGCGCGCCATGTTGCGAATTTCGTTCCACGGCGCTTTGAACTCGGGATTGTTGCGGTCCACGTGGTAGGCGTATTGGATGCGGTAGCCGTCTACCAGCGGGAAGCCATAGATGTAGGCTTCCTTGGCAATGGCGCGGGCCTCGCCCGGCGTGATGTCGGCCGCAAACGATGAAGCGGACATGGCCGCCAGAGCTACGATGAGCGCGGCGCCGAGGAGGTTTCTTTTGTGTATTGATCTCACTGCTCTTCCCTTCATTTCCTTGATACTGGCTGTTGAGTTTTCGCGTCGGTCGTGAACTCGCGAGCCGCTCTCGCGAGCAGCTCGCGCTGTTTATCATCGACTTACTTCACCAACTCGATCTCGCCAGGTTTCCAGGTCTTGTCGAACCACGGTTGGAGCGGGCCGTAGAGACGCAGGACGACGTTCCAGCCCTTACCGGGAACGGTCTGCACCCAGTTCGCCTCGTGCCCCGCCGGCGCGGTCGGGCCGAAGTAAACGTCCGCCGAAGTATCGGGATTGATGACGATGCCTTTGGACTGGCTGCCGAGGCTGGGGAACTGCGCGTCGGTCTGCAGCATCGAGCGCGTCTGGTTGTCGTAAACGACGAACGACCAGAAGTCTTTCGCCGGGATGTTTGGCGGCAGATGCACCTTGTAGGTCTTGCTGCCGTCGAGCGCCTTCCCCTGAGAATCGACGAACGCCACGGCATATTGCGAGCCGACGCCCACCATCTTCGCGGCCATGGCCGGCGTGATACCAGTGGCGTAGTAGAAGAAGAACGTGCGGGCATCGAGGCTGCGCACGCCCGGCTGCGAGAGAAATTCGTGGCTACCGCCAGGGAACGCCGTGCTCCATGCGCTGTTTGGGAAGAGAGGCGTGTCCTTGAGGCGACTCCTGAAAACAATGGCCCGCGCGGTGGCGTTGCCCACGGCCGCAGCCTCGGTGAGAATCCGCTTCATGCGCGCATCCGGGGCGAAGGGCTTGCCTTTCTCGATGCCGATGGCGGCCAGAAGGCCGAGCGTTTCCGGATTCAGTGCCGCAGTCGGTTCTTCCTGCACGATGTGGTTGATCTCCTCGAAGAACGAGAAGTCGGTGGCATGAATCGTGTTGAAGGCCTTGCCGGAGACGTTGACGAACTTCATCGGCGGCGGATTTTTCGCCTGCGCCAGCGGATAGACCCTGGCGAATTTCTTCGTGCTCTCGACGGCCGGCCGGGGGTCGCCGTTGACCAGAAAGCCGCGCCAGAAGAAGATATTGCCGAATGTGGCGGAGCGGAAGACGAAGTAGCCCGTGGGCACGTCGCCCTGGTAGCCGGGCGGCAGCAGCAGAAATTTCCCCCCCTTGCCCCGGTCCGGGCCGGCGTTGCCCACGTCGCCGACATAATTGAACCAGTGATCGTCAATGATACCCAGAATGTTCGGCGGCGTCTCGATGACCAGCGGGCCGTCCTTCAAGTCCAGCCACATCAGGCTATAGACGGTTTCGGAGTTCGCGGTGAGGAACAGCGACTTCGAGTCCATCAGCGTCTCCATGATGAGCACGGTCTGGTTGTCGGCGCCCTGGCTGCGCATGCCCTCGCGGCAGGCATAGACCGACGCGCCGGGCATGGCATTGAGGAAGGCTTGCACGCCACGCGAGAAATCGAGGTTGTCATAGACCTTCTCGACAGTGGCATCGTCCGGGAAGCCGTCAAAGAACCTGAGCGTGCCCAGCCGAGTGTCGACGGAATCCGGCGTGGTAATCTGCGGCGGAATATCCGTCGTCATCTTCATCTTTGGCGAGGTCTGCGCCTGTGCGCACATGGCGCATGCGAGCAGTGCCATGGCGATGAAGTTTTGTCTGGTTCTGGTTTTCATTGTCCCGTTTCCTTTCGCTTTTTCCTTTCTGGTCGCCGCGCCCGCCACCGCGTGACGGCGGGCGCGGTTCACGCAGGAACTGGTAATTACTTGGTGTATTCCACGTGTACCTGCTCGATCTTGCCGTTGAACTTAAACGGCGCCATGTCGAAATACTCGGGCGACACGGGTGAGCCGAGGGCGACGCCGATGTCGAGGCAGTCGTTGGCTGTGAACAGCAACGGCGCGGAGATGGGCACTTGTCCCCTGGCCACTTCCCTGCCGTTGACCTTCAGAGTGATATCCAGTGGGCCCGCGGACTTCTTGACGGCATACCTGGTGATGACCTCGATCTTCACCTTGCCGACCGGGAGCGTCTCCGTCGCCTTGATCCGCGTGCGCTGAATCTCAAAGAGGTTGTACTCATAGGAGAGCACGCCGTCCTTGACATAGCACGTCAGACCACCGGCGAACGAGCCCAGCTTGTAGAGACAGCCGTTGGCGTTGGCGGGAATGTCGGCGTCAATCGTGACGACGTTCTCCTTGTTTCCAAGGGCCGGCGCGGTGAACTCCGGCATGCGGTTGATGTCGCCCGAAAACGTCCACTCCGTGTACGGCGTCGAGATCCTCAGATCCGGTCGCATGATGGGGACAAACAGGCCGCCGCCGACAGGGAAGCCTTTGTTCTTGGCGAACTCCATGGTGAAGACTTCTTTCATCTGCGCGAGCTTCTCGGGCATCTTGTCCGCGAGGTCATTTGCTTGCGACCAGTCTTGGTCAATGTTGTACAGTTCCCACTTGTCTTTGTCGGGTGTCCAGGCGACTTGGCCCTTCTCATCAAAGAAGCCCTTGGGGAGGCCGGGCACCCATGGAAGGCGTGGGCCCAAAGCGCAGGCAAACCAGCCGTCCTGATAGATGCCGCGGCTGCCCATGATCTCGAAATACTGAGTGTGCCGGACTTCCTTGACTTTGGCGTCGTTGAACGTACTGGCAAAACTGACGCCATCGAATGGATCCTGCGGGATGCCGTTGACCACGCTGGGTGGCTTGATGCCGACGACATCATAGATCGTGGGCACCACGTCAATGCAGTGCAGGAACTGGGCGCGGGGCGTCGGATCGGACTTGATCTTAGCCGGCCAGCGGGCGATCAACGGGTTGCGCGTGCCGCCGAAGCAGGATGCGAGGAGCTTGGTGCCTTTGTAGGGCGTGCTACCGGCCCAAGCCCAACCGGCGTGATACTGGTTGTCCGTCTTAGGCGAGCCCAGTACGTCGAGACCGCCGAGTTCGTTGAGCGCCTTGATGTGCATTTGGACGGTGGACGGAATGCCGCTCTGCGCGAGCAACTCGCTGATCGTTCCGTTCTGGCCCTCCGCGGAGGATCCGTTGTCGCCCCAGATGTAGAAGATCAGCGTGTTGTCGCCGTAACCGAGCCGCTCCACTTCATCCACCACCTTGCCGATGTAGGTATCCACGTGCTCGGCATAGCCGGCGGCCACTTCCATCAGTCGGCGCTGGAAGGGCTTCTCGTCCTCGGGAATGCTGTCCCAGGAGGCCATCGTCGGATCTCTCGGGGTGAGTTGCGCGTTCTGCGGAATCCAGCCTTTGGCCTTGGCTCTAACGAACACGCGTTCACGGTACTTGTCCCAGCCGTCGTCGAACTTGCCCTTGTACTTGTCGGCCCACTCCTTCATGACGTGGTGCGGGCCATGGATGGCGCCGGAGGCCCAATACATGAAGAAGGGCTTGTCCGGTGTGAACGCCTTGTGCTGTTGCAGCCAGGTGATCGCATCGCCGGCCAGATCCTCGGTCAGGTGATAAGGCCTTCCGTCCTTCGGCTTGTTCGGCTCCACCACGGTGGTATTGCGCACCAGGTTCGGCTCGTACTGGGAAGCTTCGCCCGCGAGGAAGCCGTAAAAGTATTCGAAACCGTAGCCTGTGGGCCAGTAGTCGAACGGGCCGGCTGCGGTTGTCTGCTCGGCGGGCGTGTTATGCCACTTGCCCCAGGCCGCGGTATGGTACCCGTAGGACTTCAGGACTTCAGGCACCATCGCGCAACTCTTCGGCTGGGTGCCGGAGTACCCATCCCAGTCATTCGCCAGTTCGGCGATCTGTCCGGCGCCGATGCGGTGATGGTTCCGCCCCGTCAACAACGCGCCTCGCGTCGGCGAGCACATGGCGGTGGTGTGGAAGCGGTTATAGCCGATGCCCTGCTTCATCAGCCGGTCCATCGTGGGGGTGTTCACTTCGCCGCCCAGGGTGGTCGGCAACCCTGGACCGGCATCGTCCACGAGGAAGATGATGATATTCGGCGCGCCTTTCGGCAGGTGACTCACTGCCGGCGCTGGGCTGTAAACCGACTCCTGAATGGTCCGCCCGGCAGTACTGCCGGACTGTTTGGCCGGAAAAGGCAGGACGTCCTGCGCCTGGGCCACAAGACCTCCACCTCCCGCCAGCGCCGCGCCCGCTGACGCGGCAATGCTCACGATACTTCTGCCTCGACTTCTCACGGCTGATCTCCTTCCTGTCTTGCTCATCGCCAACCTGTGCCTTTCAACTGAACCACAACTCATCGCTCTTCATCTCCCTATCAGTTGGCCGCACACCGCACTCTTCCCTGGGGCCGTTCTCGCCGCCCGTGCAGACCGGCTACGATCCGTTCCACTTCCGGCAGGGCACCAGTACTGCAATAATGAATTTCCTCATGGTCACATCTCCTTGTTAAGTTCGTGGTTGGAACAGCCCATTCGGCAATGTACGTCAAGGTATTGCATCCTACTTCGGCAGAAGCGCCGTGAACGTGAACCGCACGCCCCACTCAGGGCCACCGTCCGGCGACTGAGCATACCAGCGGCCGCCAATTCCCAGACTCACCGGGAGCTTGCCAAAGCGCGTCAGTTGGCTGATGCTCGGGATGATCGGCACCGTCCATTGGTCGCTGGCCCAGTCGTATGACGCCTCTGTACTCAAGCCGACCGTGGTTGCTTTCGGGAACGTGTAAGACAGGAACGGCTGAAGGAACGTCGCGTTGATTTCATCGCGATCGCTATCGCCGGCGAACGACCAGACATGGTTGACCAGCGCACCGTAGGTCCAACCCTTCTCCTGCTTCAGCAGAACGGCCGTGGGACCGGCGCCCCACTTGCCTGTGCCGAGTTGATCGTCGGTCGCCGTCGGCCAGTTGAAAATCGGGCCGATGCCCCAGGTCCACCCGTTGGTTGGCTGCTTGGGCGAGAGGAAAAAGCTCTGCAAGATGTCGCCCAGGCCGAACTCGCTGTCAACGCCCTTAGCAAACGAACCTTGGTAGATCAGCGGAACGATGGTGCGAGTGATCAGGTTCCAATCTTCGTCGAGCGTAAAAGGGATGACCGGCTGAATGTTGAGGCGCAGAATGCCCGCGTCCTTTGGCCCGTAGCCTTCATCGTAGTTGAACTGAAACGGAATGCTTATCAGGTCGGCGACGGGGTTGGACAGCTTCTTGGCCAAATCCGCATCGCTGCCCGAGGACTGATCTCTCCTCGGCTGCGCGTTCGTGGCTTCATCCGACAGCCGCAACGGCCGTTGCGGTTGGCTATCCTCACGTTCAACCTTAACCGGCTCTTCCAAGATGACCATTGACATGCCATAAAGGGAGGGCATCTGCTCCAGACCGGTAACCAACCGGTCCCGCTCCAGTAGCATCGGATGAAGAGAGTCATCAGCGGGTGCTTGTGGCGCAAACACCACGACCGCGAGCAGCAGTGCAACAATGGATGTGGATCGAATCATGTCCGTCTCCTAAGAAAGTCCCTCGCAGAACGGTTCACCTGCAAGGGTTCAGCCATTCCCGCAGGGTTCAGGAGGGATCAATTTGATCTTCAGTGCCAGCCGCAGGGATCACTGCTGTAGAACCGATAACGCCCACACCCGTACCGACTACTACGCCACTGCCCGCCCCAATGGTGTTGCATGTTTCATCAGTCATAGATAGCTCCTGATGGTGTGTTGCGACCTTATATGAGTGCACAACAGCGCGTTGGGCCGCCACACAGGCCCATGGGCGCGCCGCAACCGAGGAGAGCACACTCAAACGTCAGTAAGGCCAGGCTATGCAGAAGCAACCTGAGCAGTAACATGGTTTGACTTCCTGACTTGAAGACAACGCTTCAAGTTCAGAACTTGATGGTGAGGCCGAGAATCGGGCCGTGCAACGTGGCATCCCAGGTGAACTTGTTGGCACCACTACCATCGGTATAGTCGGTTCCGATTGCGCGGTAGCCGCCGAAGACGGTGGCAGACCGACTGAAGAGGGTGAAGTCGTATCCGAGGATCGCGGTGGTCGCCCAGGTGAAATCGGAGGCAACCCCGAAGCCACCTATATCGCCCCAAGCGAGCAGATAGAATCGCTCGGACAGCGGGATGGTCGTCTTGAGGCCGATGATGGGGTCGATCCAGTTCTGCGAGTGATCTCGCGTAGGGAGCGTCGCGGGATCCAGTTCGATGTCTAGGCTTTGATAGCGTGCGCCTGCGTAGACATCCAACGTATTGTTCCTGCGGCTGCCTTGATCCGAGGGCTTGTCCATGAGGCGGTACATCAGGCCGAAGTCCACCACAGCCTGTTCAATCGTCACATCGACTTTGGCTATACCCAAAGACCCGGTGGCGTTATCGACTCCGATCTTGTTGTACGCCCCGTCCACGAACCCGGCCCATTTGCCCTTGCCGATCTCAAGCCGGCCTGCCAGACCGATGAGCGAGTCGCTCGCGTCGAGCACATCAAAAAATGTAGCGTCGACCGAAGAAGTCAGGCCGCGGGCGCCGATGTCGCCCTCGATCCCCATAGCCCAGATCCAGGTATCAAGGTCCACCCGCCACTCGTCGTCTTGGGCCCATACGGCAGATGTCGTCAACGAACTGAACAACAAAACCATGAAAATGATGCGGGTTTTCATCGGGTTGGTTCTCCAAATCATTGAGGGTGTAGACATGTTCGAACCCCTCGGGCTCGAATCTTTGCGCAAGCAGATGATCCGCTAGTGGCTGTCCTGTTGTGTGAGTGGATATTTCCGATAAGGCTTGCGCCCGGCTATGCCACCGGACTGCTGGGTGACCATTGTATCCTGATTTTTTTCCCGCGGAATGGGTTATGACTCACATGTGCCGGATTTGTGACATCTTCAACGACACGAAATATTCCCTGATGAGCCATGGCAGCATCTGGCTGCTCATGCACCCGCCGCCACGGTGTTGCCCCATTGTCAGCCGTTGACTTGGCACACTTCGACCTCCTCAAATCGGCGCTACCATCGGCGATAAGGCCGCGAACCGCCTGATCCGATTGGTTGTATTTTTTGAATCAATCCAACATCACATTCACTTTCCGAGGGTATCTATAGATGGGATTAGCCAATGTGCGGTCAGAGGCCACATAGGGGCTTGTGTGATTCAATATCGTTGGTTCCGTCGGCGCAGTTACCGGCGTCAATATAATCACCGGGTACTTCCAAGAGATCTTAAACGGCACTGCCTTCACCAAAGAGTTGGAAATCCCCATTCGGGGGAGCGGACGCAACGCGCCCGTTAAAATAACGGACGATGGTAAAGAGATAGCGCGATAGTTTTGGATGCTCCGTTAGCCGGAACGCCCCCTTCGTGGTGGTAACACACCATGATAGATCATGGTGTGGCTTTCTACGGTGTCGGGTGTTCGAGGGACAGAAACGGCGGGAATTGCCTATCTCACCAAGCACGAAGGCTGCAGGTTGGGGCTGCATCCCCTCCCCAACTCGCGCCGGATCTTGTGGTGGCACCAGCAGCGGATAGCCCAGCTCCGCTTTCTGCAGCCGCCATTGAATCTTGGTGTCCCATGTACGAAGTAGCCCCCGGTCCTCCTGTGTCAGTCTATATTTCGGTGTGCCTTTGGGCCGGCCGAAGCGCGTGCGCGCAGCGCAGCGGAACCACAACTCCTGGTCCTGGTAGCACTCCAGCCGGCCCTGCTTGGCATAACTCAGAAGCAATGCATGCACTCTTTTTTTCTGTTGTCGGAAAGGCTCCGGGCGTCGCCCTCGTACTTGGCCACGAAACCCGGCAGCACATAGGCGATGGTGGCGTGGGGGACGTAATGCTTGTAGGTGTCAGTGACTTCCAGGCGATCGCTGATCAGGGCGTTGATCGCCACCAGGTCCGGGCTTTCGATGTCGTACCTGAGCACCGCACCGCCCCGGCTGTATGGCGCCGGCGGGAAGTGGCTGATGCGGCCGAACTTCACGCGGATAGGCCCGATGCCCTTGAGCAGGTTGGCCACCTGCTGCGGGTCGGCGCTGTGCAGGCCGAACTTGACCGTGATGTGCGGCTCATTCTCGCGGCCGTCGGGGGCCAGTTGACGGTCCGGGATGGCCCGCCCCTCGTTGAATGGTCTCTTTTTTTTGCGCTCAATGAGCGTGTCCAGTTGGTGATAGTACCCCTGACAGGGAGTTGTCAGTGGATGCAAGTAACATTCAAACATAAATGCTCAACAGGGGAGGCGACCATGTTTGAATATCATGCCCAACTCGAAGCCCGCACCGCCCTGTTCAACCACCACTTGAACCTGATGGTGCCGCGCCGGGCTGTAGAACGCCGGTCGGACTGCGCCCTGATATTCTCGGAGCCCAGCCAGGATGACAGCTCGGCCGTGCATCTGGCGACTGCCAAGGCACGTCCTCGTCAATTGGCAAACGTGGAGCGGGCCTTGGGCATCGCTCATCCAGACCGTTCCAGCGAAGGATTCATCATTCGCCGAGCCGATCGCGATGATGACGCCGACACCACGGGGAGCCCGTCCGACAGCACAGAACGCTATGTTCAATTCGCCTTCA
>JADLFV010000128.1 GCA_020849625.1 Phycisphaeraceae bacterium
GGCACGGAGTCGTCCCTATGGCGAAGAGACATGGCAAAATCGGCAGGCAAGGCGATTGGGGCTGCTGCACACGTTGCGTCGCGAAGGTCGTCCCAAGACCGTCACGCTCAGAAACTAGCTGCGTCCCTGTTTCGACTTCCCGGCCGCGCAGGTCACGGAACCTGCCCGTGGTTGTGAGCATGGCCAGGACACGTTGGTCGAGGAATCATCCAGGGAGGTTCCGGTCAAGGCCGTGGGGAAGAAACGGTGTCGGGAGTCGATTTGAACACTGCCGCCCCGAGCAAGCCCCCGCCCCCCTTCTCTGCACGCCCTTAAAATCGACTCCCGACCCCCTGTTCGCCCCCCTATTCGCCCCCGCCCTCGATGACGCAGCCACGGACCGGGCCATGCCTAGATGCGGCAGCGACGATGGCTCCGGCATTGTTGAACAGATCGCGGTTGAGCCGCTGATCCCCGGCCGAATCGAGCACACAAACCCGCACCGCCTGATCGCTGTAGTCCAAACCCACCGTCACGGGTACACTATGCAAGGGATGATGCATCATCGGGTGACTCCTGAAAAAGGGGTGATGACACACAACGCTCAGATGATCCCCGACCGAGCGAACTCGGCCAACAGAACACCCGGCGTCATCCCTATCTGAGTCCATTGACGTCAGGGGGCAAGGTGCGAGGCCTCATCATTGGCATTGCTGCAGGATTCCTGGTGACGTCGTGGCTATCCCTGCTCGCCATCGCTGATTCCGGGGGGGTCAGACCCTATTGACCGTACTATTGACCGTATTGACCTACTATTGACCTATTGACTTACAGTGCAACTTTGCGCTGGGTAAGCTGCGGGCAGCGCAGTGCTGGCGTCCGGCGAGGCGCAGCTCGCCGGCTGTTGTCTTATGCGCCAAACACAAGGGCAGTCAACCCACTGATTCGCTACTGGTACCGCGTGGCGTGGATGCGGCGGAACCAGTCTTCCTGTTGGAGTGGGCCGCAGGGGTAGTACATGAGCAACTCATTGCATGGTTCGGAGGTGACCGAAGCGTCGAGGAACGCAATGTTGATTCGATTCACCACCGGGTGGTTGACCCAGGCGCGGCCGAACATATCGCCGGAGTAGTGGTGGCCGGCCTCGGCGTTGAGGTCGGCGGAGAGGGCCTCGTGCTTCAGGGCGCGAGCGTTTTCGTATGTGCCGCCTTCCAGCACCGACGGCGAATAGGGGTTGATGATGTCGGTGACGAAACGCCAGTAGTAGAGGTAGGATGAACCCGAGAGTCGGCCGGTGGCCCAGCTCTGGCGATCGCGCTGGTTGTCATATTCCATGGCTGGTGACGGGCAGAGCAAGGCATCAAAGGTCAGATAGCGGTCAGCGACCAGGCAGCCCTGTCCGACCGGCACGTCATACATTTTGGTGTTGGGCGACACCCAGTCCACAAAGCGCGGCGACGCGACGAACAGCGGCGGCTTGTAGTCGTCGTAATCGGAACTGTAGGCTGCGTGGGCTTGGGCCTGGCTGCGGAGGTTGGTCTGGCACAGGGTGAAGCGGGAGTACGTTCTGGCCATCGACAGGGCCGGCAGCAGAATCGCGGCCAGCACGGTGATGAGGCTGATCACCAACAGCAGTTCGATCATGGTGAAACCGCGGTGCTGGTGGGGCCTGAAGTGGTACACAAACTCATCCCGCATACATCCAATAAACGCGATCCTGAAATAATAGCAAGCCCAACCCTGCAAAACCAGACATTTTGCACGTGGCCTTCGCCCGTCAGCGTCCGTGGGGTAATGAGCGATTCCCAATGACCAGTGGCCAATTCCCGATGACCAATGACCAATGGCAATGAGCGGGGCGCGGGCTGGGGGTTGGGCATTGGGCATTGGGCATTTGCCTTACAATGTCGCCATGCTCACCGTCGGACTGATCCAACATGATTGCCCTCCCGATGCGCCGAAGCAGCGGAATGTCGATCTTTGCTGCGACATGATCCGCCAGGCGGCGGGGAAGGGCGCGAAGCTGATCGTCACGCAGGAGTTGTTCGCCAGCGCGTATTTCTGTCAGCGCGAGGATGAGGCCAACTTCGCCCTGGCTGAGCCGATCCCGGGCCCGACGTCGCAGCGGTTGTGTGATCTGGCGAAGGAACTGCAGGTGACGATCAGCGCGTCGCTGTTCGAGCGGCGTCTTCCAGGGGTCTATCACAACACGTCGGTGATGATCGATCCGGCCGGGGCGATTGTGGATCGTTATCGCAAGATGCACATTCCCGACGATCCGCGGTTTTACGAGAAGTATTACTTCACGCCGGGCGATCTGGGATTTCGCGCGCAGGACGTTGCGGGGGCGAGCACGGGCATGCTGGTGTGCTGGGACCAGTGGTTCCCGGAGGCGGCGCGGTTGACAGCCATGCGCGGGGCGCAGGTGCTGCTGTATCCGACCGCCATCGGCTGGCAGCCGGAGCACCCCCGGAAGGAAAACGAAGCGATGCGTGAGGCGTGGCGGACGATTCAGCGTTCGCACGCCATCGCCAACGGGGTGTTCGTGTGTGCGGTCAATCGCCTGGGCGTGGAGCACGACATCACGTTCTGGGGTTCGAGTTTCATCGCCGACCCGATGGGGCGGGTGATCGCCGAGGCGCCCCCGCAAGAGGCGGCCGTGCTGGTGGCGGAGTTGGATTTATCACTGATCGAACAGACGCGGCAGGGCTGGCCCTTTCTGCGCGATCGGCGGATCGATGCGTATGGGGGGTTGAGCGTGAGATTGCTGGACGAAGAGAAGTAACCGCAGATTGCGCAGATTTCACAGATTTAAGAAGTAACAAATTGGGCCACGAAGGCACGAAGGGCACGAAGAATTGAACTCTGGTTTGTGTTAACTTCGTGTCCTTCGTGCCTTCGTGGCTTCCATTCTTAATCTGAGTCATCTGCGCAATCTGTGGTTCCTGATTCCCGAGAGTTGTTGTGATGAAGTTACCGCCGGAATGGCATCCGCAGAGTTGTGTCTGGGTCAGTCCGCCGCACGCGGCCGATACGTGGCCGGGCTGTCTGGAAGAGGCGCAGGCGCAGTTCGCGGCCTTCACCGATCTGCTGTCGAAGACGACGCCGGTGCGGACGCTGTCGGCGTTGGGGATTGCGACGGATGATTCGTGGGTGCGCGATTACGGGCCGATCTTTGTGCTGGATGAGTGGGGCAAGCTGCACGCGCACGATTTTCGTTTCAACAACTGGGGCGGCAAGTACGGGCCGTGCCCCAATGATGATGCGGCCGCGGCCAAGCTCATCGAGCACCTGGGTATCGCGTTCACGCATCACGACGACTTCATCCTGGAGGGCGGGTCGATCGACGTATCGGGCGACGGTACGCTGCTGACCACCGAGCAATGCCTGTTGAATCCGCAGCGCAACGCGCACCTGTCGCGCGGGCAGATCGAGGAAAAACTGGCCCAAACGCTAGGCGTTTCGCGCATCGTCTGGCTGCCGGGCGGCATCGAGGGCGATGACACGGATGGTCACATCGATGACGTAGCGCGATTTGTGGCAGATGGTTTGACGGTGTGCGTCAGTCCGCCGCCGGGGCATCCGGACCACGACATCATGCAGCGCAACATGGCGGCTTTGCGGGCGGCGAAGCTGGAGGTGATCGAGTTGCCGGCCCCGCAGCCGGTGTGGTTCGATGACCCCAATGAAGGGCGGCGGATGCTGCCGTGCAGTCACGCCAACTTTCTGATGAGCAACGGGCAGGTGCTGGTGCCGGTGTTCGGCCAGCGCAGCGATGACGCGGCCCTGCGTCGCCTTGACGACGCGCTGGCGCATTGGACGGTGACGCCGGTGCGTGCGGACGTGCTGGTGGTGGGTTACGGCTCGCTGCACTGTCTGACCATGCAGCAGCCGGAGAGCGGGGAGTAGGGAGTAGGCAGTAGGGAGTAGGGATTGTGGTCAAGTCAAGTTAGGGGAGGTGCAGCAGGTGGTTAAAGGGCTTCCACATAGCTACGCCAACGAGCCTTAAACCCTACTGCCTACTGCCTACTGCCTGCTCCCTGCTCAAGCACGTCGTCGAGGTCCATGGGATGACCCTGCCAGAGCAACTTGCCTTCGGGTGAAAAGACGAACGCCTGCGGGATGCTGGTCACGCCCCAGGCGTCGGCCAGCGAGGAGCCCTGCAGGTTGTCGCCGGCCTGCAACCAGTCCATGGCGTTGGCGGCGATGAAATCTCTGGCGGCCTGCGGGTCCTGGTCCACGCTCACGCTGATGAAGGTGACGCCGCGATCGTGGTATTGCTCGTTGAGCTGCTTCAGGTGCGGCACCATCTGCACGCAGGGCCCGCACCAGGTGGCCCAGAACTCGATCACCGTGACGCGCCCGGCCTGCGAAGCGGAACTGATCGTCTGGTTGTCGAATGTCACCAGCGACCACTCGAGCGGTTCAGCGCCGAGTTGCGGCCCGGGCGCTGATGTCAACGAGCGCAGAAGGCCGGTGAAGACAAACAGGGCGACAATGCCGGTAAGAATCCATATCACGCGCTTGTTCATAACAAAACAATCGCCGGCGCGGGGGATGTATTCCCGGGGCAGAAAAACGCCCGGAAGATGGCGGGACCGGCGTTTTCCCTGACTGCTCATGGCGAACAGGCGTATCGCGGCAGTGCCGCAGGTACGGATGATTCAGTACGGCACAACCGGTGTTGTTGTGTTGACAGGCTGCTCGCTTTCGGCGATCAACTGGTCCATCGTCTTGCCGGTCTGGGCTTGAAGCTCGGCATCCACCTGATCGATGTCAGTGCGGAAGGTGGTGTGGTTGTCATCGTGGGCCACGGGGATGCCCGCGAAGCCGTGGTGAGAAGGCTTGCCGAACAGGGCGATGGTTTCGCTGTTGAGCGTTTCGGAACCGCCGGGGATCAGCACGTAGGACGAGTTGGCCCGCACCCAGTCGCGCTGCTGGTCGGCTGACCAGTTGTTGAAGTCGGCCGGCTCGGTGACATCGGACATCGGTGAGATGATGTAATCCAAGTTGAAGTAGTTGCCAACCAGAAGCGGGTACAACTCGTCGGGGTAGCGACCGTTGTTTTCCTGGGCGTACATGACGCACGCCTGATGGATGCCGCGAGCCTGGGTGTTGGCCTGCATCTGTCGCGCGGTGCGGCGGGCTGCGCCGAGCGCCGGCAGCATGATGCCGACGCCCATGGCGCTCATCGACACCCCGCCGCCGCCGAAGGCCATGGCGTTCTGACTGAGAATCGATGCGCCCGGGAACGGTACGCTGGCGCGGGCGTAGTAACCTTCATCATCCGACCAGCCCACGCTCGCGGCCGGGGCCAGGTGCGGCAGGATCAGACCCAGCGGCGGCAGCAGCATGCCCGGCGTCTGCTCGGCGATCTCCGGGGGAAGCATCGCAATCAATGTCTGACTGAGCATGACATACGACTGGTACGCCGCCGGCGCGGTCTGCGGCAGGTCGATGTAGACCAGCCCCGTCACGTTGTCGCCGCCGGCCAGCTTGTCGCGCAGCTCGGTGAACGCGGCGTTGCTGGTGATCGGCTGACTGCTCTGTTTGGCGTAGAGGTCCGCCATCACGATCGCCTGCGGAAACAGCGTCACGTACAGGTTGCCGTCAGCCAGGGCCCAGGATGGACTGACCATGGGCATGGCGAAGCTGTGGATGGTCAGATCGCCGCTTGCAATCTGCTTGAAGCGGAAGCCGCCCCCGGAAGTGTTGGGTGCTGCGTACAGATCTTTATCCAGCATGCTGTTGGCGTAGTTTTCCAGCGTGGTCAAATCGGCGGCCAGCAGTTCGGGCTGCGGCGGCTGATTGACGATGCACAAGCCCAGCCCCATCGGGCCGGCCACGCCCGGATCGTTGTACATCACCCAGCGCGGCCCGAAGCGATGCAGCAGCGCGGGCACGTTGACGCCCAGTTCGTCACCGGCTGTGGCCAATGCTTCATCCATGCCGGCCACGACTTCGGGCCCGCCCCCGGCGCGGATCGCAGCCGCGACGTTGTCGTAGATTTTGCCCAGGTCGATCTGGCTGACCTGCATCCACGTGGCGCCGGAGGGCACGACGGTTAAGGCTGCGTCGTCGATTCGGCCGCAATCAAGAGCAGTCAGCACGCCGCGGCGCGGAGCGGGCGCTCCAAGGAACGCTTCCCAGCGCCAGCTTGTGTCTTCGAACCCGCCGACGTAGATCAACTGCCTGATGCCGTCGAGGCCCAGTTCATCGCGCACGGCGTGCCAGCGCGGCAACGACTGCTCGTCGTAAGGCGTCTGCTGGATGATCTGATCGACCATCGACATGGCTGCGGCCACGTCGGCGTAGATCACCAGTGCGTTGCCGGCGCTCACTTTGGCGGCGGCAGCCTGATACGTTTGGCTGGCGCCCAGTGAACCTTCGCCGGCCGGGCCGATCAACAGGCAGAGCGCGTCGCCGCGCTGTTCGATGCGGGCGTCGAGGTTCGGCTCCTGATCGTTGAGCACGTCCGCCAGTCGCTGTAACTGCGGCAAAAGGTCGGCTTCATGCTCGCCCGGCTGACAGATCAGCCCCAGTCGCGGCAGCGGCACATCCGAGCCGTTCGGCTGCACGAGTCCCGCGAAGTAAGCAGCCCACGGCCGACGCCAGACGACGGCTGTGAGCTGACGATATGCCGCCACCACTTCCAGAGCGTCAGGGTCATCGGGATTGGACCGCTCGATCATGGCCGGCAGTGTCTGGGTCAGCAGTTGGCCCAACTGCGCCGCCTCCAGCACCGCTTTCAACTTCGACCGCTCGTAAGCCTGCCCCTGGCTGTCGATGCCGGCCCACGACACGCACACCAGTGCATCGGCGGGAACCTGGTCCAGCAGAGCCTGGGCATGCACCACGCCTGTCGCCAGAAGCAACACGATGACGGCCGCGATTGATTTCATTCGAGATTTCTCGCAAAAGGTGGGTGTTGACTCAATTTAGTTTGAACCGCAGATTTCACAGATTTAAGAAAAACAAATTGAGCCACGAAGGCACTAAGGACACGAAGAAGCGAACTTTGGTTTGTGACAACTTTGTGTCCTTCGTGCCTTCGTGGCTTCGATTCTTAATTTGTGAAATCCGTGACTCTGCGGTTCAATTCTTGCCTCGTTTCTCGATTAGGTGTTCGACCACCGCCTGCCGCATGGCTTCGGCGGTGACCACTTCTTCGACGACCACCGCATCGGCGCCCATTTGCGAGGCCATGATGCCGCGGCTGAGGAAGTTGGTGCGGGCGGCGATGAAGATGTGGCTGTTGAGTCGGCGGGCCAGTTTGCAGGCTTCGATCGCTTCCTGTTCATCGGGCACAGCCAGGATCAGGGCCGCGGCATGTTCGATGCCCGCCAGGCGCAGCGCTGCTTCTTCACAGCAGCTTCCCTGCACCACCTTGCGGGCCAGGGCGGCCTGTTTGCCGGCGGTCTGCGGATTCTTATCGATGATCACGATGTCGAAGCCGCTGTCGGCCAGCTTCTCGGCGGCGGTGCGCCCCACGGGGCCGTAGCCGGCGATGATCGCCAGGGGTCGGTCTGCGGCGTCGGGTTGCGTCTGGTTGGACATGACGGCTCCCGGGGTGCAACTGGCGACCAGTGTAACAGCCCCGAGTCCGCGGCCGCGCGGTCATTGGCTACAATTCGCGGCTATGACACAAACGCAATCTTTCGATCTGGTGGTCATCGGCGGCGGACCAGCGGGCTACGTGGGGGCCATCCGGGCTGCCCAACTGGGCCTGCGCACCGCCTGCGTGGAACGCGATCAGCTTGGCGGCATCTGCAACAACTGGGGCTGCATCCCCACCAAGGCCCTGCTGGCCGGGGCGGAGCTGTACCATCGCATGACCCATGAGGCCGAGCAGTGGGGCATCTCCGCGGACAACATCCGCCACGACTGGTCCAAGGTGATCGCCCGCTCCCGCGGCGTGGCGGACACCGGGGCCAAAGGCGTGGGGACGCTATTCAAGAAAAACAAGATCGAGCACTTTGCCGGCAGCGCCAAAATCACCGCCCCGGGTAAGGTGCAGGTGACCGATGCCGATGGCAAACAGATCGCCGAGCTGGCGGCCAAAAACATCCTGATCGCCACCGGCGCCGTGCCGCGCCAACTTCCGGGGGCGGACTTCGACGGCGAGCGCATCATCAGCTTCAAGCAGGCCATGAGCCTGCCCCAGCAGCCCAAGAGCCTGCTGGTCGTCGGCTCCGGGGCCATCGGCATGGAGTTCGCCTACTTCTACAACGCCTTTGGCACGCAGGTCACCGTCATCGAAATGCTCGACCGCCTGCTGCCCGTCGAGGATGACGAGATCAGCAAGGAGATCGCCCGCGCTTTCAAGAAGCAGGGCATCACCTGCCACACCAGCCACGTCACCACCGCGATCCAGAAGACCCCCGGAAGTAACACCAGCATCAAGGCGGTGATCGCACCGGTCAACGACAAAGAAAAAACGCAGACCCTCGAAGCCGACAAAGTCCTGGTCGCCATCGGCGTCAAGGGCAACTACGCCGGCCTGTTCGACGCCTCGCTGGGTATCGAAACCTTCAAGGACCATATCAAAGTTGACTACCGCAAACGCGGCGCGACGTATGAAACAAGCGTCAAGGGGATCTATGCCGTGGGCGACGTCATCGGCCCGCCCTGGCTCGCCCACGTGGCCAGCGAGGAAGCGATCATCTGCGTCGAGCGCCTCGCGGGCCACACCGCGCCCGACATCGACTACAACGCCATCCCCGGCTGCACCTACTGCCACCCCCAGGTCGCCAGCGTCGGCCTGACCGAGCGGGCCGCCAGGGAACAGAACCTCGACGTCACAGTCGGCAAATTCCCCTTCCTGGCCAGCGGCAAAGCCCGCGCCCTGGGCGAGACGGCCGGCTTCGTCAAGATCATCGCCGACAAAAAGTACGGCCAGATCCTCGGCTGCCACATGATCGGCGACAACGTCACCGAACTGATCGCCGAACTCAGCCTGGCGTTACGCCTGGAAGCCACCGTCGATGACGTGATCGCCACCATCCACGCCCACCCCACGCTGAGCGAAGCGGTGCATGAAGCGACGCTCGGCGCGGAGGGGCGGATGATTCACTTGTAACACGGATTCCATATGTAATTTGTGCGTCCATTCTCCTGTTAGCCCCGGGCTTTGCCCGGGGATACCCCCGGCTGAGCCGGGGGCTAATGGGGAGGATCGCATGAGGATTTATCGTGATCCGTATGACACGATGAATACGACACGTTTTTCAGCGATCCGACCACCGCTCCCTCACGGTCGCGGCTCGATAAAACCTGTCGTGGCTCCATCAAACCGTTTCTCACACGCATTCATATCCGCCCAGAAACAGGGGGATCGCCTATTTGGAATTTCGGATGAGATGCGCAATGCCCTGCGGCGGATCATCGAGCAGTGGGAGCGGGCGCGGCAAGGGAAAAAGCCCACGGTTACGCACCCGCGCTGGCGGCCATCTTCTCGGCTTTCTTGCGGGCGTCGTCGAGGGTGCCGACGTACATGAAAGCGCTCTCGGGCAGGTCGTCACCTTCGCCTTCGCAGATGCGCTTGAAGCTGTCGATGGTCTGCTGGCGCGAGGTGTAGATGCCGGCGAAGCCGGTGAACTGTTCGGCGACGAAGAACGGCTGTGACAGGAAGCGCTCGATCTTGCGGGCGCGGGCCACGATCAGCTTGTCTTCTTCCGACAGTTCATCGACGCCGAGGATGGCGATGATGTCTTGCAGGCTCTTGTAGCGCTGCAGGATCGACTGCACCTGGCGGGCGACATCGTAGTGTTCCTTGCCGATGTTGCCCGGCTCGAGGATGGTTGAGGTTGAAGCCAGCGGATCGACGGCCGGGTAGATGCCCTTCTCAGCGATGCCGCGCGAGAGCACCACGAAGGCGTCCAGGTGGCTGAATGCGGTGGCGGGAGCGGGGTCGGTCAGGTCGTCGGCCGGAACGTAGATGGCCTGCACCGAAGTGATGGCGCCCTTGTCGGTGGAAGTGATTCGTTCTTGAAGCTCGCCCATCTCGGTCGAGAGCGTCGGCTGGTACCCCACGGCTGAGGGCATGCGCCCCAGCAGCGCGGAGACTTCCGAGCCGGCCTGGGTGAAGCGGAAGATGTTGTCGATGAAGAGAAGCGTTTCCTTGCCGGAGCTGTCGCGGAACTCCTCACACATGGTGAGTCCCGACAGCGCCACGCGCAGACGGGCGCCGGGCGGCTCGTTCATCTGGCCGAAGACCATGGCCACGCGATCGAGCACCTTGACGGTCTTGCCCTGGGCGTCGGTGAAGCGGGCCTCGTCCATTTCGCGCCACAGGTCGTTACCTTCGCGGGTGCGTTCGCCGACGCCGGCAAAGACGGAGTAGCCGTCGTGCTCACGGGCGATGCGTGCGATCATTTCCTGGATGACGACGGTCTTGCCGACGCCGGCCCCGCCGAACAGGCCGATTTTGCCACCGCGGACGAAGGGGCACAGCAGATCGACGACCTTGATGCCGGTCTCGAGCATCTCGGTGCGGGGGTTGAGGTTTTTGAACAGGGGCGGCTCACGGTGAATGGGGCGGGTCTGTTTGACCTCGATGGGGCCGCGCTTGTCGATGGTCTGTCCCAGGAGGTTGAAGACGCGGCCGAGCACTTCATTGCCGACGGGCACAGCCACGGAAGCGCCGGTGTCGATGACGGTCATGCCGCGGGCCAGGCCGTCGGTGGAGCCGAGGGCGACGGCCCGGACCTGAGCGCCGCCGAGGTGCTGCTGGACTTCGCCGACGAGGGTCTGTTTGTTGCCGGCGATCTCGAAATCGACCTTGAGGGCGTTGTAGATGTCGGGCAGTTGATCTTCGGGGAATTGGGCGTCAAAGGTCGAGCCGATGACCTGGCTGATGGTGCCGGTGTTCTTTCCGGGGGTGCTTCCGGTCTTGCTTCCGAGAGCGGGCATTGGGGGTTCCTTTGGTCAGTTAGAGCGAATTCGGCAGACAGGTTAGCGGAAGGCCGGGGGCGTTGCCAACCGGGAGTGCGGCGGGCGGTGGTGGTACATTGGTGGCGGAAAATCCAATTTCAGGCGAAGCGACCATGAGGCGATGCGGGCACATGTTGGCGGCTGCGGCAATGGTGCTGGGATGGACGATCGCGGCTGTGGCGGATGAGCCGGCCCCAACGCCGCCGATGGTTTCGCAGATTGAGCAGCGGGCAGACGCGGTGCTGTCGCTTTGGCCGGTGGACCCTGCGCCGCTGAAGCCGGAGGTCACGCAGGAGTCGGTCACCTATCGCACTTCGAAAGACGGCCAGATCAACCGGGTGATCTTTGACATCGCGCATCCGACGCTGACGGTCTTTCTACCCGGGCAACCGGACGCCAAACGCCCCGCCATCGTGATCTGCCCCGGCGGCGGATATCGCGGCGTGGTGATCGATCGTGAAGGCTTTCGCATCGCGGACCGCCTGAGCCGGGCGGGTATGGCGTGTTTCGTGCTCAAGTATCGCCTGCCGGTGGGCGTGACACCGGGCGCGGACCAATTGCCGCCGCCGATCCAGGATGTGCAGCGGGCCATCCGCCTGGTGCGCAGTGAAGCGGAGAAGTGGAACATCGACCCGGCGCGCATCGGCGTGATCGGTTTCTCCGCCGGCGGTCACCTGGCGGGGATGGCGGCCACGCTGTATGAAGAGCGCGATGCTTCGGTGAATGATCCGCAGGCGGACGTGTCGTGTCGGCCGGACTTCGCGGCGTTGATGTATGCGGTGGCGTCGATGCACGCGGACATTGCGCACATGGGCAGTCGCAACAATCTGATCGGCGAAAGCGCGAGCGTGGAGATCGAAGATCGCTTCAGCACCGCCCAGCGCATCACGCCGGACGCGCCGCCGCTGTTCATCTGCCACGCCAAAGATGATGCCGCGGTGCCGATCGCCAATAGCGTGGGCATCGCAGCCGCGGCCGATGAAGTGGGCGTCGAGTATCTGTTCCTGCCGTTCGAGGTGGGCGGGCACGGGTTCTCCACCGGCTCGGCTGAGACCGGCACCGATGTGTGGATCGATCAATTTCTGTCGTGGCTGAGGGAAGGCGGCTTCCTGGCGGGCACTCTGTCGCCCAAAGCGCGACGGCTGGTGAGTTTGAAGATGCGTTGACCGGTTGAAACGAAAAAACAAGTGAGGCTGACATGAAACGATGCGGGTGCGTGCTGGGTGTTCTGGCGATCGTGAGTCTGTGGGCAGCGGCAGCATGGGCGGCCGAGCAGAATGAAGCGCCGCAACTGGTATCGCAGATCGAGCCGCGGGCCAACGCCGTTGTGGACCTTTGGCCGGTGGATCCTGCTCCGCTGAAGCCGCAGATCGAGCAGGAGATCAACGAGTATCGCGTCAATCGCAAGACCGGCGAACTCGACCGCGCCATCTGGTACGTCAATCATCCGACCATCAGCGTCTATCTCCCCGAGCATCCCGATCAAGCCCGGCCGGGGATCGTGATCTGTCCCGGCGGCGGCTATCGGGGCGTGATGATCGACCGCGAGGGCTACAACATCGCCGACCGCATGAACAAGCTCGGCATCGCCGCCTTCATTCTCAAGTATCGCCTGCCCATCGGCGTGACGCCTGGCGCCGATCAGTTGCCGTCGCCGGTGCAGGATGTGCAGCGTGCCATCCGCCTGGTGCGTAGTGAAGCGGAGAAGTGGAACATCGACCCCAATCGCCTCGGCGTGATCGGTTTCTCAGCCGGCGGATCGCTGGCGGGACTGGCATCCACGTTGTACGACGAGCGAGACGTGTCGGTGAACGATCCGCTGGCGGACGTGTCGTGTCGTCCCGACTTCGCGGTGCTGGTGTACCCGGTGGCGTCGATGCACGCCGACGCGGCCCACATGGGCAGCCGCAACAATCTGATCGGCGAAGGCGCGAGCGTGCAAGTCGAAGATCGTTTCAGCACCGCCCAGCGCATCACGCCGGACACGCCGCCGCTCTTTCTGGTGCACGCTCGGGATGACAAGGTCGTGCCGATCGCCAACAGTGAGCAGATCGCTGCCGCTGCCGAGGAGGCCGGCGTCGCCCACGTGTTCGTGCAACTGGACATCGGCGGCCACGGCTTCGCCTTGGGATCCCCGGACAACGGCACCGATGTCTGGGTCGCCCGGCTCGTCACATGGCTCAAAGAAGGCGGATTCCTGCAGCCCGACCCCCGCCGCCCTGTGATACCGCTTCATCCATGAACCATTGCTCTGATCCTGAGTCATGGTGCGCTGCTATACTGTTGACTGTTGATCACCCGGCCGCAGGGAGGCGCCGTCTTGTCCGTCACCGCCACAGATCACACGCAACCGAGCCCGGCCCAGGACGTGCAAGCTCATACGCCCCCCATATCTTCTGCACACCATGACTCTGGCGCACCCTTCCGGGGGCGCGTGATCGCGATGATGAACCAGAAAGGCGGCGTCGGTAAAACCACCACGGCGGTCAACCTCGGGGCCGCCCTCGCACGTCTGGGTCATCCCACGCTGCTGATCGACCTCGACCCGCAGGCCCACCTCTCGCTGCACCTGGGCGTCGATCACGATCAGATCACTCACAGCATGTACGACCTGCTGACCGACGCGGAGGTGGCTGCGTCGCAGGTAGTCTGGCAGGTGGCCGAGAACCTGGCGGTGCTGCCGGCCGAAGTGAACCTGGCGGGCGTGGAAGCGGAGCTGGCGGACCGCGTGGTGACCGGTGCGGCTCAGAACGTGCTCAAGTTAAAACTGATGCCGCTGCTAAATCGGGTATCGGGTGTCGGGTATCGGGTATCGCAAGGCAGCGAGCCGGCGCACGAACAGAAACCCGACACCCGAACCCCGATACCCGATACCCGATACCAGTTCGTCATCATCGACTGTCCGCCCTCGCTGGGACTGCTGACCATCAACGCATTGGTCATGGCCCGCGAGGTGATCGTGCCCATGCAGGCCCATTTTCTCGCCTTGCAGGGTCTGGGCAAGCTGTTCGAGACGATCACCATGGTGCGCCAGGGCATCAACCCGCAGTTGCGCGTCGGCGGCGTGGTGCTGTGCATGCACGAGAAACAGACGCTGCTGGCCGGCGAAGTGATCGGCGACGTGAAGCGCTTTCTGGAAGAGGCCCGCCACACCGATCAGCCGTGGTCCGAAGCGGTGGTGTTCGATCCGCCCATTCGCCGCAACATCAAGCTGGCCGAGTCACCCAGCTTCGGCAAGAGTATTTTCGACTACGACGCTGCCTGTCACGGCGCGCAGGACTACGAAAAACTGGCCCGTTCCGTGGCGGCGCATCGCGTGGGCAAGTGATGGCCTCAAAGCCGCGCCAACGGGGGCGGTCGCATCTCATGCAAGCATTTTGAAGGGGACACATCATGCAGGAGCAACCGCCGATCAACACCGACATCGATTCGCAATACACCGCGTGGTGGCCGGCCATGGAGCCGCTGATCCAGACCCGGCCGTGGGTCAAGTTCCTGGCGATCCTCGGCTTCATCTGCTGCGGATTGCTGGTGCTGGTCGGATTTTTCATGCTGGCGGCCGGAGCGGCGGCCGGCAAGCCCATCGCCCTGCTCGGAATTGTTTATGCCGGCTCCTCGCTGCTTTATTACTTTCCCGCGAAATTTCTCTTGGAATATGCGGCAAAGATCAGCGCGTTTCAGCAGGCGCCCTCGATCGACGCCCTGGCCGCCGCTCTCACCCGGCAGAAATCCTTCTGGAAGTTCATGGGCATCCTGATGGTGGTGGTGCTTTGCTTTTATGCGATCATGCTCGTGCTGATGATTGCCCTGGCGATGATTGGGGCGGTGCGTTGAACGGCTGACTGGCACCGATCTTCTGATTGAGTCCGAACCCGGGCAGACGAAGCAGGGCGGGGCAGAGCCTTTGAGCGATCCCATTGTCCCGTACGTGCGGGATCACAATAGTTTAGAATGCCTCCAGCGACCCGATGCAATGGGGCCCCACCGGGGGGGCGCCTGCCGGTTTTACGGGGTTTTGCCGGCCCCGGCTTCCTGGAGGGGCGCGTTGCGGCATATTTTCCCAGTATTGGTAGGAAATTTTTTTGAAAATGGTTTTTCGTCAGAACCCGCTGACAGTAAACTGAAGGCAATGTCGGCAACCCGCGACACATCATCGCGCGGTGGGCCTGTTTGTTCTGGAGTGCATCGCATGAAGAGGTTTTTTGGCATGAAACGAATACTCTACGCTGCTGTGGCGGTACTGGTGATCAACGGCTTGGCGTCTTCGGCCGGCGCGTTCGGGATCTTCGACGCGGAGGCAGACGGTCTGCACGGCGGGTCACGCTGGGACTTTGCGTCGATCTACTTCAACGGTAATGAACGCTCGCTGCAGGGTGGCCTGCGCTATTCGCTGCAGGGCGGTTCATACCAGGCATTCAAGAACCAATTCACCTGGGAGGTGGTGCCCACCAATGCCCAGTTCAAGAGAACGGTGCGCAAGGCATTCGAAGCCTGGACCACGGTGGATCCGGCAACTGGATTTGGCACGAAGCTGCGGTTCCAGTCTGATCTGTCCACGCCGGTCAGCCGTCGGGTGGTCAGTTCGGTGCGCCTGGGCGCGGAGATCGACCTGTTCGCCGCCATGAGCGCTTCCAACTGGGATATCGAAGACGAAAACCTGCAGGGCGAGACCGCCTTCAGCAGCCGACACATCGGCAATAAAAAGATCAGGCTGACTTCGGGCACCACCGGCTACAGCGGCTACGCCATCACCGGAGCGGACATCACGCTCAACAGCAACCCGGAAGCCATCTGGACGCTGGGGTGGTTCCGCCTGGTGCTGGCGCACGAGATCGGCCACGCCCTGGGTCTGGCTGACGTGGACGTGGTGGGACCCGACGGCATGTTCATCGACGACAACTACGAAGATGAACGCCCCGCCAAGTTGCGAAACTCCTTTGCCGCGAAAATCAACACCACCAATCCGGCTGCATCAGGCCACCTGCACCTGTACGAAGTGCCCAATGACGAAGAGGGCCTCGAACACCCCGCAGTGAACATCCTGATGGAGTCGGAACTCGATTCGGAATTGTACATGGCCTATCCCTATCTGAGTAACGACGACTATGCCGGCCGCCAGTTCCTTTATCCCTATGTAACTCCACCCCAGCCATGGGATCTGGTCTCGGGGAAACTGTCTGGCGCGGAAGCGACGTTGTCGCACGTCTCCGGCGGCAACGCGGGTTTGTTGACCGATACGCGCAGCATCCCGGAGCCGGCATCGGGTGCGTTGGTGCTGGCAGGACTGCTCGTACTGCGGCGGCGAACGTCACGGGCGGGTTGAGGCGAGCCACTTTTTCAGGGCCTTGGAGTCCAGACAGTTGACCACGTCGCCCCGGGTCAATCCCGCACGGCGGGCGGTCAGCAGGCCATATCGCAGCTCATCGAGGTCGGCCGGGCCGTGGGCGTCGGTATTGATCGACAGCTTGCACCCGGCATCGGCCGCGGCGCGGGCATGAATGTCGCGCAGGTCCAGGCGATGGTGATTGGCGTTAATCTCCAGGGCGATGCCGCGCTCGGCCACGGCAGCGAAGATCGCTTTCATATCCGGGCTCAGCCCCTCGCGGCGATTGATGATGCGCCCGGTCAGATGGCCCATGAGGGTGACGTAAGGATTATCGATCGCCTTCAGGAATCGCGCGGTCGCCTTCTCCGGCGTCTGTGACAGCGCCCCGTGCGGCGAGGCCACCACAACATCCAGTTCCTTGAGCAAACTGTTGGGATAGTCCAGTTTGCCATCCGCCAGAATGTCTACTTCGCTGCCGGCCAGAACGGTGATGGTCTTTTTCATCTGGTCAGCGACATCGCGGATGTCCTGAATGTGCTGTTCGAGGCGCTCGGCGGATAAGCCATTGGCCTGCACCTGACCCTTGGAATGATCGGTGATGGCCACTGTGTGGAAGCCGCGATCGGCAGCGGCGGCGGCGAGCTGGCGAATCGACCAGCGCCCGTCGGAGGCGGTGGTGTGCGCGTGCAGTTCAGCGTGAATGTCCTTGAGCGTGATCAGCTCGGGCAATTGGTGCTGCGCTGCCAGTTTGATCTCGTCACGATCCTCGCGCAACTCAGGTGGAATCCAGGAAAGCCCAAGCTTCTTGTAAATCTCCTGCTCGGTTTTTCCGGCCACGATCTTGCTCTCGTCCGCCTTCTCCGCCAGGCGATATTCGTTGAGCGTCCAGCCCTTGCTCAAGGCCAGTTCGCGCAGGGCGACGTTGTGCTCCTTGGAGCCGGTGAAGTAGAGCATCGCTGCGCCGTAGCTGTCGGGCTCGACCAGGCGCAGATCGACCTGCATGCCCTGCGGCGTGCGGATCGAGCACTTGGTGTCGCCTTTGGCCAACACGTCTTTGACCAGCTCCAGCTTCAGGAACGCATCGCGAATGGTCGGCGCATCCTTGCGGGAGCAGGAGACCAGCAGGTCGAGGTCGCCGATGGTTTCGCGGCCGCGGCGCAGGGAGCCGGCATAGGCTGCTTCCTTGACGCCCTTGATGTGGCGCAACTGTTCGACGAACCACTGGGCGATGGGAAGCGCTGCTCCGATGCGCATGCGCTGGTCGGCGCTCTGGGCAAAGGCGAGGTTCTTTTTGATGTTTTCGACTTTTTTGGCGCCGAAGCCCTTGAGTTGCTCCAGTTCGCCGGACTCGATCTTCTTTTTGAGCGTGGCAATATCGCTGACCTCGGCCTCGTGCCAGAGCTGAGCGACGCTTTTGGGCCCGACCCCCGGAATGTCGAGCAGATCGAGCAAACCCGGCGGCACCTGCTTGAGAAGGTCCTGGTGATCGGCGATCTTGCCGGTGTCGAGGAACTCAGCGATGCGCTCGGCCGTGCCTTTGCCGACCCCCGGAAGTTGGGCGATATTTTCAGGCGTCATCGTTGCGACGTCATCCGCCAGTTCGCCGATGGTGCGGGCGGCATTTTCGAAGGCGATCACGCGGAAGCGATTGGCGCCCAGGATCAGCAGAAGATCAGCCATCTGCTGAAAAATGTCAGCCAGTTTCTCGTTGGGGCCTGCCATGATGGATAAAGCTTATCACAAGCGGTCTTGATGTAGCGCTGAGGGGTGCTAGACTTGGTTGCCTTATGATCAAAACACTGAGCACACCAGATCGCGACGCATCCGAGGGCAATTCCATTTCCGGGGGCAATGCCGGGGGGAGTGGCGCTTCCGGGGGTGGCATCCTCGCTCCCACCGACACCTTCGGCCACCGCCACATCGGGCCGACCGAGGCGGACATCGCCGCGATGTGCCGCACCATCGGTGTCGGCTCGCTTGATGAGTTGATCGACCAGACGGTTCCAGCCGCGATCCGCCTGAAGCGCCCGCTGCCGCTGGGCCCGATGCGCAGCGAGCATCACACGCTCGAACAACTTCGCGCCATTGCTAATCGCAACGCGGTCAATCGCAGCTACATCGGCATGGGCTATCACAACACCATCACGCCGCCGGCCATCCTGCGCAACGTGATGGAAAACGCCCGCTGGTACTCGCCTTACACGCCGTATCAGGCGGAGATTTCCCAGGGCCGGCTCGAAGCGCTGCTGAACTTCCAGACGCTGGTGGGCGACCTGACCGCCCTGCCGCTGGCCAACGCTTCGTTGCTGGATGAAGCGACCGCCGCCGCCGAAGCGATGGCCATGTGCTTCAACATTTCCGGGGGCGGACGGGAAGCGAAAAAGATTTTCTGCGTGGCTTCGGATTGTCATCCGCAGACGATGGCCGTGTGCCGCACGCGAGCCTGGACACTGGGGCTTGAGTTGAAGGTGGTGGACGTCACGGGAAGTCCACAGCGAGAGGCTGTGGACTTCGAGGGCGTTTGCGGCATTCTGCTTCAGTACCCCGCCACTGATGGGCGCGTGGAGGACTACGGCCCCCTGGTGCAGAAGGCGCACGACAGCGGTGCGCTGGTGGTGGCGGCGTGCGATCTGCTGTCGTTGACGCTGCTCAAGCCGCCGGGCGAGTGGGCCTCCACTTCCGGGGGCGGAAGTGCGGACATCGCGGTCGGTAGCGCTCAGCGCTTCGGCGTGCCCATGGGGTTCGGCGGCCCGCACGCGGCGTTCATGGCGACCCGGCAGGAATATGCCCGCAAGATGCCCGGCCGCATCGTCGGTGTCTCCAAGGATCGTCACGGTGCGCCCGCTTATCGCCTGGCCATCCAGACCCGTGAGCAGCACATCAAGCGCGATCGCGCCACCTCCAACATCTGCACCGCCCAGGTGCTGCTGGCCATCATCGCCCAGTTCTATGCCGTCTATCACGGAGCCGAGGGCCTCAAGCGCATCGCTCAGCGCATCCACGGCCTGGCGGCCATGCTCGCCCATGCACTGATCCGGGCCGGCTTCAACACGTCCTGCGGCTTCGACACCGTGGCAGTGAGCGTTGATGATGCTGACGAACTGCTCAACCGCGGTTATGCGCAGGGCCTGAACCTGCGCCGCCTCGGCCCGCGCAAGGTGGCCATGGCTCTCGATGAAACCACTCGCCCGCAGGATCTGGCCGACCTGCTGCGCCTCTTCGGCGTCGAGACGTTCGAACAGTCGGCCGTCGATCTGGACATCCCCGCGCCGTTCGCTCGCACCAGCGATTATCTCACGCATCCGGTGTTCAACCAGTATCACAGCGAGCACGAACTGCTGCGCTACATCAATCGCCTGGCGGACAAGGACGTATCGCTGGCGTTTTCCATGATCCCGCTGGGCTCGTGCACCATGAAGCTCAATGCCGCCAGCGAGATGATCCCCATCACCTGGCCGGCGATCATTCACGTGCATCCGTTCGCGCCCGAGAGCCAGACGCAGGGTTACCAGGAAATCTTCCGCCAGTTGTCGCACTGGTTGTCCGCCATCACCGAGCTTCCGGCCGTATCGCTGCAGCCCAATGCCGGCTCGCAGGGTGAATATGCGGGTTTGCTCGCCATTCGCCGGTATCACGAAGCGCGCGGCCAGGGCGCTCGTCGCGTCTGCCTGATTCCCACCAGCGCGCACGGCACCAACCCCGCCAGCGCCGTGATGGCCGGGCTGAAAGTCGTGCCCGTGGCCTGCCGCGACAACGGCGACATCGATGTCGATGACCTGCGCAACAAAGCGGAACAGCATCGCGATGACCTGGCCGCCCTGATGATCACCTATCCCTCGACGCATGGCGTCTTCGAGCAGCAGGTGCGCGAAATCTGCCAGATCATCCACGACAACGGCGGACAGGTATACATGGACGGCGCCAACATGAACGCCCAGGTGGGCCTGACTTCCCCGGGAAGAATCGGAGCCGATGTCTGTCACCTGAATCTGCATAAAACGTTCTGCATCCCGCACGGCGGCGGTGGTCCGGGGGCTGGTCCCATCTGTGCGGCTGAGCATCTGCGCCGATTCCTGCCGGGCGATCCGTTGAAGCAGGAAAGCTACTGCGTGTCGGCTGCGGCGTTTGGTTCGCCCAGCATTCTGCCGATCAGTTGGATGTACATCGCCATGATGGGCGCACCCGGACTGACGCAGGCGACCAAGGTGGCGATCCTCAACGCCAACTACATCTCCGCCCGCCTCAAAGGGCATTACAAAACGCTTTATGCTGGCAGCCACGAGCGCGTGGCGCATGAGTGCATCATCGACTGCCGCGATTTCCAGGCTTACGGGGGAGCGGGCGTCACGGTGGAAGACATCGCCAAACGGCTGATCGACTACGGCTTCCACGCCCCCACCATGAGTTGGCCGGTGCCGGGCACGCTGATGATCGAGCCGACCGAGAGCGAATCGAAGGCGGAGCTTGATCGCTTCTGCGACGCGCTGATCTCGATCCGCGGTGAGATTGCCGCCATCGAATCAGGTGAACTGGATCGCACGGACAATCCGCTCAAAAACGCCCCGCACACTGCGGCTGAGTGCTGCAGCGACGACTGGACTCACGCGTATCCGCGCAAGTTGGCCGCCTTCCCCGTGCCGTGGGTGGAAGCCAACAAATTCTGGCCGCCCGTGGCCCGCATCGACAACGCCTACGGCGACCGCCACCTGGTCTGCTCGTGTCCGCTGATAGAAGAATTTAATTGAACCGCAGAGACGCGGAGGACACGGAGAAAAAACCGCAGATTGCGCAGATTAAGGCGTCTTGAATCTGCGCAATCTGTGAAATCTGCGGTTCTTGTCTTCCTCTGCGTCCTCCGCGTCTCTGCGGTTCAAACTCAAATTTCCTGCACCACGGTCAACTGCACGCGGTTGCCGGCCAGCAGGTTGTTCAATTCGTCGAGGTCGGCGGCGCGGAGGGTGACCATGTGATGGTGTTCGCCGTCGTGCTCGAGGGTCAGGTGGGCCAGTTGTCCCTCGCGCTGGACGACCAGGGAGGTGTTGGGGCGATTGAGCTTGACGTGGCCGCGGCGGTGATGCTTGCAGAAGAAGATGCGACGGTCGGTGACGACCAGCCCGGCCAGGCCCGCTTCGTTCTTGCCGAAGTCGGCGTCGTTGAAATACTGGCGGAACTTCTCATCGGATTCCAGCTTGCACCAGACATCGATGCGGGCGCGGCAGTCTTCGTCCATCTGTCGCCAGGCGTTGCCGTGCAGCAGCGACACGTCGCGCTCCAGCAACTCAAACTCCGGCCCGCACACGCCGTTGACCCGGCCGAGCCATTTCAGCGCCGTGGGTGGATCGGGAATCAGCACGTCGCAGGTCACCGCGCCGCTGGTGCGGTCGTGCGTCTGCACGTGCAGGGCGTAGTGCGCGTACTTGGTCGAGACGTAATACGGCATGGCGTGGCAGAACGGCTCGGGCAGGATTTCGACGCGGCCCATGGCCCGCACGATCTGGCGCGGATGCTTGTCCGCCAGCTTGCGCACGGTGTGGGCGGCGACCACCTGCTCGACGTTGACGTTGGTTTTGGTCAGGCGGTCTTCGAAGAATATCGGGCGGGCGATCAATTGCTCGCGGTTGGTTTCGCCGGTAAAGACGCAGCGCACCGGCATCGAGGCGCAGAAGCGCTCGTCGCGCAGCCAGTCGGCGTCGAAGGCGAAGCGCACGCCGGCGGTGTTGACCTTGTGCACCACCAGGTGCGGGATCGGACCCTTGACACGCAGATTGGTCGGATAGCCCTGGGCCTGGGCTTCGCTGGCCGAGATGGTGCGCGGCTCGGACTTGACGGCTGTGGCGGCGGCGGTAGTGGTGGCGGCTGTTGAAGTCGCTTCGGCCGGCACCTCGGAGTCCTGCGCGGTCGACGGCTCGGCGGGCTTGAGCTTCCAATAGCGGCGCTCACCTGAATCGTGCGATGACTGCTTGCTCTCACTCTCGGGCGCTTTCTCTTCGGTGGCAGCGGCGGCGGCGGGCCGGGTTGGTTCCTCAACCGCCGGCAGGGGCCTGGAGGTCACCGCCTGGTCCTTGGACTGCAACATCTCCTCGACGTCGTGCACGATCCAGCCGGTGATCGTGTCCTCGAGCATGTTGTCCAGGCCGGGAATGGTGAACATCTGCTGGCACGACGGGCAGCGCGCTTCGTGGCCGGCCGCTTCGCTGGGTACGCGGATGGCCGTCTGGCAGTTACTGCAATGAATGACAACGTCCATACCCTGATCCTCTTGCGAAATGACTATTCCCAACCCAACGCACGGATACCACCGATCTGAGGTGACGGACGACTTAAGTTTAACAGACTTCGCCCCCTTGCCAATGAAAATCTGTGCCTCCGGGCGCGGCTAAATCTGATCCAGTCGGCCGATCAGCCAGCGGGCGAAATCCACTTTGCTCATCGGACCCGGCGCGTGGCGACCGCCGTCGGCCGTCAGCAGCACCGCCTCCACCCCGGCTGACTCCATAGAACCGAGTGCGTTGGCTACGATGGCATCGACTTTTTTCCGCTGCAGCTTCACTCGCGCCCGCTGTTCCAGTTCGCTGCCGGGCTCCAGCGCGAAAGCGATGATGCGCTGATCGGCCCGTTTGTGCGCCGCCACCGCCGCCACCAGGTCGGGCGTCGGCTCCAGTTGAATGGTCAAACCCTCCGCTTGTCGCGGCAGTTTTTCTTGATCTGCCGCCGAGCGCGGCCGAAAGTCCGCCACCGCCGCCGCCATCACCAGCACATCGCATTTAGGGAAATGTTCATTGAGCAGCGCTTCGAGTTCCGCGGTGGTGTTGAAGCGATGCACCGCGCAGCGATCCGCCAACTCGGCGGCCATCAGGGCCGGACCCATCAGCAGCGTCACTTCGTGTCCCGCAGCCGCCCCCGCTTCGGCCAGGGCGGTTCCCATGCGACCGCTCGAACGATTGCTGATGAAACGCACCGCATCGATCGGTTCGCGCGTCGGGCCGGCGGTGATCAGCAGTTTCATGGCGAAAATCCAGGAATGAACCGCAGAGACGCAAAGGACACAGAGGAAGAAGGTTGTTGGTCTTTGGTTGTTGGTTGTTGGTTGCTCTGTCAGGCTACTTCAACCAACAACCAACAACCCTTCTCCTGCCTGCCTTTCTCCGCGCCCTCTGCGTCTCTGCGGTTCAATGCTTTGGAACCTGCAACGGCTCGGGGCCGATGGTCACGATGGTCATCCCGCCCAGCGGATGCGAGCGTACGAAGTCGTTCAGATCGTCCAGCGTCACCGCATCCACCAGTTCGGCCAACTCATCCAGACTGCGCGGGCGATCCAGCAGGAACTGATCGTGGGCCAGGGCCGCCGCCCGGGCGGAAGTTGATTCCCCCTGCATGACCAGCCGGCTCTTCATGCCCACGATGGCGCGCTCGAATTCGTCGGACGCCACGCCATCGCTCATGCGGCGAAGCTCAGCGGTCAGCACGTCCAGGGTTTCCTGCGCTCTTGGGCCGGTGGTCCCGGCATAGGCGACCACGCCGCCGCGATCGCGCTGGCCGCTGTAGAGGGCGTACACCGCATAGCACAGCCCACGCTGCTCGCGCACGTTGGTAAACAGTCGCCCGCTCATGCCGCCGCTGAGCACCGCCACCGCTGCCCGCTGGGTCATGTTGCGCGGGTCCGTCTCGCTCAGTGCGTCGTAAGCCAGGGCCAGGTGCACCTGTGCCGTCTGAGCGGACTCGTGCAGATAGCCGCGCGGACCGGGAGCGCCGGCAGGGATTTCGCCGGCATTGCCTCGCCAGTCGCCAAAGTGCTGCTCGACCAGGCTGCGTAACCGGTTCCAGTCGAATGAGCCGGCGAAGGCGAGAATCGCACCATCAGGGCAGACGCGCTTTTTCCAGAAGTTGCGTGCCTGTTCGATGATCAACGCTTCCAGGTGCTCACGCTGTCCGTAGAGGGAGCGGCCGAGCGGCTGCGGATTGAATCGCTGCCGCAGCGTGAGCATGACACGCTGCTGCGGCTCATCGTTGAGCGAATCGATGGCAGCGATGGCCAGATCGCGGCTAGGGGCGAAGGTGGCTTCGTCCAGGTTCGGCCGACAGATCACATCGGCCAGCAGGGGCAGCGCCTGATCTACGTTGCGGCCGATCATGGCGGCGCTGAGGCGCAGGTGATGCGTCTCCACGCTGGCGTCGCGCTGCACGCCGAGATTGTCCAGGGCGTCGCAGTGATCGCGGGCACTGCGTCCGCCGGCGCCACGGAAGATCAGATCGCTGAGCACAGCGGCGACACCCTGCTGATCGTCCGGCTCGGGCGCGCTGCCGGCCGGGGTGAGCAGGGTCATGGCGAGAGATTTGCTGGCGGTGATCGGCTCGGCGATCAGCCACAGGCCGTTAGGCAGTCGGTGCTGGTGAATCGTCGTGATCGACATGCGGCGATTGTAGCAGGCCCCGCCGCTGCTCGACGACGTCCCGGCACAAGCGCGCCAGGCGCTGGGCACTGGCGCCGATCATCTCCAGCGGCTGGCGATTGTCCAGCAGCACCTCCAACTCGCGGGCCGCCTGCCGAATGGGCACGATACCAGCCGCGTCACCACTGCGCAACTGCTGGGCCAGCAGCTTCAGATCATCCTGCCGCTGCCACTGTGCCGCCAGCTCGAGCGCAGCGATGCGCTGAGGCAACTGGCGCACGAAATACCCGACCAGGTCCGTCATGTCGGGGTCGTCAACGAACGTGCTTGGCCATGATGAATCGTGGGTCATTTTTCATCTACTCCTCGGCTGCGCCGGGCGCATTTATTCCCATCGGCCTGCTCCGCGGAAAACTTGAGTTGGCAATTAATCTGTTTTCGCCGAAAACAGACTTATCGCAGCGCAAGCACCGCGCGGCAGTCGCGGCAGCGATACATCGGGTTGTTCGGCAGGTGTCAATCCAGATCGCGCAGCGACGGCCGGGCCGGGGTGGGCGGCGCCTCGGGCATGGCTTCGGACACCGTCTCGCTCATGGCGGCGTTGCCGCGCGGCGCCTTGGCCACGGCCGCGGTCGGCAGCGGCGCGTGGGCGATCGGCTGGCGCGTTTCATCACTGATCAGCGGCAACTCATGGAGCGCGCACTGATTGATCTGGTTATACAGGGCCAGTGTCTGGCGATCGTTGACCTGGGCCGGGACGCGGGCGCGGAACAGGCCGCGGTTGGGGTTGTACCAGAAGGCCGCCTGCTGCTCTTCGGTCAGCACGGGATCGGGCGGCTGATCCGCCATGTCGCCGGGCGGGGCCACGTCGATCCACGGCCGGCGGGCATCGGTGAGTGTGTTGCAGGGAAACTGCTGTCCGAACCAGTCGGGCATCACCTGCTGCGGGAAGCCGTTGTCGCTGAGGTCCACATCGCCCAGGGCGCCGTGATAAACCGTCTGCTGGTGCAGCCTGGCCAGGGCGTCGCACAGCATCTGTCGAGACAGGTCCTGCTGCTGCTGGCGCTGATGGGCCCACAGAACCGTGCCCAGCAGGCTCACCATCATCAGGGCGATCAGACTGTCAATCACAAGGCGCATGGCGCACTCCATGTATCCCTACGAGATAAGCAAACGATTCACATCGGCCCGCAGTCAACGCCCGGCGAGGTAAAGCCGCGGTTCGTATGTCAAGATCGGACGTTTGTAGCGGTGAGGTAAGCTCTGGTCAGCCGCCGCGACGGATTACCGCCTGCTGGCGGCGTCGATAGGAGCCGGGAGACTGGCCGAAGTGCGATTTGAAGCGGTGATAGAAGTAGCTTAAGTCGGTCAGGCCGCAGTCAGCGGCGATTTCGAGGATCGGGCGCTGAGTCATGGCCAGTTCGCGGGCGGCGTAGGCCATGCGGCGCTGACTGATCCACGCCACGGCCGTCAGGCCCAGGTGGCGGCGCACGGTGCGGCTGACATGTTCGGGACTGCGCCCGGCCAGGTCGGCCAAGCCCTGCACACCATTGGCCAGGTGACGCGGCTGCCAGAAGCGATCGAGTGCTTCATTGAGCCAGGCTGGCGCGGGTTGTGTGCGATTGGCGGCGGGGGGCGGCGCGTGCTCAGCGGCGCGCAACACGGTCAGCAGCAGCCAGTGCAGGTCCAGCAGCAGATGCGGACGCATGGCCCGGCTCATGGCCCACTGATCCATTTGCGACAGCGTGTCGGCATCCGGGCGAACGCGCAGCGGCAAGGCGCCCTTGCACCACGGCCAGATGGCGACGGTTCGACCGTAGCGACGACGCAGCGTCTCCAGCTCGCGGCGATCGAAGGCGACGTTGGTCAACGTCAACGGATGTCCGTGGTATGCCCCGAAGTCATGCACGTCAGCAGGGCGGATGAAAATCAGGTCGCCGCCGTCGAGGCGCAGGTGCCGGCCGTTGATCCAGTGCGTGCCGGGCCCGGCGTTGACCCAGAACAGCTCGGCGAAGTCGTGATCGTGGCGCAGGCGGCTGCCGGCGGCAGCGATGGTCTTGCGGGCCAGGTGAAAACGCCCCCCGGCCGGCCTGAAGTCCTTCCAGCGCAATGTCTGGGCTGAGGCGGTCATATCATAAAATCCACAAATATTATCGTAATTTTACTAAGATAGATCAAGTATGTTGGTTTATGGTATGCGTGGCATCACGGGTGATCTGGTGTTGAATCGGGTGATGGAGAAGAACATATTTAAGTTAAATTTGATCTTGTTCGGTCATTGGTCATTGGCTGTTGGTTGTTGGCGGTTCGTGGTTGGTCGGTGGGTAAGTGAATTGGAAAGGAATGGGCCATGGCGCTTCGTCTGTGTGACAGTCAGGTTCGTCAGTATCGGGAGCAAGGGTATTTGATTTTCGATCGGCCGGTGTTTGCACAGGCGCGCTTCGACGCCCTGCGCGACTGTTTCGAGCAGTTGCTCACCCGGTGGATGGATGAGGGGATCAGTCGATCGCCGGAACACATGGACGTTCCGCACTTCTGGGCGCCGCGGCTGTTTGACTGGCTGTTTGATGATGCGGTGCTGGACCTGGTGGAGCCGATTCTCGGGCCGGACATCGCGCTGTGGTCGAGCCATTTCATCTGCAAGCCGGCAGCGGTGGGCAAGCGCGTGCCGTGGCACGAGGACTCCGCCTACTGGAAAGGGCGGCTCGACCCGATGGAGGTGGTGACCGTGTGGCTGGCGATCGATCCGTCCACCACGGCCAACGGCTGCATGCGCGTGATCCCCGGCACGCATCGCAACGGGTTTTCGCAGTATGAGGACGTGGCGGACCCGCAGACGCAGGTGTTCAAGACCGAGATCCGCAGCGGCAGCTTCGACGAGGCGCAGGCGGTGGACATCCAGTTGCAGGCCAATCACTGCTCGCTGCACGACGGGCGCATCATCCACGGCTCGGCGGCCAACACCGGCTCCCTGCGCCGCTGCGGATTGACCATGCGCTACATCTCGGCAGCCACCCGGCATCACGGCGGCCATGACGGATTTCAGATATACCTGGCCCGCGGCACGGACCGCGCAGGCAACGCCTACGGTGATCCGAGTAAGCCCAACAGGGCCTGGATCGAAGCCCACGCCGACGGCCAGCCCGCGGGACATTGATGGAAAGCTGAGGGCGGGCAATGAACTTTCGAGAGGTGAACCTGGCGGTGTTTCGCGGTGATCCATTGCCGCACGTTTTTTTTCAGCCGCGTTTTGAGCCGTGGTATGCCTGGCATCGCGACTTCGGCAGCATGCCCGCGGCCTATGCGGACATGACGTTGCCGCAGCTTTACGACCACTGCGGCGCGTCGATGCGCTACGTGCAGTATTACACCGGCATGCCCGCGCCGATCGTGTGCAGCTACCGTTCGCCGGTGACCGTGGAGCGGCGCGAAAATGAGCATGAAAACGTGGTCGTCTATCACACGCCGCAGGGCGATCTGGTCGATCACCAGGTGCGCACGCAGGACCGCACGTGGCGGCGGCTGGCGTTTCCGGTGCGTGACCGCGAGGGACTGATCGCACTGCGATACCTGTTTGAGCACGCGGACTGGATGTTCTCGAAGGAGAACTTCGCGCAGGGCGATGCTTACATCGCCGATCGCGGCTGGCCGTGCTTCTGGGTGCCCAAGAGCCCGTATTTCGCTTTGGCCATGCAGTGGATGAAGTTTGATGACTTCTGCTTCGCCATGGCGGATTGCCCGGACGTGGTGGAGGACACCATGCGGGCGATTGATGATTCCTACGATCCGCTTTACGAGCAACTGGTCGCGGCCGAGGGCGTGCGCATCGTCAACTTCGGCGAGAACGTGCACGAGCAGCTTCTTTCGCCGGCCTGGTGGGAGAAGTACCTGATGCCGTTCTACACCAAACGCTGCGCTCAACTGCACGCGGCCGGCATCTTCACGCACATCCACGTTGATGGTTACTTCCAGCATATGCTTTCCTGCATCCGGCACCTGCCGCAGCACGGTGTCGAGGCCCTGACGCCGCAGCCGCAAGGCGACATGACGATCGAGCAGATTCACGAGCACATCGGCGACAAGATTCTGCTGGATGGCATCCCCGCGGTGCTGTTCCTGGAGGATCTGTACAGCCGGGAGCAGTTGATGGCCGTGGTGGAGAAGCTGGTCAGACTGTTTCATCCACGGCTGGTGCTGGGGGCGTCGGACGAGGTGCCGGAGGGTGCGGGGCAGGAGGCGATCGAGCGGGTGCGGATGATCGGGCGCTGGTGTGCGGAACAGCGGTTACAATCATGTGCGTCGTGACCGCATGTTCGTTCGAGCTGTGAGGCCAATTGAAAGGACATCAGATGAAGTCAGCCGCCGAGAGCGCGTGGTGGATGTTGGTCGTGCTATGGGTGATGGTGGGGCCACTTCCGGGTGCGCGGGGCCAGCAGATGGGCGAGCCGAACCGGGCGATGATCAAGCCATCGCTGGTGCGGCTGCAGCCGGGCCAGACGCAGCAGTTCAAGGCGATCATGCTGGCGACGTACCTGATGGCAGCCGATGCGCCCAAACAGGTGACCTGGTCGGTCAACGGCATCGAGGGCGGCAACGAACAGGTGGGCACGATCGACGCCAATGGTGTGTACGAAGCCCCGGCCGCGGCGCCTTCGCCCAACGAGATTCACATCATTGCACACGTACCCGAGGCAGCCAACAGTTTGCTGTTCGCCACGGTGCTGGTCGGTGACGATGAGCCGAAGTATGAACTGGTCAACACATGGTCGGAGCCGATCAAGAGCGCCGAGCACTTCAAATCGCCGCACGGCATCGGTCTGGACAAAGACGGCAATCTGCTGATCGCGGACGTGAAGGCCAACCGGGTGCTGCGCTTTACACCGGATGGCAAGTTCCTTGGTGATGTGGGCGATGGATCAGGCGGCGAACCGGGCAAGTTCGTCGAGCCGCGACTGGCGATCATCGATGACAAGGGGAACATCTGGGCGACCGATTCCAAGAGCGATCGGCCGCGCCTCCAGGTGTTCTCGCCCGATGGCAAGTTCGAGCGGCAGTTTGCCGAGAAAGGCATTCTGCCCGGCTTCCTCCTGCGGGCCCACGGCATGGGCTTCGACCGCCAGCAGCGATTGTTTGTCGTGGACGTGGATAACTTCCGGGTGAACGTTTACTCGCATGACGGTGATTTTCTTTACGACTGGGGTCAGGTCGGCACGGGCCCGGGCCAGTTCAACGCACCGCACGGGCTGTACGTCGATCCCAGCGGCGACGTGTTTATCAGCGGGTACTACGGCCCGATTCAGAAGTTCGACAGCCAGGGCAATTATCTGTTCCGCTTCTGTCACGGCGACCCGCCCGATGGGCCGGTGTATTTCCACTCCATCAGCGGCGATCGCTGGGGCAACGTGTTCGTGATGGTGCGCAACCGCAGCGGATACGACAACCAGTTGCAGACCGACGGCGGGCGACGCCTGAGCGTGATGAAGTTCAACAACAACGGCGATTTCGTCACCGGCTGGAGCCTGGAAAAGCCTGAGCACCGCGAGAGCTGGGCGGTCGTCGCTGACGACGGCACGGTGTATTCGCTGTTCCAGGACGCCGAGCACGTGGGCGTGCAGACGTTCGTGCCGCGCTGATCAGCGGGGCGACAACCTACAATCAACGCATGGCTGCGGCTTATAGCTTGCTCCAGTTGAACGAGCAGATCGTCGCCTGCACGCGCTGTGCGCGATTGCTGGGGCACTGTCGCAAGGTGGCGCGGGAGAAGCGGGCGGCGTATCGGGATCAGACTTATTGGGGCAAACCGGTGCCGAACTTGCTTTGCCGGGATCGGCCGCGACTGCTGATCGTGGGACTGGCGCCGGGAGCACATGGAGCCAATCGCACAGGGCGGATGTTCACCGGCGATCGCTCGGGGGACTTTCTCTATCGAGGGCTGCACGAGGCGGGTTTCGCCAGCCAGGCGGAGTCGGTGTCGCGTGATGACGGGCTGGCGATGTTGGGGGCGGTGATCACGGCTGCATGTCACTGTGCGCCGCCGGGCAACAAGCCGACGGCGCAGGAACTGGCTCACTGTGCAGGGCATCTGTCGGCGACGTTCGATGCGATGCTAGTGTCGCGGAAGGACAAGGGATCCGGCGTGCTGCCCCCGGAAGCGAAGCGCGTTTCGTCGAAAGTGCCGGCCGGGGCGGGTGTGTGTGTGTTGACGTTGGGCAAAATTGCGCACGATGCGGTGTTGCGGGAGTATCGGGCCCGGGGGTGGATTTGGCATTTGAGCGAAGCCCCTTTCGGCCACGGGCGGGTGTATTTCGAGCGAGTCGGGCAGCAGGGCGGGCCGCCGCCGACGCTGTGCTGCTTCCACGTCAGTCAGCAGAACACATTTACCGGACGCTTGACCCAGGCGATGTTGCGAACGGTTCTGAATCGGGCGCGGCAAATCTTGGGGCAGGCTTGATCGGGGCAAATGCTGAGCCGATGAATGACAGGGTAGCCCTGAACCGGGTGTTATCGTGCCAGGTGGGGGGTAATCAGGACGAATGATTCTGCCGCGCTTCATACGGTCTGGCCTGGGGGGCGCATCGGCACGCTCCGCTTCATGCGAACGTCGCCGGGCCCTGTTGTTTGAGCGCCTGGACCAGGTGCAGATCGACGCTTTGCCCCTGCTGACGCTGATGCGCTGCTCTGCGGATGATGCGGAGGCGGTGACGGCTGCGATCCAGTCGTGTCCCGCGCTGGCGGGGCGATTGTTGAGCGTGATCAACTCGGCGGCTTTCGCTTTGCCGCGACCAATCGACAATGTGCGGCGGGCGGTGTTGCAGCTTGGAGCGGCCCGAGCCCGATCGGTGGCGCTGGCCTTCGCCTTGCGTCACGGCAACGACGGCCTGGACCTGCCGCGACCGCTGAGCTATCACCTGTGGGTCACCGCTCTGCGCAAAGCCTCGGCTGCTCGACTCGCCTGCCAGGTGGTGCGCCCGATCGATGCTGATCTGGCTTTCTGTCACGGCCTGCTGCAGGACATCGCCCTGCCGATGATGATTCACTGCGATCGTGCGTTCTACGAGAAGCTGCTTCGCATCACGCCCGAGCGATCCTGGTGCCAGCAGGAACGCGAGCACTTCGGCGTGGACCACGCCACGCTGGGGCGCCAGTTGCTGTCGAACTGGTCTGTGCCGGACTCGGTCTGCCAGTCGGTGTTGCACCATCACAATCCGCCGCTGCACGGCGACGACCACGCCCTGCTGCTGCGACTGTGCGTTTTTTTGGCGGCCCTGATCGGACACTTCGATGAATCGCCCACCCCGGCCGAGCGCGATTGGATGATCGCCTTGCACGGCCAGTTCCTTTCCCAGCACTACGCCAGCCCGGACAAGTTTCTGGCCGCAGCCCGCCATGAGGCGCAGAAGCTGCACGGCTCAACCCAGCCGCCACCGGTCGATGCCGCCGTCGTGCGCGACCTGACCCGGGCGGTGGCGGATAACACCGTGGCCCTGGTCGGCCAGTTGTCGGAACTGGAAAACTCGCTGGGCCAGGCCCAGAAACGCACCAACGAGCTGCGTTTTGCCGCCTTCACCGATCCGCTGACGCGGCTGCTCAACCGCCGCGGGTTCTTCGAGCTGGGCCAGCGCCGGTTGCACAATCCGCCCGGAGGCGAAGAGGGACTGCTGGTCCTGGCCATCGACCTGGACGGCTTCAAGTACGTCAACGACAGCCACGGCCACGATGCCGGGGATCGCCTGCTGTGCGCCTTCGCCCACCGCCTGCGCGACAGCCTGGATCGCCAAGACCTGGTGGCCCGCATCGGCGGCGATGAGTTCGTGGCCCTGGTCTGCGGCGTCGATGAGTCAAGGGCCCGAGTCATCACCCAGCGCTTGCACGAACGCTGCAACGGCGCCACGCTGGAACTGGGCGACGGGCGGAGCATTGAATTGTGGTTCAGTTGCGGCGCCGTCTTTCGCGACAGCGCCAGGGGCGGCAGCCTTGACGAACTGCTCAACGCCGCCGACGCCGCCATGTACGAGCGCAAGCGGGACGGCAAACATGGATTTCACTTCGTCAACGGTCAAAGAACCCGCCCGGTTGATTGACGGCAGGCCCGTCTGACATCAGCCGCCCGAGATGACTACACTTGCTTCGTGCCTCTGCTGATCGACTGCTACAACGTCCTGCACACCCCCGCCCCCGGAAGGGCTGGAAGTGACCTGACGACGGCCACACTGTGTCATCAATTGGCGGGCACGAAGTGGGCGCGATATGGCATCACGGTCTTCTGTGACGGCCTGCCCAAGCCGGATGAACGATTCGATCCGCCGGCGAATGTGCAGATGGTGCATTCGGGCCCGCAGCGTTCGGCGGACGACCTGATCCTGGCCCGCATCGAAGAGGAAGCCAACCCGCGGCGGCTGGTGGTGGTCAGCTCCGATCGCGCCATTCGAGCGGCCGCCCGACGGCGCAAGGCCAACAGTTGGACCAGCGAGGAATTTCTCGGGCGCCTGCAGCAGCAGAGCGCGACCCGTCCGCCTCGCTCGGCGGGCAAGCCCGGCCCGCTGACCGAGGACCAGGTCGATCACTGGCTGCGGGCCTTCGGGTTTGATGAACAAGGGGGTAGGGATTAGGGGGTAGGGGGTAGGGCTTGTGATCGGTGCTGTCGCTGGAACTTGGAGCCCTACGCCCTAAACCCTACCCCCTACACCCTGTTTTGTGCTTAGTTGACGAATTGCCCCTTGTGGGCTGACAATGCCCGTCACATGAACGAATCATCCACTGCACAAGATCATCCGCAATACCGCCGCGTGCTGCTGAAACTCAGCGGCGAGGCGTTCAGCAAGCCGGGCCAGTTCGGCATTGACGGCCAAGAGCTGGAACTGATCGCCGCCCAGATCGCGGAGGGGGCGCGGCAAGGGGCGCAGTTGGCGGTGGTGGTCGGCGGGGGCAACATCATCCGCGGAGCCAGACTGGCCGGCGAAGGCCACATGGAGCAGGCCACCGCAGATTACATGGGCATGCTGGGCACGGTGCTCAACGGGTTGGCGCTGAAGGAAGCCCTGGAGCGGATGGGACAGCCGGCCCGGGTGCTCAGTGCGTTGAACCTGTCGGCGGTGGCCGAGACGTTTATCCGCGGTCGGGCCATTCGCCATCTGGAAAAGGGGCGCGTGGTGATCTTCGTGGCCGGGACGGGCAACCCGTTTTTCACCACCGACTCGGCGGCCGCCCTGCGGGCCAGCGAGATCGGCGCCGACGTGCTGCTGAAGGCCACCAAGGTCAACGGCATCTACGATCAGGACCCGGCGAAAAATCCCAAAGCCCGCCGCTACGACAAGCTGACTTTCGCTGAGGCCATCAGCAGACAGTTGCGGGTGATGGACGTCACCGCCTTCTCCATGTGCCAGGACCGCGACATTCCCATCGTGGTCTTCGACATGAAGAAGCCCGGCCACATCGCGGCGGTGATCCGCGGCCAGGACATTGGAACGAAGGTAACACGGTAGGAGATTTTTGATTTTAGAATTTAGATTTTAAATTTTTAGTTGCGACGATCGTTGGCGGCCCGGGACACGCCGTCAATCTAAAATCTAAATTCTAAAATCTAAAATTTGGAGCATCCGACCATGATCGATCTTGACGAACTGCTGATGAACAGCGAAGAGCACATGGAAAAGGCGATCGCCTATCTCAAGCACGAGATGCAGGGCGTGCGCACTGGGCGGGCTTCGCCCGGCCTGGTCGAGTTCGTCAAGGTCGAAGCCTACGGCGCCACCAGCGATCTGCGGCAGATCGCCATGGTCAGCGCCCCCGAGCCGTCGCAACTGATGGTCAAGCCCTACGATCCCTCGACCACGCAGTCGATCATCAAGGGCATCCAGAATGCCGGGCTCGGTTTGAACCCCATGAGCGACGGGAAAGTGATCCGCATCAACATTCCCGCCCTGACGTCGGAGCGGCGCGGGCAGCTTGCCAACAACGTCAAGCACATGGGCGAGCAAGCCAAGGTCGCCGTGCGCAATGCCCGGCGAGACACCAACAAGGAGTTGGACGCGGCCGCCAAGGACAAGTCCGCTCACTTGTCCGAGGATGCCGTCAAGCAGGCCAAGGACGAAGTCCAGCAATTGCTCAAGAAATACGAAGCGAAGATCGACGAACTGACCGCCCAGAAGACCGCTGAAATCCAGCAGGTGTGAGAGCGGCTTTGAGCAATGAGCGATGAGCTATGAGCCAGGAACGGATGTAACTTCGATGACTTCTGTTTCAAAGCTCATAGCTCATAGCTCAAAGCTCATGGCCCTATTCGCCGTGCTGCTGGTATCACCCGCTTTTGCGCAGTCCGTTGACGGTCAGGTTACGCTCGATCAGGCCATCGAGCAGCTGGTGACCGAGGCGGCCGGGATCGCCAGACTCGATGATGTCAACGCCAAGCCGACCTTCGATCGTCCGCACAAGCTGATCGCCGACTGGGACGCCGAGGCGATGGCCCCGCTGCTGTTCAAGCGTCTGACCACCGGCAAGCTCGCGGGCAATCCTTACGGCGACGCTTACGTGCGCTGGCATCTGCAGCCGGTGATCGCCGATGCATTTGCCGCCCGTTTCGAGCATTGGAAGCAGACCGGCCAGTTCCAGGTGCGCCCGGAAGATGCCCGCGCGGTGCTGTCGATGCTGCAATCGCTGCCACCCGAGCCGGACTTCGAGTGGCGCGATGTGGACAGCTACCAGGCCAACGATCCCAAGAAACAGCAGGAATTGGAAGACACGATTCGAAAACTCGCCCGCGAGACCCGGGTGAAGATCGGCGTGCCTCCTTTCGAACGCTACGTCTCGGGCAGGTCAGCCCTGGAGTTCGTCGACGGTGAACAGAAAAAACAGATCGAGCAGATCATCAAGCAGATCGACGACCTGCGCAGGCAGCAGATGCACAGGGTCACCGATCCCACCGCCAAGGCCTACAACGAACGGCTCAGCGAACTGAACAAGCTGCTGCGGGAAAGCCGCAGCAACCTGCTCTACAACCTTATCCAGACCGGGGACAAAACGTCGCTGGGCCTGATCGCGTCCGAGATCGACAAGCAGATCAAAGGTCGCCAGTTTCTGGGCATTCTGTTGATGCGCGATCTGTACGTGGCGATGTACGACGGCTACCTGCTGCTGTACGACGAGCCGACGCTTTCCGCTCTGCGCCAGAGTCTGCTGCAGACAGCCCAATCCGCCGACGCGGCGCAGGCGTATCTCAACGGCATTGAACCATTGCCTTCGTGGATGAAGCCGCGCTCAAACAACTTCGCTGATCTGGCGTTCCACATGATTCACCTGCTGGAAACTCCTGCCACGCTGCAGAAATTCCGCGATGCGCTGGAGCCGATCCCCGAGAAGCCGCTGCCGCCCCGGCCCAGCAGTGCCGCCTCGGCGGATAACCTCACCAACATCCGGCTGCACTACGCCATCGAGCGGGCTGTGCGGCAGATCTATGCCCCTTCGCAGGACAACGACATCCTGCTGCCGCGCTACCATCCGCTGACCGATTCGCAGATGTATCAGATCATGCGCTGGGGCGCCAACACGCCCGCTCTGCCCGCGCTGATCAATGAGTCCGGCCACCAGGCCCTGCTCTGCTGGGCCATGCTGCGTGCCGGCGAAAGCTATCAGAACCCCCACTTCTATCGTCGCATGTCCTTCGTGCTCGCTACTGAGACGCCCTACACCTTCGACCGCGCCATGCGCCTGATGATGCTGGCCAACCTGGCGCCCATTCAGTGGCAGGACTGGTTCGAGCGCGATTACGACTGGTTGCTGAAAGCTTACGACGCGGACAAAACCAGCGGCGCCCTGACCGATGAATACAACGACAAGGGCCCCAGCGATCAGTTCAGCAACGCCCAGGCCCAGTACGGCACGCTCGGCCTGTGGGCGGTGGAACGCTCCGGCCGCAAGGTGCCCGACAAACTCTGGCAGATCATCGACAACTACTGGCGCAGCCAGCAGCACAAGCCATCTTCACCCACTTCCGGGAGCGGGTGGTCCGTCGGCCTGATCGATGGCCCGCACAAGCTCAAGGCCGATGACACCAACAAGTATGCCCTCGAAGTGCAGGGCCCCATGACCGCCGCGGCGACGATGGCCCTATCGCTGAGCGAGCGCCGCCTCTATGCCGACAAACTGCTCGACGCCGACGCGGCCGCCAAGCTGCCCAACCTCCCGTCCGGGCTGCGCTGGCTCGATCAGAACTTCAGCCTCACCGCGCATCCCCAGGGCACCAACTGGTATCACTACCTCTGGACCATCCAGCAACTGGCCCACGCCAACGGCCTGCGCAAACTCAACGGCATCGACCTGTTCCGCGACGTCACCGCCAGCATCCTCAACGATCAGCGGGCTGACGGCACCTGGGAGGATGTGTCCCTGGACTATTCCAAGGGCAACTTTCGGCCGCGCCGCGACAGCCGCACCGTCTCCACCGCCTTCGCTCTGCTCTACCTGTCTGATGCTGTGGCCGCCAACGTCACCATCAGCAAGCTGCAATTCGACGGCCACTGGAACAATCGCCCGCACGATCTGTGGAACTTCGCGGAGTTTGCCGGCTCGCGCTACGAGACCAATTGCCTCTGGCAGATCGTTGACGCCCAGATGCCCGTCGAGCACCTGGTGGAGTCGCCGCTGATCTATCTTTCCACCGATGCTGCGTTCACACTGCCCGAAGCGCAGCTCAAGACACTGCGCGATTACATTGAGGCCGGGGGCATGCTGCTGTTGAACAGCGAAAAGACCTCGCCGGACCTGGCCAAGGCCATGACCGACTTGTGTGGGCAGCTTGTTCCCGATCAGCAGTTGGTCGATGTCCCAGCCGACCATGCGTTTTTCAGCCTGCATCGGCCGGTCAACGCCCCGCCGCCGCTGCGCATGGTTCACAACGGCGTACGCCCGCTGATCGTGCAGTTCCAGCGCGACATTGGCCGCGATCTGCAAACCCCCGGAAGTGATCGCTCCGGGGGCGGGAGCAATTCCGGGGGCGGGAGCATTTCCGGGGGCGGGCCGACGTTTGATCTGCTGGGCAACATCTACCTGTTTGCCGTGGGCATGAACACCCAGCGCCGCCGGCTCGACAACGGCCACCTGATCCGCAACACCTCGCCCACCATCAACAGCCTGCGCATCGACCGCCTGTTGGCTGCGCCTGAGCCGGCCGCCGATGCACAATTGCGCATCTACATGGCCAACGAACATCAACTCGACCTGACCATCGACGCATCCACGCCCGACAAACTCGGGGCCGGCCACCGCCTGGCGCTGCTCTCGATCGCCCCGGGCCAGAGCATCAGCGACGTTGACGCCAAAACGATTCACGACTGGTGTGCTGCAGGTGGAACGCTCTGGCTCGATGCCGCGGGCGGATCACCGGCTGCCATCGAAGCCGCCGACGTGGCTGTGGCGAAAATCTTCCCGCAGATGCGCCTGATCCCCATCCCCTTCGACTCGCCCATTCTCACCGGCCAGGGCTTGCCCGGCGGGCACGACAACACGCGCGTCCGCTATCGCTCCAACCTGCTGCGCCAGATCGGCCCCACCAGCAGCCCGCGATTGCAGGCCCTGCGCCTCGACGGCCGTATCGTGATGATCTACTCCCCCGAAGACCTCACCGCCGCCGCCGCCGGCCTGCCCCACTGGAGCATCCTCGGCTACGACACCGACAGCGCCCGCAACCTGCTGGCCAACGCGGTGCTGTCGGCTATACACTGATAGAAGAAACCGCAGATTGCACAGATGACACAGATTAAGAATTCCTGATCTGCGAAATCTGCGGTTAAAAACAAATCGCTCAGCGCTCGTCCATCTTCGCCTTGAGCTGCTCGGCGTGGTCGATCAACTGCTGCGTATCGACCTCTTCCGACGGCGTGGCGGTCGCCAGGTCAAAGTGCCAGTGAAGTTCCGCCTTGCCGTGCGGCACCGCTTCGGCGGCTAAATCAACCGGCGGCACCTCCCACCACGGGGCGACCGCTTTCTGCTTCGTCCACAGCGGCTGGCAGCCGTCTGCGGTCAGACGTACGTCATAGATGCCGTAGTAAGTAAACGGCACCGTCACCGGCGTCCGCCCCACTTCCTCGTCATTGAGATATACCAGCGCCCCGGACGGCTGACTGGTGATCGAAATCGTGCGCTGCACACAACCGGCCACCGCCGGAAGAATCAGCAACAGCGCGATGAGTCGCAGGCTTCGCATGGTTGACAGTATAACCCGTCCCCCGTTTAGCGGGCGAACTCGTTCGCCCATGGCCGAGCAAGCTCGACCGCTAAACTCAATCTTCCGGGGGCGCGGGATAGAGCACCCAGTCGCCGTCGGTCTGGTCTTGATCCAGGCGCGGCCAGGTGTAATCGGCGGGTGGCGTACCCCCGTCGTCATCATTATCGAGTCCCCGGCCGTAAACGGTCAGTTGGCCGTCGGTCACTTTCAGCAACAACGTGCCCGATGTCGCGGACTCGTCCGGGTAAGCCTGCGGCAGATAGCGCGGCACGAGCGTTTGTAGGTCGGCCGGATACGAGCCGGTGTCGCGGAGATAGAGCTCGGCCGCGATGGCGATCATCGTGCCTCGGCGAGCGGCGCGGGCCTGGAGCACGGTGCGTCGCTCAAACCCCCACCCGGGCATCAACAGGCACAACGGCGCGTAACGGATGCGATTCAATTGCTCAACCTGTACTTCGAACGTAGATTCCTGCAAGATCACTTCTCGTAATGTCTGATGACTGTTCTGTTGCAACATGCCGATCAATTCACGGAACTTGGCCAGCATGTCGTCTTGCGGAGCAAACACCGCGGCGCTGATGGGCGACAAGGCTGTGTTGAGCAAGCGCGAGTCAGTGGAGGTACGTAAAGGGTTGCTTTGGTCCAGATAGGTAGAAAAGACTTGCATGCCGGTGGTGGTCAACCGACCAGTGTGGCCATAGATGCGCTGCACGAAGTCTTCGAACATCCAACTTTCAGCTTCCATGCTCAAGCTGTCCCAGTCGTCTAATCGGGCCAAGTGGTGGGCCTGTTGTGCCCACTGGTTGCTGCCGAGCAGAACGGCGTGATCCTGCAGCAACGCGTTAAGCTGCATGTCAGCCCTCGCCGCCAGTCTGAGGCCAACCAACTGCTCGATCAGGATGCGACGCGGGCGCAGTTGCTCAGCCATGCCGATGATTGCTTCGATGTCCGCGACAGCACGCTCACCGTCGCCATCCCCAATCGCTAACTGGATGTCACAGGTCATCACCCGGCTCATCGCGTGCATCCGTGTCAAGTGCGGCAGAAGCACGTTGATCAATGTATTTGAGCTCAATTGTTCAGCGTAAGAGTCGTGTGAAGTGTCTGGAATTACATGGTCCTCACCAAACAGCGCCAGATCATCATCGCCGCTCCAGTGTCCTTCGTGTCCTACGGTCAGGCCGAGCGTCGGTTTGCTGGCGCCGCGGCGGATCGCGGCCAAAGCGTCGGCATGTTCGCGCAAGTAGGCTACCGCTGCCGGCCACTGCGGATCACTCGGTTGAACCTGGCGGCTGCCCGTCGTGGGACGTTCGGGGTCGCGCTCAACCCACAGGGGATAATCTTTCTCCCACGGCAGTCTCAACGCCAGAATCGCCTGACGATAGTCCGGCCAGGCGCGGTCCTGCTGCGGCACGGCCTCGATCGGGGCATTCAGCTTCGCAATGTAATCCACCGTAACCACCGGCTTATCCAACGCCAGCACGATGGCAGCCAGAACATACAACACAACCAATGCGCCCATGACCTGCCAACCGCGGGCCCACATCTTCCAGATGATCGAGCGATTGCGCTTCTTGGCCCGGCGGATCAGCTTCGCCGCATGGTGCGGATCGCCGAAGTCTGCCATCGCCTGTTCGACGCTGTGTCCTGACTCCAGAGCGTCCTGAAAGTGTGCGATCAACTCACGGGCTACGTCCACTTTTTCCAGTTGGTGCAGGCGCGTGCGTTTGACGACCTGTTGCACCAGTTGCTTGGCAGGCTCGGGAAGGTCGGCCGCATCGTAGATTGCCCGCAAGTCCATGCGCCCGGTCAGTCGGCCACGAATCCAATCACGCATGGGCGTGGTGGCGATTCGGCGTCGCAGGGTTGGCGTTTGGGACATGGTTACGCTCCCGCGATAGAGACGTTGGCGATGCCGAGTTGTTGCATGGCGGTGGTGAGGGCGAGCCACTGTTGCTTGTCGTGGTGCAGTTGCTTTTCACCCTTCGCTGTCAACCTGTAATACTTCCGGGGGCGGGGGCCGGTGTCGTCGAGGCGGGAGCGGATCAGGCCCTTGGCCTCGAGGTTGTAGAGCATGGGGTAGAGCGTGGACTGGCCCATGGCGAGGATGCCGCGGCTGTCGCGGGCTAAGCGTTCGACCAGTTCGTAGCCGTACTTTTCACCGGTGGCCAGCAGTTGCATGACGGCCAGCGGTCCCGCCCCGCGCATCAGTTCGCGTTCCAGTTTCATGATGAATCGCTCCTGGGTGGCTATACTTTGTATAACATAGCATGCAAGGCGAGGCAGTCAAGAGAAAAATAAAAAACCCGCGCGGTGAGGCGCGGGCGGGAAGGCGATAGTTTGGAATGATTGAGTCGCGGTTGCGTGTTTAGCGGGAGCCGGCCACGGCGGGATATTCCCCCGCGTGGGCGCGGGGGCTAAACGGATGAGGCCAGTCGCGGCCTACGCCTTGGCGGCGGTCTTCTGTTTGGCGTTCAAGGCGGCGGCCAGGCGGCTCTTGCGGCGGGCGGCGGTGTTCTTGTGCATCGCGGCCGTGGAGGAGACCTGGTCCAGCATCTTGTAGATGCTTTTGAGCTTGCTCTGGCAGTCCTCGACTGAGCCGTGCAGGATGGACTCGTGGTAGTCCTTGATGGCCGAGCGGACGCGATCCTTGCGCCAGCGGTTGCGGGCGCGACAGGTGGCGTTCTGACGGACGCGTTTACGGGCACTGAGCGAATGAGCCATGGGTCGAGGTTCCAGTGGGCCGGGGTTCCAGGGACTGCCTACCCCACACACATTTTTTTCTTCCGGGGGGCCCGGTGGGGTGGGGGGAAACGGGACATTATGACCAAAGAGAGGACGCGGTTCAAGTGTGTGCCCGCGAGGCAGCCCGGGGGCGGCGGGAAATGGCAAATTTGCCCGAAAATGGGACATAGGGGGTAAACGATTCGCAAATCCGGGCGTCTTACAGGTAGTAGGATGCGTATTACCTTTTTACAGAAGGGGGCCACCCATGCTCGCTGGAACGCTTCAAAAGTTGATCGACGAGAGAATCACCAACGCCCGGGAGTTGGGCGACCTGGCGGGAGTATCCACCTCGACGGTTTATCGTTGGATCAGCAGACAGAGTCGGCCGGACTTCGATTCGGTCCGGCTGCTGGTGCGGCACCTGCCGGACAAGCGGGCCCAGGAGGCGATCCTCTCGGTGATCAGCGCAGGCACAGCCTGGGAGTTTTCCCATCAGGAACTGGACCTGGACGTGAATAACGACGGACAAGTGGACGTATCCGACGCCCTGGACGCGACGGTGGAAACCGTGCGGGCGGCGGCTGACTCATTGCAGCAGGTGCGCCTGGCCCACAAGGGCACACCCATGAACGCCGAGACCACGCTCGAAGTGATCGCGCTGTTGAACCACATTGTGCGCGAGTGCAACATCACGCAGCGCGTGCTGGTGCAGGTCGCCGAGCAGAAGCGGCGGCGGAAGCTGAAGCTGGCCAATTAGGGGGACGGAGGCTTGAGCAGTGAGGCTTGAGGCTGGCGTCCGGCGAGGCGGAGCTCGCCGGCTATGGGCTTGCGCCTCACACCTCACTCCTCAAGCCTCACTCCTCAAGCCTCACCACTCAAGCCTGTCCCTTCAACTCCAGAACGCCGTGGATCAGGCCCTCCTTGCGGTCGGTGGTGATCTGAAAATTGAACTCGCGCATGGTGGCGGCCATGCGCTTGTTTTCCATCAGCGTCTCGGCGGAGATGTGGCGCAGGCCCCACTGGCGTGCCACCTGGATGCAGAAGCGCGTGATGTGCGAACCGACGCGCTTGCCCTGCCATTCGTCGATCACCAGCAGGGCGAACTCACCTTCATGGCGGTCGGCGTCGGCGGCCAGGCGTCCCACGCCAATCATCTTCACCGGCTGCGTTTCGGTCAGGGCCACCACGGCGATCTCGCGGTCATAGTCCGTGAAGCAGTAGCGGGTGGCCATCTCGTGATTGGGGCCTTTGATGGTGGCGAAGAAGCGGGCTCGCAGCGTCTCGGGCGAGCAGGCCTTGAGCATTTCCATCCACATCGGCTCGTCGCTGGGACGGATCGGGCGCAGGCGCAGACGTGTGCCGTCAGCCAGCTTGACCCTGCCGTCGTACTCGGCGGGGTACGGGCGAATCGCCAGGTGCGAGTAGCGCTCGTCGGGCGTTGGCGAGGCATGGTCCAGCCGGGCCCGCGCGTCCAGGGCCACCGCCCCGGTAGGCGAGACGATCAGCGGGTTGATGTCGAATTCCTTGAGATTGGGCGAATCAGCCACCAGGTAGGAGAAGCGGATCAGCACGTCGATCAGGGCATCCACGTTGACCTTGGGCCGGCCGCGGAACCCGTTGAGCAGCGGCCAACCCTGGAGACTGCTGAGCATGCGGCGGCAGATCTTTTCAGTCAGCGGCGGCAGACCCAGCACGTGGTCGTCGAGCACTTCCGCGGTCACGCCGCCCATGCCCACCATGACCACCGACCCGAACACCGGATCCTTCTTGGCCCCCACGATCATTTCCACGGCATCGGTGTGCGAGATCATCGGCTGCACGTTGACGCCGAGGATCGTGGCCTTGGGGAACTGCTCACGAGCCGAGGTGGTCATGCGCTCAAACGCAGCCTTCACCGACGCGGCATCGGTCAGGTGCAGCGCCACGCCGCCGGCATCGGACTTATGCGAGATGTCCGGCGACAGCAGCTTGACCGCCACCGGATAGCCGATCATGTCGGCGAACTTGGCGGCCTCATCGGCGAAGCCGGCCTTGACGGCGCGGGCGATGGGAATGCCGTAGGAATCCAGCAACTCCTTGGAGTCGATCTCGCTGAGCATGGTGTCCGCCTGGCTCAGCAAAGCGCGGACGTAGATGCCCTGACGGTTGGTGGACAGCACCATGTCCTCGGGCACCGGCTGGGGCGTTTCATAGAGCGTGCGGATGTTGCGGCCGTAGTTGACCAGGTGCATGAACCCGCGGATGGCACGCTCGGGACTGGGATAGCAGGGGATGTTGGCCTCGGTCAGAATACGAGCGCCGGCCGCGACCACGTTGCCACCCATCCAGGCTGCCAGCACGGGTTTACCCGCCTTGGCCGACGCCTTGACCACCGCCTGGGCCACCGCCTTGGGATCGGTCATGGCCTGCGGTGTAAGGATCACCAGCATGGCATCGACCCCGTCGTCCGCCATGACCAGGTCCAGGGCGTCCACGTAGCGCTTGTCGTCGGCATCACCCAGCACGTCCACCGGGTTGTTGTGCGACCAGCAGGGCGGCAGGACCTTGTTGAGTGCTTCGATGGTCTTGGTTGACAGTTCCGCCAGGGCGCCGTTGGCAGCGATCAGGGCGTCGGTGGCCATGACGCCCGGGCCGCCGGCATTAGTGATGATGGCCAACCGTTCGCCGCGCGGAGTGGCGGTGTGCTCGAGCAGTGCGGCACAGTCGAAAATCTCTTCGAACTCTTTGACACGCACGATGCCGGCCCGGCGGAAGGCCGATTCGTGTACGTCATCGGCGCCGATCATGGCGCCGGTGTGCGAACTGGCAGCACTGGCCGATGCGGCGAAGCGGCCGGACTTGCAGGCGATGATCGGCTTGGTGCGTGTGAAGGCGCGGGCGGCGGAGATGAAGCTGCGGGCATCGGTGATCGATTCGATGTAGAGCAGGATGGCGCGGGTCTTGGCGTCCTGACCGAAGTAGTCGATCAGGTCGGCGAAATCGACGTCCGCCATGTTGCCGACGCTGACGAAGTGCGACAGGCCGATGTCCTGCGTTTTGGCCAGGTCGAGGGCGGCCGTGCCCAGGGCGCCGGACTGGCTGATAAAGGCGACGCGGCCTTCGCCGGGGATGCTGCTGGTGAAGCTGGCGTTGAGTCCGATGCCGGGCGAGATGACGCCCAGGCAGTTGGGGCCGATGATGCGCATGTTGTAATGGCGTGCGATCTCAACCAGTTTCTTTTCGGCGGCCTTGCCTTCGGGGCCCGCCTCGCGGAAGCCGGCACTGAGGACGATGGCGCTCTTGACGCCCTTTTCGCCGCAGCTTTTGATCACCTCGTGCACGGTGGAGGCCGGGGTGCAGACCACAGCCAGATCGGGCGCGGCCGGCAGATCGGCGATGCTCTTGTAGGCTTTACGTTCCAGCACCTTGTCGCGCTTGGGGTTGATCAGGTACACGTCGCCCTGGAACGCGCTGTTGCAGAGGTTGGTGGCCAGGGCGTGACCGACGCTGCCGACTCGATCACTGGCGCCGATGACGGCCACGGACTTGGGAGCTAACAGGGGAACAAGACTTCGCACACTCATGGGGCGTAAACCTTTCGCCGCAATGCGGCAACCGAACGAATTACCGCCTCACCGTTGCCAGGATCCGATACGTTGTTTTTGTCGGGGCGATCGGCGGGGGGATGCTTGGGGGAACAAATGATAACCGAAGCAGCCGCCTTTTGCTGCCAAGGAGCCTCGGCGAATCCACCGGGCAGGCAAATGGGACGCGGCCGGCGCAGCGCGTTAGAATTGGATTTTTTACAGGGAATCCTCACATGGCCGGCCACAGCCACTGGGCCAACATCAAGTACAAGAAAGCCGCCCGCGACGCCAAACGGGGCAAGGCCTGGAGCAAGTGCGCCCGTGCCATCATCGTGGCTGCCAGGACCGGCGGCGGCGATCCGGCCCAGAACATCACCTTGCGCTACGCCATCGACGACGCCAAGGCTGTCAACATGCCCCGCGACACTATCGAGAACGCCATCAAAAAAGGCACCGGCGATCTCGAAGGCGTGGTTTACGAATCGACCCTCTACGAAGGCTATGGCCCGGCGGGCGTGGCGGTGATGATGGAAATCCTGACCGACAATCGCAACCGCACCGCCGGCGAAATCCGCAAAATATTTGAACGCTGCGGGGGCAACCTAGGGTCCACCGGCTGCGTGGCGTACCTGTTTTCCAGCAAAGGACAGGTGTTCGTGGCCAAGAGCGGCGCCGAAGAAGAGAAAGTCATGGAGACCGCGCTCGAAGCCGGCGCTGAAGACGTGACCGATGAGGGCGAAACCTGGCAGGTGCTCAGCGAGCCGACCGACTTCATCGCCGTGCGCGACGCCCTAAAGGCGGCCGGCTTCACCATGGAGTCGTCCGGCATCAACATGATCCCCGCAACCACCGTGCAACTCGACAGCCATGACGCCCAGAAAGTTCTCAAGCTTGTCGAAGCGCTCGAGGATCATGACGACGTGCAGAAGGTGCACGCCAACTTCGATATTCCCGACGATGTGCTGGCTTCACTCGAATCGTAGAGCATTTGTCCGGGCACACAATGTCCGGCTCTGTCCGAGCCGGGGTCTATGACCCCGGTGCATCAACAAGGGGGTTCACATGCCGCGCTGCCTGTCTCGATGCACGGTCCTGCTGCTGTCGCTGTTCGCTGCTCCCACTCTGGCCGCCCCGCCGCAGGTCGTTTCCACCACGCCGGCCAACGGCGATCTGGCGGTGGACCCCAGCGTCGATCAACTTGTCATCGTGTTTGATCAGGACATGAGCCCTGGCGGCCGCTCTATGACTGGCGGCGGCGACACATTTCCCAAACTCATCGGCCAACCGGTGTGGCGCGATCCGCGCACCTTCGTCTGGCGCGTGAAACTCGAGCCGGACCACGAGTACCGCTTCGGCGTCAACTCTCCGTCATATCGCAATTTCAAGAGTGCCGCCGGCGAAAGCTCCGTCCCCTACTTCGTCCACTTCCGCACCGCCCCCGATGGCGAGGCCGCTTCAGCGGCCGGATCCCCCGAGGAAAAGCTCACGCCCGAAGCCAACGATGCCGCCATCGCCAAGCTGCGCGAAGCGATCACCCAGCGCTACTCCTACCGCGATCGCCTCGGCATCGACTGGAACGCTCTGATCGATGAATACGCTCCCAAGATGCGCGCCGCCACCACGCAGCGCCAGTTCGCCGCCAGCGTGCTGGCCATTCTCGGGCAGGCCAAAGACAAGCACATCAGTGTCCGCATCGGCGGCGAAACCGTTCCCGCTTTCGTCAATCCCGTGCGCGTCAACGCCAACGCCCAGGTGCTGCCGAAGATCGTGCCCGGCTGGACGCAACTGGCCGACGGCTTCTACGTGGGTCGCTACGACGATCACATCGGCTACCTGCGCATTGACGCCTGGTCGCGCGACACGCCCGTCGGCGCATACATCACCGCCCTGCAGATGCTGGTGCAGAAAGACTGGGCCAAGGCCATGGTCATCGACGTGCGCTTCAACGGCGGTGGCGACGAGACGATGGCTGCCTTCATCGCCAGCCAGTTCGTCGATCACTCCGTGGTCTACGCCCAGCACGTTTATGCCGACCCCGATGCCCCCGGCGGCTTCACGCCCGTCCGCCAGCGCACACTCGATCCGATCCGCTTCGGTGACAGCAAACGCTTTGCCGGCAAAGTGGCCGTGCTCGTCGGCCCCGCGGTGATGAGCAGTTGTGAAGCGTTCGTGCTGATGATGAAGCAGGATCCCGATTGCAAGACCTTCGGCGATACCACCCAGGGCAGCAGCGGCAATCCCCGCCCGCACGAACTGGGCAACGGCCTCGCGGTGATTCTGCCCTCGTGGAAATCCATGGACCCGCAGGGCCGCGAGTTTGAAGGCATAGGATTGGAGCCGGACGTGAAGGTGTCCGCAACCGAACGTGACTTCGCCGACGCCGACCCGGTGCTGGATGCGGCAATGCAATACCTGCGACAGTAAAAGGGATTGGTTGATCTGGTGATTTGGCGATTGGGTGATTGATTGTCATACTCAGCGCGATGAGTACCCAAATCACCAAATCACTATATCACTAAATCACCAAATGACTACGATCCGCATCAACGTGCAATTCGTCGGCCGCGTGCAGGGCGTCGGCTTCCGCTACACCACCGTCAACGTGGCCCGCGGCTTCAAGGTCACCGGCTACGTGCGGAACATGCTCGACGGCTCCGTGCAATGCGTGGCTGAAGGCGAGCGCGACGAAGTTCGCCGATTCATCGATGCGGTCAATGAGCGCATGAGCAGCTACATCCGCAATGCCGACGAGAATGCCGCCGCCGCCACGGGCGAGTTCGACAGCTTCGACGTGCGCTACTGACAGCGGCGCAATTGCCGTGTGCCGCCGCGATTGAGCCGTCCAACGACCCCCGCAAGTGCGCCACCCACCCCCGGCAACAACCCCATCCCACCCCGCCCGTTTCCCCTGAATTTCCGGGATTTTGCCTGGTTTTAACAAATCTGTTTTCGCCGAAAACAGACTAATGGTCAGAGCCTAAAATCAAGCTTGATTCGACTTGCTTGCCTGTGAATGGTTCCTTGTCCTGCCGCCTACTCGCTCAGCACCACCAGGTTGTCGCGGTGGATCACTTCAGCGAAGCCGGCCCGACCGAGGATTTTCTCAAACTGGTTCGAGCGCTGGCCCATGATCAGGCGTAGCTCATCGGCGGCGTAGTTGCTCAGGCCGCGGGCCACTTCCTTGCCGGCCGCGTCGCGCACCAGCAGCACGTCGCCGCGCTCGAAGCGCCCGGTACTGGCGGTGATGCCCGAAGCCAGCAGGCTCTTGCCGCGCTTGGTCAGTGCGGCAGCCGCGCCGTCATCGACGGTCACCGTACCCGCGGGTCGGGCCGTCAGCCCGATCCAGCGCTGGCGGCTGCTGAGTTTTTCTGATGCCGGGACAAACAGCGTGCCCAGTTGTTCGCCGGCCAGCAGGCGGTGCAGGATGTCCTTTTCCCTGCCATTGGCGATCACCGCCACTTCACCGGCCTCGGCGACCAGGCGGGCGGCTTCCAGTTTGCTGAGCATCCCGCCGCTGCCCCAGTCGCTGCGGGCGCCCTGGCCGCGCTTGGCCAGGCTCAGCACTTCGATCACGTCGTCGATGCGATCGATCACCTTGCCCTTCTCATCCAGCAGGCCCGGCACCGTCGTCAGCAGGACCAGCGCATCGGCCCTCAGGGCGTTGGCGGTCATCGCAGCCAGCAGATCGTTGTCGCCGAAGCGGATCTCATCGACAGCCACCGTGTCGTTTTCGTTGAGGATCGGAATGCAGTTCAGGTCCAGCAGTTGGCTGATGCAGTTGCGGATATTGAGAAATCGCGCCCGGTGGTCGAAGTCGCTGCGGGTCAGCAGCACCTGCCCCACGCGCAGCTTGTGCTCGCCGAGAGCATCGCTCCAGATATCCATCAGCAACCGCTGGCCCACGGCCGCCACCGCCTGGGCCTGCGCCACGTCACTCGGTCGCCGGCTCAGACCCAGCTCGTGACAGCCGGCCCCGATCGCCCCGCTGCTGACCACCGTCACCTGTTTGCCGTCGGCGTGCAGCTTGGCCACCTGCCCCGCCAACGCCCGCAGCGTCACCAGGTCCAGGCCCGGCCCTTTGCTGGGGCGCAGCAGTTGCGTGCCCAGCTTCACCACCAGACGTTGCGCGCCGGTCAGCCGCGATTGACGAATGTTTTGCGACATGGCGGGATTTTACACGACGGCGAAAAAATAATTTGGTCACGGATCAACAGACAAAAAAGCTGAGCCCTGAGGAGGAGTCCGCGACGACGAAGGGCCGGATCGAATGCACAAGCACTGCCCCATCCGGCCCTGCGTCGCCGACTCCTCAGGGCTCGGCTTCGAATTCCATGCAAGCCCTCATCCCCTGTCTGTCGCGGCCCCCAAGTGGTGGAAGGTATTTCAACAGCAGGTCGGCGTAGCGCTGCGTGGCGCCGCGGCGGCGGGCGATCACTGCCTGGCCATTGGCAGTCAGTTGCGCAGCACGCTCACGGTTTTCCAGCAGTCGCAGCGCGGCGGACATCGGATCATCGCTGACCACGATGCCGTCATCGGCCAGAAACGCCTCGACGACCTCAGCGAAGTTGTAGTAGTCGGTCCCCTGCACCGTCGGCTTGCCCAGGGCGATCGGCTCGATGGGATCGGAACCGCCAAGCCGTTCTTTGGGACAGAACGTGCGCCCCACGATCACCACGTCGGCCAGGGCGTAAGCCTTGCGCAGTTCGCCCATGGTGTCCAGGAGATAGATGTCGGATGTCGGATGTCGGATGGCGGATGGTTGTGTGCGACGGATGATGCCGGGACACAGAGCGGCCACTTCATCGAAACGCTCGGGCTTGCGCGGCACGATCATCAGTTGCACCCCCGGAAGCTTGGCCTCGAGCAGAATCTTTTCTTCACCCGGGCCCGTTGACCCGGCCACGATCAGCGGTTTGTCGCGGTCGATGCCCATGTCGGCCGCCAGTTCATCCGCACCCTCGATGGTGACACTTCCGGGGGCGGGGGCGGTGTCCCATTTCATGGTGTCGAGAACGGTGACGGATTGATCGGGCACGCCCAGGCTGGCGAAGCGCTGGGCATAGTCCTGGGTCTGCACGCCGGCTGCGGTGACCTGGTGGAAAGCGCGATAGATCATGGGGCCGAGGCGCTGATAGCGGCGAAAGCTGCGGGCGGTCAATCGGCCGTTGATCACCACCACGGGAATGTTGCGCTGACGGCAGGCCTGCACGAAGTTGGGCCAGACCTCCAGCTCCATCAGGGCCACGGCATCGGGCCGCACGCGATCGAGCAGGCGGCGGACGGAACCGGTGAAGTCGAAGGGATAGCGAACGATGGAGATTTTGTCGCCGTAACGCTGCACAGCCCGGGCGTGGCCGGTGTTGGTGGTGGCGCTGAGGATGATCTGCAGATTGGGGCGGCGTTGCTGAAGCTCGGTGATCAGGGCGGCGGTGGCGTTGACCTCACCGACGCTGACGGCATGGATCATCAGGCGGCCCCCGGAAGTGTCCCCGGAAGCGCCCCCGGAAGTTGTATTGGATGTCGCCGCCAGCGCTTGGCCAAACCCGAAGCGACCGGGCCAGTCGGTGCGCCACTTGCCGGTGCGCAGCAGGTTGAAGGCCCAGACGGGCGAGCTGAGCAGTCCGCCGGTGGCGTAGAGGATGTCGAGGCCTCGCCCCATGGAATGCACATGCTACACCGCGACCGATGAAGTCACCACGCCGGGCGGTTATGATGCGGGCATGAGCGAGCCGTTTTACGTCACCACGCCGATTTACTACGTCAACGACAAGCCGCACCTGGGCCACGTTTACACGACCATGATCGCGGACGTGGTGGCTCGCTATCACCGGCTGCGTGGTGACGACGTGTTTTTCCTGACCGGGGTGGACGAGCACGCCGCCAAGGTGGCTGACAAAGCCGCCGAGAACAACCTGAGTCCGCAGCAGTGGGCCGACCGCAACGCGGCCGCATTCCGCGAGGTGTTCGAAAAGCTGGAGATGACCAACGACGACTTCGTGCGCACCAGCGAAGACCGTCACAAGCAGAAGGTCACCGAGTACGTGGCCGCCCTGCTCAAGAGCGGCGACGTCTATCAGGGCGAATACGAAGGCTGGTACGACGCCGGGCAGGAAGAGTACGTCCCGGAAAACAAAGCCAAGGCCAGCGAATACAAGAGCGAGGTCAACGGCAAGCCCCTGGTGCGCAAGAGCGAGAAGAATTACTTCTTCAAACTGGAAAAATACCGCGATCAGGTAATCAGAGCGATTGAAGGCGGTGAGATGGTTGTGAAACCAGATGCCCGCCGCAATGAGATTATTAACCGGCTGGCGGAAGCGAAGGATGTGCCCATCTCACGCAGCGGGTCCGGGGGTTGGGGCATTCCTATGCCCAACGACCCGAAGCAAACGATCTATGTGTGGATCGACGCCCTGTTCAACTACCTGTCCTACATCGATACGCCGGAAAGAAAGCCCTACTGGCAGAGCGGCGCGACGCATTTCATCGCCAAGGACATCCTGTGGTTCCACGCCTCGATATGGCCGGCGATGTTGATGGCCCTGCGCAAGTGTCCCGGCTATGAATGGGTCAACCTGCCGCGGATGATCTACTCGCACAGCTACTGGGTCAGCGAAACAGGTCAGAAGATGAGCAAATCGCTGGGTAACTTTCTCGACCCGCAGGCGATTGATAACTACGTCAAGGAGTTCGGCCTCGACGCCCTGCGCTACTTCCTGGCCACCCGCGGCCCCCTGGGCACCACCGACAGCGCGTTCTCGCCCGACCTGTTCGCCGAGGTTTACAACAGCGACCTAGCGAATACGTTCGGCAATTCCTGCAGTCGCGTGACGAACATGATCGGGAAGTATTTCGAGGGGAAGGTGCCGGAATCGCCGGGAGATAATTGGATGCCTGGAAAATCACAGAGATTCAGTGACGTGTTGCGCGCGTATGGAAATTTGTACAAGGAAGACAATGCGTCATTAAATCTGTCAAGTTCTGCTCATCGAGGCCTTGAGATCGTGCGTCTCGTTGATTCAACCATTGATATAGAAGCGCCATTCAAACTAGCCAAAGAACCGGCAAATTTACCACGGGTTGGCAACATTCTTTGTAATTGCCTGGAATCGTTGCGTATTGCATCAATTTTGTTGTGGCCGTTCATTCCTGATGCCTGTGAACTGTTCTGGGAGCGCATCGGGTGTGATTACGCGGCGCAAATGAAAGCTTCTGATGGCAAAGGCAAACTCGATGAGTGGGTCAAATGGGGTCAGTTGAAGCCGGGGCAGCGGGTGGAGACGGGGACGGCGTTGTTTCCACGGTATCAGGTTAAGTAGTGAGCCGCGTCGTGACGACGCGGTGGGGCTGGGGCCGGATGTTGATGAAGTCCACCAACGACCGTACCGACTATCCAATTCGGCCGATCCCGTTCAATCGCGTCAGCATCGACAGCGGGTTCTGGTCGCCGCGCATCGAGACCAATCGGACGGTGACGATTCCGTATGACTTCGCCAAGTGTCAGGAGACGGGGCGGCTGGCCAACTTCGCGCGGGCGGGCGGGTTCGAAGATGGGCCGCACGAGGGGCATCGCTTCAACGACTCGGATGTGTTCAAGGTGATCGAGGGCGCAGCGTATTCACTGGCGTTGCACCCGGATGCGGAGCTGGATGCGTTTCTCGATGACCTGATCGCCAAGATCGCTGCAGCGCAGGAGCCGGACGGTTACCTGTTCACGGCCCGCACGCTGGGCTCGGATGACAAAACCATCGGCGAACATCGCTGGAGCAACCTTCGCCTCAGCCACGAACTGTACAACGTCGGCCATCTCTACGAGGCGGCTGTGGCCCATTACGAAGCGACCGGCAAGCGCACGCTGCTGGACGTGGCGCTGCGCAATGCCGACCTTGTGTGCGAAACCTTCGGGCCCAGGCCGGGACAGTTGGTCGATGTGCCCGGGCATCAGGAGATCGAGATCGGGCTGGTCAAGCTTTACCGCACCACCGGCAAGGATAAATACCTGGACCTGGCGAAATTCTTCCTCGACATGCGCGGCCGCAGCGATCTGCGCACCACCTATGGCGACTACTGCCAGGACCACGAGCCGATCAAGCAGCAGTCGCAGGCGGTGGGCCATGCCGTGCGGGCGGCCTACATGTACGCGGGCATCGCCGAAGTCGCAGCACTCACGGGCGACGGCGAATATCTCGCAGCCATCGATCGCATCTGGCAGGATGAAGTTACCTGCAAGCTTTACATCACCGGCGGCATCGGGGCCCGGCACAAGGGTGAAGCGTTCGGCGATGCCTACGAACTGCCCAACGACACCGCCTACAACGAAACCTGTGCCGCCATCGCCAACGTGCTTTTCAACCAGCGCATGTTCCTGCTGCACGGCGATGCCAAATACATCGACGTGGTCGAGCGCATGATCTACAACGGCTTGCTCAGCGGCGTCGCGCTGTCGGGCGATCGGTTCTTCTATCCCAATCCGCTGTCGTGGGACGGCGAATATGCGTTCAACATCGGTGAAGTTGGCCGCAGCCCGTGGTTCAAATGTTCCTGCTGCCCGGTCAACGTCGTGCGCTTCCTGCCTTCGCTGGGCGGATACATCTATGCCGTCCGCGATCAGCAGGTGTACGTCAATCAGTTCATCGGCGGCAGCGGGCAGATCGAATTGCCCGTTGGTCCCGTTACGCTCACGCAGCGCAGCGATTATCCGTGGGACGGGCGAATCAATCTGACGGTGCAGGCGCAAACGCCCCGCCGCTTTGCCCTGCACGTGCGCATCCCCGGCTGGGTGAACGGTCAACCGGTGCCCAGCGATCTTTATCACTACGTCGATCCGACGCCGGCTGCGTGGACGTTGAACGTCAACGGCCAGACGATCAAGCCGACGCTCGATAATGGTTACGCGGTGATCGAACGGCAGTGGCACGACGGCGACACGGTGCAGTTGAACCTGGCCATGCCGATCCGGCAGGTGCAGGCCGATGAACGGGTGCAAGCGAATCGCGGGCGGGTGGCGCTGGAGCGTGGGCCGGTGGTTTACTGCGTGGAGGCGACGGACATGCCGGGGATCGATCTGGATGAGTTGCGTGTGGCGGATGATGCGGCGCTGTCAGCCGAGCATCGCGCCGATCTGCTGGGTGGTGTGACGGTGCTGACCGGCCAGGCGGGATTGCAAAACGGCAGCGAAACGAACATCATCGCGGTGCCGTATTACGCCTGGGCCAACCGCGCGTTGGGTCCGATGCAGGTGTGGCAGAACCGCAGGTAACGCGGCGGTGCCGCGTCGCTTCATGGCGAGCACCGGTTTCCATTACGGATTACACCAGCAGCGCGGCCGGGCTTTCCAGCAGGCTCTTGAGCGTGGTCAGATACTCGGCAGCCGTGGCGCCGTCGAGCACGCGGTGATCGCAGCCGAGCGTGGCGATCATGCGTCGGCCGACGGCGAGCTGGCCGTCGCGCACCACCGGCTGTTCGATGGCGGCGCCCACCGCCAGGATCGCAGCCTGCGGCGGATTGATGATGGCGGTGAACTGGGTGACGCCGAACATGCCCAGATTGCTGATGGTGATGGTGCCGCCGGACATTTCCTCCTGAGACAGGCCGGCCTCGCGGGCCTTGGCGGCGATGGTTTTGGTCTCTTCGGAGATCTGGCGCAGGCCTTTGTTCTGCACGTCGCGCAACACGGGCACGATCAGGCCTCCGCCGCGGGCAGCGGGCAGCGCCACCGCGATGCCGACGTTGACCGAGCCGTGCTGCTGGATCACGTCGCCGGCCCATGAGCTGTTGACGATCGGATGCTGCACGCAGGCCACCGCCACGGCCCGGGTGACAAAGTCGCTGACCGAGAGCTTGACCTGCTGATTGGCCAGTTGCTCGTTGAGTGTCTGACGCAGGTCGAGCAGGCTGTCCATATCGATGGGCATGGCGACGGTGAACTGCGGAATTGTGGTGACCGATTCGACCAGGCGGCGGGCGATGGTCTTACGCATGTTGGAAAGGGCAATGGTTTTGCCTTCCAGCGTTGCGGGGGCGGGAGCGGACGGTTTCGAGTTTCGAGTTTCGAGTTTCGAGTTTTTCTCTTGCAGGACGTCGCGTTTGATGATGCGGCCGCCGGGGCCGGTGCCCTGGATGGTGCTCAGGTCGATGCCCTTTTCATCGGCGATGGCGCGGGCGACGGGGCTGACCAGCAGGCGGGCGCCGTCGGAAGAGGGTGCGGAGGCAGAAGCGGCGCGTTTGGCGGGGGCATCCGAGGCTTCGCTGCGCTCAGCCTGCGGCTTGGCGGTAGTTTCGGAGGTGGAAGCGGCGGGTTGGGCATCTGCGCCATTGCCGTTGAGCACGAGGATGACCTGGCCCACGGGCACGGTCTGGCCCTCTTCGACGTTGATGGCGGTCACGGTGCCGTCGTCGAAGGCCTGCAGCTCCATGGTGGCTTTATCGGTCTCGACGTCCGCCAGGTGATCGCCGGAGGCCACGGTGTCGCCGACCTTGACCCGCCATTTGACGAGTGTGCCCTCTTCCATGGTGTCGGACAGGCGGGGCATTTCGATGGAAATGGACATAGGCGGGGCCACTCCTGGGGTAACGATGATCTGCAGGTCTTATCGTAGCAGGCGGCGGTCGGAGGCGCAAAAAAAAGAGCCTCGGCAATTGTGGCCGAGGCTCCAGTGGGGGGTTGATTGCGGATCAGGATCAGTGCCGGCGACGGCGGCGGGCCGCGAGCAGGCCGATCAGGGCCAGGCCGGCCGCAGCGGAGGCGGGGGTGGGGATGGCCACGACCGGATCGTCCTCGCCACCGGTGGGGTCCAGGGAGCCGAGGGTGGTCAGGTCGATGTTGGTGGTGCGACCTTCGTTGTCGATGTTGATCATGTGGGCGACGATGCCGCCGGTGCCGGCCAGCAGGTCGAGCACGTCGTCGAGAACGGTGCCGCCGACCTTGGTAAAGCTGACGGTCAGCGATTCAAGGGCGCCGTTGAGGATGCCGTTGGCGATCTTGGTCGGATCATCGGTGCCGACGGCGCGATAGTAGGCGAAGCTGCCGGTCCAGCCGATGTCGCTGGCAAACGGCGGGTCGGAGACGATGGTGGCGGGACGATAGTCAACGCCAGCCGACTCGGTCAGCGTACCGGCCCCGGCCAGGACGCTGGCGAAGCTGTGGTCGAAGTAGATCTTGGTGATCGAGGAGGTGATGGTCGAGTCGTTGGTGAAGGTGAAGCTGTAGCCCGCACCGGTGTCGATCACGTTGACATTGACGTGGCTGGCGGTCAGGTCGGAGCCGTTGGCCTTGGTGTTGTTGTAGATGTTCAGGCCCACCGAAGCGGCGTGGGCAGCCGCGCCCATGGCGCCCAGCACGGTGACGGTCAGGATGGTTGCTTTGAAGCGCTTCATTCGGTTGCCGCCTTTCTTCATCAGTCACTTACGGACGGTTGGGGTGCATGCTGACTCGCGCCCCGAAACATGGCTGCATCAAGCAAGCCCCCAGCCGGGGGGAAGTCAAGCGATTGGCGACAAGATGGCGTGATCGGCGTTGGGGTGATGAGGCGGGCACGTTCCGTCACGATCAGTCAAACGGGGCAAAGGGTGAGGATGATGAGGCTGAGTCAGCGCAATAAAAGAGCCTCGACTTGGGGAAAGCCGAGGCTGCTGGGGTCAGCATACTCACTGGGGGAAGCGAGTATGCGGGGCTGGTGAGATTATATCAGGCCTTCTGGCGGCGTCGAGAAGCCAGGATGCTCATGAGGGCCAGGCCGGCCGCAGCGGAAGCGGGGGTCGGGATCACGGGGGTGCCCGTGTCATCGCCGCCACCGGGGCCCTGCGTGCCCGCGTAGGTGCTCAGGTTGACGTTGGTCTCCAGGCCGTTACCTTCGAGGTTGGCCAGGTGGGCCACGATGCCGCCGGTGCTGGTCAGCAGGTCGAGCACGTCCTGCAGGCTGCCGCCGACCTTGGCGAACTTGACCACGAGCATTTCCGAGCCGCCATTGTCGATGCCGTTGGCGATCTTCTCAGCGTCGGTGATGCCGGCGGAGCGGCCTAGGAGCATCGTGCTTGTCCAGCCGATGTTGCCGCTGAAAGGCGGATTGACGAGGCCGGCAGCTTCGCCGTAGCTCACGCCGGCGGTGCTGTTGGTGCTGGTCACAGCCCCCAGCACGCTGGACAGGCTGTTGTCGAAGTACAGCTTGGTGATCGAAGACAGGATCGAGGAATCATTGGTGAAGGTGAATTTGTATTCACTTCCCACATCCCAGACCTTGACGTTGACCGCGGTCGCGGCGGTGTTGGTTCCGCCGGCCTTGGCCGTGTTGTAGAGGTTCATCCCGACTGTCGCCGCGTTGGCGATTCCAGCCGAGAAGGCGAAGGCCGCTGACAGAGCCAGAGTTTTGACTGTCCGTTTCATGATGAACACCTTTCTCGAAACTAAAAATACCCTCACTGGTTTGTAACCGATAACCGATATCTGAACACGGATCGCAACCGATCCACTGCACGTCCGCTATTCAGCCCGACGTCCGGGCTGGTGTCAAATCTTTTCTGCCACACCTGGGGGATTTCCCCAATACGATTTGACCCACCACACGTTCAATTGGCGAGCATAGTTTAGTCTAAAGATTCCATAAATGCAAGATAATCGGACCTAAAAAGTGGATTTTCGCCGACCTGCAACTGCTGGCTGGAGCGTAACCTGTGGTGTTTCTGCAACGTCCGGTAATCCCGGCCACGGCGCTGAACGGCGCTCCCCTTTCACCCCGCTCATAGACGGGCTATCTCCAAGCCCGGCTGGAAAATCTTCTGAAATTTTTTTTCTCGTCCATTTTTTTCTGTGGGTATTTGATCCCACAGCCAATGACCGGGTCCATGGGGGATCATTTCACCCATAAAACAGTCCGGCCGCTAAGCTGATGTCTCTGCATTCGGCCAGGTTGGCCGGGTGTGTGGATCGTACTTGCTTGCCCAAACCTCCAGCAGGAACACGGTTATGACGCGCAAATGCTCTTGGGTACTGATGGGGATGTTGCTGTTGACAGGAACCTGGGGCTTCGCCCAAGCCGCGACGCCCGCGCAAGTGCCCGCAGAGGAAGCGGGAACCGAAAAGTTATCGGACGCTCCGGCTCTGCTGATGTCAGGCCTGTTTAGTGACGGAGCTGTGCTCGCGGCCGACCATCCGCTGGCGATCTGGGGTCTGTCCAGCAAGGGCGCCACCGTGCGGGTGATGCTGGACTCTGACAGCGCTTCGACCCAAGTGGCTGACGACGGACGTTGGCGCGTCGTGCTGCCGCCTCACCCCGCCAGCGAGCCTGGCCAGTCGCACGAACTGCGCGTCGAAGCCCAGCGCGGCCAGCAGACGATCACCGAAACGCGACAGAACCTAGTGTTCGGCGATCTGTGGCTGTGTGCCGGGCAATCGAACATGGAGCGCCCGATCAGCGACACCGATGGCGCAGATCAAACTGCCATCCACGCGGATGATCCGCTGCTGCGTGTGCTGGTGGTGCCCGAGCGCGGCCTCAATCACCCCGCTCGACATCTCGACAGCCAGTGGATCATCGTGGATGCCGCCCACGTGCGCGATCTGCCGGCCATACCGATCTACTTCGGACTGGGATTGCGACAACACGTCACGAGCCCCATCGGCCTGATCGTGTCCACCGCCTCCGGCAGCCGCTGCGAAGCGTGGATCGAAGCCACTCAACTTCGCCGACAGCCGCAGTTCACCGAGCTGTTCACCGACGCGACCGCGTTCATCCAATCCGTGCGCCAACGCAAGGCTGAAAAGCCCTCCACCAGCGAACCGGCTGAACAGGTCGAGCAGGCTGATATTCAGGACCCCAATGCAGAACTGGCCGATGAGGGCATCACCACCGTCCGCCTTTATCGCAAGCGCGCGCCGGGCGTGCTGTACAACGGCATGATCGATCCGTTGCGCGGACTTCATCTGCGCGGCATCGCCTGGTATCAGGGCGAATCCAACACCCGCCGCCCCGAGCAGTACAGCCTGCTGCTGACGGAACTGCTGAACAACTGGCGGCGAACGTTCGACAACAACGCGCTGCCGATTGCCGTGGTGCAGTTGCCCAAGTTCGATGCCGGCCAGGAGGAAGGCATCGACATGTGGGCCCAACTGCGCGAAGCTCAGCGCACCACCTGTCTGGCGGCCGAGGGTGTCGGATTGATCGTGACCCTCGACCTGGGCGACGGCACGCAGCGCCATCCCTCGCTCAAGCAGCCGGTCGGTCAACGCCTGGCCGATTGGGCCCTGTCACAGGTGTACGGCCAACCCGCCGCTTATCCCGGCCCGCAACCAATCGAGGCCCGCCGTGACGGCGTGCTGGTGCGCGTGCGCTTCGAGGTCAATCAGTCAACGCTGACCACCCGCGACAGCCAGGGGCCGCGCATGTTCGAGTTGCTCGACGCCCAGGGCGCGGTGTCGCCCGTGGAAGCGACCATCGACGGGCCGGCGGTGCTGCTGAACGTACCGCCCGATTTCCAGCCCACGGCCGTGCGCTACGCATGGTCCAACAATCCAACTCAAGCCAACCTGTGCGACACCCGCGGCCTGCCCAGCACACCCTTTCAACTGCCGGTGCAGGATCAACACTGAAGGCCCATCAGCTGGCAGAGTGCTGCCGGGCTAAGATGCTCCTGATGATCACACCCTATCGCCAATGGGGAATTGATCTCGATCCGCAGTCGGTGCGGCAGATGGAGATCGCCTGCGCGCTGCCGGTGACCGTGCGCGGGGCGCTGATGCCTGATGCCCATGTGGGCTACGGCTTGCCCATCGGCGGGGTGCTGGCGACGCAGAATGCGGTGATTCCCTATGCCGTGGGCGTGGACATCGCCTGCCGGGTGAAACTGAGCGTGTTCGACATTCCGGTTGAGAAGCTGGCGAGCAAACAAGATTTATTCCGGGGGGCGATTGAAAGAGAAACACGCTTCGGCATCGGGGCGCAATTCACCAAACAGCAGCGCGAACACGCCGTGATGGATCACGACTGGTCCGTCTCGCCCATCACCAGGCGGAACAAAGACAAAGCCCACGCCCAACTGGGTAGCTCCGGCTCCGGCACCCACTTCGTCGAATTCGGCATCCTGACCCCCGGAAGTGTGGGAAGTGTTGTGTTGGGATTGGAGCCAGACAAGACGTATCTCGCCCTGCTCTCGCATTCCGGCAGTCGCGGCACCGGCGCGCAGGTGTGCGATCACTACTCCAAACTCGCCATGAGCAAACATCCCGAACTGTCCAACGAAGCGCGGCACCTGGCGTGGCTGGATATGGACGGCGCCGAAGGACAGGAATACTGGGCGGCCATGAACCTGATGGGCGAATACGCCAGCGCCAATCACGCCTGCATTCACGAGGCCATCGCCCGCCATCTTGGGGCGACGGTGCTGGTGAGCGTGGAGAACCATCACAACTTCGCCTGGCGCGAACGACATGCCGGCCGCGATGTCATCGTGCATCGCAAAGGTGCGACACCGGCCGATGCTGGCGCGCTGGGTGTGATCCCCGGCTCAATGGCGTCGCCGTGCTACGTGGTGCGCGGCAGGGGCGATGAAGGTTCGCTGCGCTCGGCGGCGCACGGGGCCGGACGCGTGATGTCGCGCCGCCAGGCCAAGCGCACTTTTCGTTGGCAGCAGGTGCAGCCGCTGCTTCAACAGCGCGGCGTGACGTTGCTCAGCGCGGGACTGGACGAGGTGCCGCAGGTTTACAAGGACATCGACGCAGTGATGGCCGCCCAGGGCGACCTGGTGGAAGCAATCGCCCGCTTCGATCCCAGGCTGGTCAAAATGGCCCCCGCCGGCGAACGCGCGGAAGACTGACGCCCATCGGATACCTCTTGAAACAATCTACGGACCTCATGCGCATGTTGCGAACACAGTCTATGTATTAAGTTAATACTAATCCTGTTGCGTCCCGGCTCCAGGGGTTTGTGTATGAGATATGGGTGACGGTGAGGCGGGGCAGTGTGGTGGTCGCTGGCTTGTGAGGCTGGGACCGGGGTTGCAGCACGGCGGCGGGGCAAGGGGGCGAAACGGCTGAAATCGGCTGCAATCGGGGTCGCGCAGGATGGCAAAGTGAGACAGGATAGAGCGATTCTTGCAGAATGCGCCGGTAGCGGTAACCGCCTTGCCGGGGCGGGCGTGTCCCCTTATGCTTAACAGCTTCGGCGTTATCACCCCGCATACCCCAATCATGGAGTTTGATTCATGTCCAACAGCCCAACGGCCCCCGCCAGCACTGCCAGCACCCAGGACGAGCGGCGGTTCCCGCCGCAACCCGAATTCGCCAGCCAGGCCCACATCAGTTCGTACGAGCAATATGAACAGATGTATCGCCGCTCCATCGAGGACCCCGAAGGTTTCTGGGGCGAGTTGGCCAGCGACTTCGTGTGGCACAAGAAATGGAACCGCGTGCGCAACTTCACCTTCAAGGGCGACGTTTCGATCAAGTGGTTCGAAGGCGGCCAGACCAATCTCTGCGTCAACGCCCTGGACCGTCATCTGGAAAAGCGCGGCGATCAGACGGCCATCATCTGGGAAGGCAACAATCCCGACGAACACACCACCCTGACCTATCGCCAGCTCCATGCCGAGGTCTGCAAGTTCGCCAACGTGCTCAAGAGCCTAGGCGTCAAGAAGGGCGACCGTGTCTGCCTGTACCTGCAGATGATTCCGCAGTTGCCGGTGGCCATGCTGGCCTGCGCCCGCATCGGTGCGGTGCACTCGGTGGTGTTCGGGGCGTTCAGCGAAGACTCGCTGCGCGACCGCATCCAGGATTCAGCGTGCAAGCTGCTGGTGACTCAGGACACCGCCCTGCGTGGTTCCAAGAACGACATCGCGATGAAGAGCAAGGCCGACCTGGCTGTGGCTGAATGCCCCAGCATCGAGAAGGTGATCGTGGTGCGTCGCACCGGCCGCCAAGTGCCCATGACCGCCGGCCGCGATCTGTGGTGGCACGAGTTGATGTCCAAGGCCGCTGCCAAGTGCGAGCCGTTGTGGCTCGATGCCGAAGACCCGCTGTTCATCCTCTATACCTCCGGCTCCACCGGCAAGCCCAAGGGCGTGCTGCACACCACCGGCGGGTACATGATCTACACCAACCTGACCTTCAAGTACATCTTCGACTATCACCCGGGCGACGTCTGGTGGTGCACGGCTGACATCGGCTGGATCACCGGCCACAGCTACATCGTCTATGGCCCGCTGACTGCCGGCGCCACCAGCCTGATGTTCGAAGGCGTGCCGACCTATCCCGACGCCGGCCGCTTCTGGGACGTCTGCGACAAGCACAAGGTCACCCAGTTCTACACCGCTCCCACCGCCATCCGCGCCCTGATGCGCGAAGGTGAAGAGCACGTGAACAAACGCGATCTTTCCAGCATCAAGCTGCTGGGCTCGGTGGGTGAGCCGATCAACCCTGAAGTGTGGATGTGGTATCACCGCGTGGTGGGCAAGAGCCGCTGCCCCATCGTTGACACCTGGTGGCAGACCGAGACCGGCGGCATCCTGATCACGCCGCTGCCCGGGGCGCACACGCTCAAGCCCGGCAGTGCTTCGCGGCCGTTCTTCGGCGTCGAGCCGATCGTCGTCGATGACCAGGGCAAACCCACGCCCGTCGGTGAGTCCGGCAAGCTCTGCATCAAGGCGGCCTGGCCCGGCATCATGCGCACCACCTACGGCGATCACCAGCGCTTCATCCAGACCTACTTCTCCACCTACGAAGGTCTCTACTTCACCGGCGACGGCGCTCGCTGCGACAAGGATGGCGACTACTGGCTGCTCGGCCGCGTCGATGACGTGATCAACGTCTCCGGCCATCGCCTGGGCACCGCGGAGGTCGAGTCCGCCCTCGTCTCGCACCCGGCGGTGGCTGAGGCGGCGGTGGTAGGTTATCCGCACGACCTCAAGGGCCAGGGCATTTACGCCTACGTCACCCTGGTGGCGGGCGTCCAGCACACCGACGAGCTGCGCAAGCAACTGGTCAACCACGTGCGCCACGAGATCGGCCCGATCGCCTCACCCGACGTGATCCAGTGGGCCCCGGGTCTGCCCAAGACGCGCTCGGGCAAGATCATGCGCCGCATCCTGCGCAAGATCGCCGAGAACGATGTGAACGCAGTCGGCGACACCACCACGTTGGCTGACCCTTCCGTGGTGCAGGACCTGATCAACAACCGCCCCAACCGCTGATCGCGGCGGAGGCCGGTTCACCGGCCGTGGTTTGATTCTTCTGAACGAAAAAGGACACCCCCGCACCGATACGGGGGTGTCCTGCATGAATGGGTGGTGTGGCTCACGCGCCACGGGATCGAAAACAAGTTTTCAGCACCGTCTGGTGCCGCGGGTAGAGTTGCAACTGCCGTGCCAATCCATGATGTGGCGTTTGCAGCCGATCCGCGGGCTTTTATCTGCCCGGCGATTGCTCATTGGGTGCGCGCAAGACATGCACCAGCCATCGTCATGCACAAAAAAAAGGCGACTCAGGGCGACACGGATAATTCCACAAGTTGCCAGTACACCGCCGCATCCATGATGCCCGAGGCCGGCAGCAGCGGCACGTCGTAACCCGCCAAATCCACCACCGCGTCGGCCAATGGCCAGTGCGGATTGAGATACACGTGGTCTGGTTGTGCAGTCAGGTCTGCCGCTGCCGGCTGGGAGCAGGTCCAGATCACGGGTATTCGCAAATCCCGCAATGCAATCAAGGTTTCCCACGGCGTGGCCTGATACTCCAGCGCGATCGCTGCGGAAAACCGACCTGGCGTGAGTTCTTTGTCCTTGGTCACCGTGAACCAGTCCGGCCGGGGCGGCTGCTGGATTTCGGCGGGGACCAGATGCCCCTGTGCGTACACCGCCACCGGCAAACCAGTAGCGTGCGCTGCCCGCAGCAGAGCTGCGCTGCGATGCAACGCATCCTGATCAGATGTCCACGTTTGTCGCAACGATTGTTCGATCATGTTCAGAAACGTCGGGGCAATGCCGGCCGCGTCTTGCACCCGCACCGCGCACGTCGTGTGGAATCGACCGCCGTTTTGCTGCTCCAGGTACGCCCCGCGTTCCCGCCCGCCCGGCAGAAGATAACTCTGATACACGCATGGCATCTTGCCGCGCTCGACGCAGGCGGCGATGAACTGGCCGGTCCACGCCCACAGCCCCACCGCGTTGCTTACGGACTCGGTGCTGATCAGACACGTTGTGGAAGGCATGGTCTGAGCGCGGAACGACACTGCCGCTGACAGATTGATGCTGCCAAACACGATGAGCTGGGCGCCGGCTTGTTGGGCTTTGGCATGGAGATCCGTCAACGCGCCGGCGTCGGCGCCTTCGGTGATCGCGGCTAACACGGTGTCGCGCTCGGTCAACACCGTGTCCGATTTGTAATACTTCAACATCATCAGTCCTCCCGCCCGCTCAAAGGCTTCCTGTGCGAAGCCCGGCTGGGGACCGAAAGAGTAGAGCCGGCCGCCCTGGATCGCATTTTCAGCCGCCCTTTTCGCCGACGCCGCCATGGTCGGCAACTCCGCCTGCCAGGCCGACACGGTGTCGGCCAGCCTCAGCAGATAAGGCTGATCCTCTGCCTGGGCTACTGCCGACCACAGCAGAGACATGGCGCAACTCGCGATGGTGACGGCTTGTTTCATATCCGTGTTTTCCATGATGTGGCTGTTCTACGCCGGGCCCAGGCCGCGGTACAAGTCCTGCAAACGATCGGTTTGATGCCGGCGAACCGAGTCTAGCGTCAGGCGGGCGATGCGAAACTCCGCCTGCTCGTCGCTGACCAGTCGGCAGTGCTCCTGGATCACCGCGTAGAGGAACTTGAAAGCATCACGCGGCTGGTGCATCTGGTCCAACGCATCGATCAACGCCCCCCGTCCCACGCCCGGCTCGAACAAGTCCGACAGTTGGGTCTCACTTCCGGTCTCCAGACACGCGGTCATGCGGGCGGAGCACAGGTCATACAACGTCGGGCCCGACCAGGTCAGCCGATCGATCAGGTTCTGCTTGTCCAGGCGGGCGTGTTGGAAGAATTTGCCCGTCTCGCGGTGGACCCAGTGCCGCAGCTCGATCGGCAGCAGCAGTTTGAGGCCCAGGCCGTCCTGCTGGAGGAATTTGTTGTCGAACATGGGCTTGGTGACCGCGATCATGCGATCGGGATCGCCGCTGATCAGCGTCGGCTCGTCCACGCGATCCAGCATGACGATGATGCCCACGTAGCCGAAGCTGCGCAGCAACTCGACAAAACGCCGCGTCATCTGGTACCGCGCATCCTTACCCGCTTCACCCCCGCCCCCGGAAGATTTGGCTGACGAACTGTCGTTGGTGGTCGGTAGTGGTTGGCGCAGCAGTTCGCGCTGTGACAGGTCGCGCCAGGCTCGGCGAAGGTCCGCGGCACTGCGCCCGGTGACCGGCATCTGCTTGCGCACTTTCTGCGACAGACGCAGCAGTTTCCACTGTCGCCACAGCCACCAGCCCCACAGGCACACCGCCCCGCCGGTGGCGATCGCCACGGACGGCAGCAGCCAGATCGGCTCGCGCTCGTCGCCGTGCAGCCACCATTGCGCCGCGCCCAAACCCACGGCCGCGATCGTCAGCATGACCGCCCCCAGCCAGATCGTCGGCATGCCCAAACCGGCACCCAGTTTCAGCTTCTTGCGCAACCGCTGCCAGCGCGCCTGGAACGTGCCTGAATGCGGCTGATCGTACAGCGAAGCGATCACCGCCAGGTCCACCCGCTCCTGCCGCGGCAGGCGGCGCAGGCGGCGCTTGAGGTCCTCGGGCATGGCCATCGCCATCGGGGCATCAACGTTGACGGCCAGCAATCCATCGACGAAGCGCGTCACCGCCCGGCCCAGGATCGCGTCCTGATGATCTTCCAGGCGCAGCTCATCCAGCACGTGCTGGGTGTTCTGCTGACGGGTGCGCATCAGGCGGTCGAGCATGGGGTTCAGATCGTCGTAGTTGACCGCCAGCACGCGGCGATCGGGGTTCTGCTGGTTGTGCTCCGCGATGCGGCGGGCCATGTGCATGCGGATGGCGGTTTTGCCGCTGCCCTTTTCGCCGAAGACGATGGACGTGGCGGGCTGATCGATCTGGCCGAGGATCTTGGGAAAGTCGGGGTGCTGAGGCTGGCGGTCCAGCAGCAGTTGGAAGACCGGGTCCAGCCGGGCCTCCTCCGCCACGAAGGGGTTTTGTCGGATGCCGTGGTGCTGGAGGAAGGTGTCGATGTTCATGAAGCGTTCCTCAAAGCCCGCTCACGAGCGAAAGCCGAACGCTGAGCGCAGTGAAGCGTCGGATCCGGCCCATCGCTGCGCTCAGGGCTCGGCGTCTGATCGCATCTGCGGGCTCGGCGTGCGGGTTCTTTTGCGTATAGACTATCGCCCCATGCCCGAAGTGCCCAAATCCGACAATGCGGCTCATTCGCGCGAGGGCTGGGATGCCCCGCTGGATACGCCGCAACAGAGGGCGGCCGCGATCGATGCCGCCTTCGACTACCGCGGCGACGTGACCGTGCAGACAACCGATGGCCGGTCGCTGGAAGGCTATATCTTCGACCGCCGCGGCGACGCCGATCCGCCGGTCCTTCGCCTGATGCTGACCCGGGGCGGGCAGGTGACGTTGCGCTACGACGAACTGGCCGCCCTGCGCTTCACCGGGCGCGACACCGCGGCCGGGCGAAGCTGGGAAACCTGGGTCCGTCGCTACATCGAAAAGAAGCTGGCCGGCGAAACCGCCGAGCTTGAACCGTTGGAGTATGACTGAAAGAAGCCATGAGCCATGAGCCATGAGCCACGAGCCACGAGTCAACAGAGAGGGCAAAAATTCATCCCTCGTGGCTCGTGGCTAGTCCCTCGTGGCTGATCGTTTTCCCGCGATGAATCACCCTTCGCTCGACCAGTTTCGCAAGCTCGCCGGCGAGGCTGACCTGGTGCCTGTGCACCGGCGGTTGTTCTCCGACGCCATGACGCCGGTGCAGGCCTATCGCCGATTGGTCCGGCCGGACGAGCGCATGGCGCCCAGCTTCCTGCTCGAAAGCGTCGAAGGCGGCGATCGCATCGGGCGCTACAGCTACCTGGGGGCAAGGCCCATCGCCCAGATCGTCGCCCGCCGCTACCAGGTCCAGCTGCGCGATCATGTTGATCCCGCAAAGTCGCGCACCTTCACCAGCGATGACCCGATGAGCGAGATGCACAAGCTCACCGGCTCGTGGAAGGCAGCATGCATCGAGGGACTGCCCGAGTTCATCGGCGGCTGGGTCGGCTGCTGCGGTTACGACGTGGTGCGCTACCTGGAGCCGGAGAAGCTGCCCCACGCCCCGCACGACGATCGCCACCTGCCTGACATTCACATGCAGCTCTACAGCGATGTCGTCGCATTCGACCACGCCCGCAAGACCGTGGAAGTGGTCTGCAACGTGCGCGTCGATCAGTACGACTCGCTGGATAAAGCCTATGCCGCCGGCTGTGCCCGCCTGGAACAGACGGTGACGCTGCTGAATCAGCCCTGCCCCGCCGACGTGCTGCCGCTGGGCGATGTGGATTTATCGAGTCCGCCGCCGAAGCTGCCGGTCAGCAGTCTCGGTGAAGGCGGTTACCAGCGGGCGGTGCTCGAGTGCAAGAAGTACATCGCGGCCGGCGACGCCTTCCAGATCGTGCCCAGCCAGCGCTTCGAGTTGCCGACGAAAAGCGATCCGTTTGATATCTACCGAGCCCTGCGCGTGGTCAATCCGTCGCCCTACATGGTGTACCTGCAGATCGATGGCGCGATCCTGGTGGCCAGCAGTCCGGAGATTCTCTGCCGCGTGCAGGACGGCGTGGTGACCAGTCGCCCGCTGGCGGGGACGCGCCGCCGCGGCCGCGATGAGGCGGAGGATGCGGCGCTGGAGCGCGAGCTGTGCAGCGATCCCAAAGATGTGGCTGAGCACGTGATGCTGGTCGATCTGCATCGCAACGACATCGGCCGCGTGGCTGCCCCCGGCAGTATCACCTTGCCGGCGGTTCTGGCAGTCGAGCGCTACAGTCACGTGATGCACCTGTCATCGACCGTGCAGGGCAAACTGCGGCCGGGCACCAACTGCTGGGAAGCGTTGCGGGTGAGTCTGCCGGTGGGCACGGTCAGCGGCGCGCCGAAGGTGCGGGCGATGCAGATCATCGACGAGTTGGAAAAGACCCGCCGCGGGCCGTACGGCGGCGCGTTGGGCTATGCCGACTTTGCCGGGAATCTGGACATGGCGATCGCCCTGCGCACGATGGTGATTCTGCCTAATCCTCAAGCCTCACCCCTCAAGCCTCACCGTTGGCTCGTGCACATCCAGGCCGGTGGCGGCATCGTGGCCGACAGCGAGCCGGATGCCGAGCACGAGGAGACGGTCAACAAGGCCGCCGCCCTGGCCAAAGCCGTGGACCTGGCTCAGCGGGCGCTGTGAAGCCTCAAACCCGTGAATATCGCACGAAAACAGCCTCCGGCGAGGCGTAGCTCGCTGGCTATTGGGGGCTGGTCCTTGTCCCGAATCTTTCTGGCGTGCCGTTGGGTGCCACTGCCGCGTGCGGCAGTGCCCGGTGCTTTGCACGGCCGACGCGCGGCCGTGGCACCCGCTACAGCAAAATGAGATGCGCTCTCATGGTTGGCATCCCCTCGTGCCGATAATCCTTGCATGGCCACCGATCTTCAGACTGTCCTCGAGCTTCGCGTGCCGGTGATCGTGCAGATCGGCCGCCGCGAGTTGACCATGGATGATGTGCTGAGCCTGACCCCCGGCGCCATCATCGAACTGGACAAGCCGGTGGAGCAGGACCTGGACCTGCTGATCAACAACAAGCCCATCGGCTCCGGCGTGGCGGTCAAGGTCGGGGAAAACTTCGGCCTGCGCATCAAGCAACTCGGCTCGACCAATCAACTGATCGAAGCCATGGGCGCGTGATCCGTCTTTCTGTTGTCTGGATTTGAACCGCCAAGAAGCCAAGAGCGCCAAGACAAAAGCACATAGAGAAGGATTGCAGGAACCGCAGATTTCGCAGATGACGCAGATTAAGAATCTTGAAATCTGCGCAATCTGCGAAATCTGTGGTTTCTGTCCTACTTGGCGCTCTTGACGTCTTGGCGGTTCAACAACGAATTATCCCTCTACCGCTTCGACGCGCAACTGCATGCCGTCAACCGCCACCACCCGCACCTTGGCGCCTTTTTCGATCAGGCCCTGGGCGGCACTGCACTCTTCGCGCTTGCCGTTGATCATGCACGAACCGATCGGCCGCAGATCGGTGATCGCCACGCCCTCAACGCCCACCCGCGGGTCGGCGGCAGCTTCCTTCTGCGAATCGAAGTGAGCTTTCTGCTGCTCGCTCATCGTCAGCCAGCGCCCGATCGGCGTGTCCGGCCAGATGCGCAGGCCGCCCCCGATGGCGAACGGCAGCGCGATTAACGCCACCAGCGCCACCACCAGCCCCCAGGTCAGGTTCACCAGACAAAGCATCACCACCCCGACAACCAGACAGCAGGCTGACAACATCCCCAGCACGCCGCCGGAGGGCACCATGACCTCGACCACGAAGATGCCGATCGCCGCGATCATCAGGATCACCGCCACCATCAAGGTGATATCACCACCCCCGCCCCCGGAAGCGGCGGACGTGGAGGCCCCCTGTTGAGTCTGTTGAGCCAGCAGAAGCAGCAGATTCATGGCCGACATGATACCGCGACCAGAAACCGGCTGAAGTTCACAGTGTGCGGAATTGCTCCTCAGTCAGCCCCGTCTGCTTGAGGATTTTACGCAGGGTTCCGATCGGAACATCGCCACGGTGCATGGCTACGAAAGTTTGGCGGCCGTCGGCGTGACGGAAAAACAGATGCGAGCCGGTCTGCCGCGTCTGCACGAACCCGGCCCGCTGGAGTTTGGCCACGATCTGGCGGGCCGTGTAGGGCATCAGGCCGCGACCTCGACCTGCGTCACGAAGGCCGCGTCTTCGATCGGCACCGGCTTGCCCGCCGCCCGCAATTCCGCCACCCAGCCGCCGATCAAATCCCGCGCCGCCGCCAGCGCACCCTCCACGCCCTCTCCATGCGTGGTCAGGTCCAAGGCCGGGACGTGCGCGTAATACCAGCCCGGGTGCTCCGGCTCGTTCGTGGGCTCGATCAACACCGTGTATCGCAGCGATTGAACCTGCTCGGGAGAGGTTGCCATGCTTTGATTATATCCGCTCAGCCGTGGTGCCACCAGAACCAGCAGCAAATCCGGCAACTCTCATACGCCCGGTCCGGCCAGAACTCCGGCCCGAGTTGCGTCCAGCCCGCTTCATTCAGCATCAACCGCCGGCACAAATCATCCACTTCCACCGTCATCGGCGAAGCAGCGGCGTCGAAACCGATCAACAGAATCGCTTTGTGATCCTGTAGCGGAGCCAACTCTTCCAGCTTCGCAAAATCCTGAGCCAGTGAATGTGTGCTGTCCAATCCACCGTCATCCGGCCCGAACAGATACTTGCGGTAGAACGGATTGTGTTTGAACTGGCGCGCTTCGCTGCGACTAAACCACGACTTCCACGCGGTCTTGACCTCGATCCACGCCCGGCTTCCATCGGCGAGGCGGGCCACCACATCACATCTCTTGCGTGCTTGCACTGGATACGGAACCTGAATCTGCGTCTCGTAGCCGTGCTGCGCCAGACGTTCAGCCAATTGTGCCGACCACTTGTCTTCGTAACGATTGACCACCGTGCCCACAAGGCCGCTGAGATAGCCGTTGACCAACTCACAAGCTTCGGCGTCCAGTTGACGCACGCTGTCCAATAGGATTCGGCCGACGTTCTGCATGCGAATGCCCCCGTCAAACATGGCCCACCTGGTCACGGTCGCCAATCAGACAGTGATTCACTTCACCCCGCCTTCAGCGCTGCTTCCACACGCTGAGAGACGGTGATCGGCTCGAACTGAGACTGGGGATAGAGGTAGCTTTCACCGGATTCGTCGATCACGCGCAGGTAATCCGTCGGATCGCCCGGCTCCGAATGCGCCACCCGGTAAATCTTCATCGGTTCCAGATCGACCTCGGCGTCCGCCGGGCCGACGTACACGACGAAACGCGGTTTGTCTTTGGTAGAAGATGGTTTCATTCGATCATCCGCTTGATTTTCATCATGTGCCGACCGTGGCCGTGGGCTTCGTACCAGTGAAGCTCTGCACGTACTATTCTACCGCCGACCAGTTCCACGGTGGCGATTCCCTTCATTTTTCGCCACCTGCCTGGGCCGAAGCGACGGCGCAGCCATTGCCTGGCGTGCACGGATCGGCCGGAGGCGATCACCTCGACAGCCCCGATTTCACCGAGGATTTGCACGGGAGTCATGCGGTAGTTACCCCCTGTCCGGCCAAGCTACCGATCGAACTGGGCGTCGAAAGCAATTTCGCTGCGAGGGAAATCAAGCGCGCGCACGAAGGCGCAGGCTTCGGCGGCGCCGTGTTCGCGGTCCATGCGGCTGTCTTCCCATTCCACGCTCAAGGGCCCGGCGTAGTTGATGTCGTTGAGGGCGACGATCACGCGCTCGAAGTCGATGTCGCCGCGGCCGGGGGAGCGGAAGTCCCAGTAGCGGCGCGGGTCGGCGAAGCTGGTGTGACCGCCGAAGACGCCGACGCTGCCGTCGCCCTGGCCCCACCAGGCGTCCTTGACGTGGGCGTGATAAATGCGCCCCCGGAAGTCGTAAAGGAATTTCACGTAATCCACGCCCTGATAGCCCAGGTGCGAGGGATCGAAGTTGAAGCCAAAGCGTTTATGATTCTTGATCGCTTTCAAAGCGCGCTCGGCACTGGCGATGTCGAATGCGATTTCCGTCGGGTGCACTTCCAGGGCGAAGTTGACGTTGACCTTGTCGAAAGCGTCGAGGATCGGCAGCCAGCGCCTGGCGAAGTCGGCATAACCCTTGTCCCAGTAGGCCTGATCGGTGGGCGGGAAGGCGTAGATGCTGTGCCAGATGGATGAGCCGGTGAAACCATTGACCACGGCCGGAAGTTTGGAAGGCCGGCCAGGCTTGAGGTCCATGAAGCGGCGGCAAGCCTTGGCGGCGGTGATCATCTGTTTAGCGGCCCGGCGGCGCACAGCTTCAGGTTTGCCGTCACCCCAGACATCCCTGGGCAGAATGGATTTGTGGCGCTGGTCGATCAGGTCACAGATCGCCTGACCGACCAGGTGATTGGAGATCGCGTGGCAGGTCAGGCCGTAGTCCGCGAGTATTTCCCAGCGATGCCTGCAATAGGCTTCGCCTTGACTTCCGGGGGCGGCCGCCTGGTTGACGTCGAAGTGATCGCCCCAGCACGCCAGTTCAAGACCGTCGTAGCCGAAGCCTGCGGCTTTTTCGCACAAAGTTTCAAGAGGCAGATCAGCCCACTGGCCGGTGAAGAGTGTCACGGGGCGCGTCATGATGAAGTCTCCAGAATCGTTGAACCGCCAAGGACGCCAAGAGCGCCAAGGTGCAAGATTCAATCATACATTGAATCGCTTGGCGCACTTGGCGTTCTCGGCGGTTAATCCCCAGCCAGAGCCAGCATGCGCTGTTTGAGATCTTCCAGCACCGCGTCGCGCTCGGCGCGCTGGTCCACGTAATAGGGTTTGCCGAAGGTCACGCAACTGCGACTGGGCCAGAGCAGGTGCAGCAGCAGGTTTTTCTTGCGCGGTGTGCCACTGATCCACACCGGCACGACCCATGCCCCGCTGCGCTGAGCCATCACCGCCACCCCCGGAAGGAACGGCTGAAGATTTCGATGGTCGCGCTGCAGGCCGCCTTCGGGGAAGATGCCCACGGTTTCGCCGCCCTTGAGTGCCTCGATCACCGCCCGCACCTGGGCCGCGGGCTTGTCGCCTTTGCGGATGGTGATCGGGTCGATCGCTCGCCACAGATAGCCCAGGACCCGCAACTGGTACTTGTCGATCATCAGCCAGCGGACGCAACGGTTGAGCGAGGCCTGGATCAGCAGCGGATCGACGCCCGTGGTGTGATTGGACACCAGCATGACGGGACCATCACACGGTACGGCTCCGCGCCCGTGCCAGCGCAGGCGATGCACCACCAGCACCAGCAGCCGCGCCAGGTGCCACAGCAGGTTGCGATCGCCGCGATCCAGCGGACCCTGCCGCAGGTGCCGCCACAGACCCGCGATGCCCACAAGCAGCAGCAGCGGCCCGAGCACTTGAAGCACGATGATGATGTTGACATCGGCATCGGGCAGGCGCCAGATGGCGAAGTAGGTGCTGACGCTGGCGATGGTGTTGACCATGCTGTTGAGGCCCATGACCCGGCCGCGGATGTAGTTGGGGCTGAGCGTCTGCAGCAGGGTCATGATGGCGACGATGGCCAGGTTGCCGAACACGCCGATGCCCAGGGCCGCCAGGAAAGACGCCGGCCGCCACGGCGCGACAGCCAGCAGCAGCACACAGGCGCCGGCGCCGGCCAGGGCGATCATGATGACAATGGGCGATTCGCGCCGCGTGCGGATCAGCACAATCAACACGCCGCCCAGCAGCATGCCCGCCCCCATCATGGCGCTCAGTTGCGTGAACTGCGAGAGCAACGCATCGCCCTGCAGCCCGTAGTGATGTTTACCGATGCCAAGCAGCGCACTGGAGACGACCGCGGCCGCGGACCAGACCATGACGTTGAGCAGGATCAGCCACGCGATGCGACGATGACTGGCCGCGAAGCGCAGCACCTGCATGAGCGAGCGAGTTTCGTGAGGTGGCTGTGCTTTCAGAGCCGGGGTCTGTGACCCCGGGGACCGGACTCGCAGAGTCCGGCTCCCCCCGGAAGAAACGGATGACGGCGATACTGAACTTCCGGGGGTCGGGCGCAGGAAGGCGAAGAACGTGCCGGAAACCAGGTAGAAACCTGCACCCAGGATCAGACCATTGCGCACGCTGGCGGCCGAGGTGGCGGAGATGATCAGGCCGCCGATCAGCATTCCGATCATGGAGGCGATGACGTTGATGACCAGGATGACGGCGTTGGCCGGCTGAAGCTGGGGGCGGGGAATGATCTGCGGGATGATGGCGTTGCGGGTCGGATTGAAGATGGCGGCGAAGCAGCCGACGGCCAAGAGGATGCCGTAGATTTTCCACCAGTGCGAAGCATCGACAGCCGCGGGTGTTCCGACCGGGGCCGCGGTCAACAGATAACAGGCCAGCAGCAGGATCAACCCGCGCGATTCATCACAGGCCAGCAGCAGCCACTTGCGCGGCAGGCGATCGGCTAGCCAGCCGCCGGGCACGCTGAGGATGATGTAAGACAGGAAGAACCAGAACTGGGTGGAAGCCTGCACCGCGGTGGCGTTGGCCGACCCGGCCGCCAGCCCGCCCAGCAGGGCCAGACCGGCCAACATCATCATGCGATCGCCGAAGCCCGACGCGGCGGTGGAGGTCCACATGAGCGTGAAGCTCAGATGTCGCCACAGGGGGGTCGGGCAATCAGACATGGCAGGATGATACCGCAGGCGGTTACGGATCGGCTAAATTTGAAGAAGGAAGCCAGGAATGCAGGAAGCGGCGATGGTTCGATCGTTCTCTTCCCGCCTTCCCGGCTTGCCTTTGTGCACTTGGCGATCTTTTCTACACGGCAGTCCGGACGCGCTTCACCTGGAGCGTGACCGCGGCGAAATTGATCAGCAGGCCGTGCTGTTTATCCGCAGCCTTCAGGTATGAGCGGAGTGTGGCGTAGTGGATATCGCCGAACTGCGAGATCGCTTTTAATTCCACGACAATGGTGTGTTCCACGATCAGATCCGCCCGGTGCTTTCCAACTTCGACACCTTCGTAGAGAACCGTCAACTCAACTTGTCGTTCAACGTGCAATTGCCGGCGCTGCAATTCCACAATCAGAGCATTTTCATAAATGGATTCCAGGAAACCGGGGCCGAGTTTCTTGTGCACCGCGATCGCAGCACCGATGATCTGCTCAGTCAGCGCCTCATGTTCCAAACCCATGAATCCCCCTCATGCTTCCTGCTTTCCGGGCTTCCTTCTTCAATCTTCCCGCTGGCGTTTGTCTCGCTCGATGTAGGCGTAGGCGTTGTGGTTGTGGATCGACTCGAAGTTTTCGCTGTGCACGGCATACCAGTCGATGCGCTCTTCGCTGTCCAGGGCCAACGCCAGGTCGCGCACGATGTCCTCGACGAACTTGGGGTTGTCGTAGGCCGCCTCGGTGACGAACTTCTCATCGGGGCGCTTGAGCACGGCATAGACCGGGGAGCTGGCGTTCTGCTCGATCAGGTCGAACAGTTGCTCGATCCACATCCACTTGCCCTTGGCGAAGCGCACCTTGACGACCATCTCGCAGCGCTGGTTGTGGGCCCCGTAGCCGGAGATTTCCTTGGAGCAGGGGCAGAGGCTGGTGGCGGGCACTTTGAGCGTCATGGCGAAGTCGTCGCCGTCTTTGCCGCTGGATGCCTCGAAGGCCACCTCGATGTCGAGCATGCCCGGTGCGCCGGTGACGGGCGCTTTCTTGTGAATGAAGTAGGGGAAGGAAAACTCCAAGTGCGCCTCTTCGGACTCCAGGCGCTTTTTCATGTCGCGGCAGACGGCCATGATCTGGTTGCTGCGCAGCGAGGCGTGGTGCTGGTTGAGCACTTCCAGGAAGCGTGACATGTGCGTGCCCTTCTGATGATGGGGCAGGCCGACGTACATGTTGACGCGGGCCACGGTGTGCTGGACCCCGCCGGTGGCCGGGCAGGTGAGGGTGATGGGGTAGCGGATGTGCTTGACGCCGACCTTGTCGATGGGGATGTTGCGGCGATCGTGCAGAGCCTGCACGTCGGGCATGGCTTGGTGGGCCGTCGCGGCGGAGGTGCTTTCAGCGACATTTCCGGAGGCGGCGGCACTGGCGGGGGCGGGATCGGTGCTGGGCATGGTTTGGCTCGGGAATCGGGGGAAACACGCCATTTTAGGCGCATCGCGGGCATATGACAAAGGCTGAAAAACTGAAGGCGGAGTGCGGAAGGCAGAGGGCTGAGAAGATTTGCGCAAAAAGCTCTCTGCTCTCCGCCTTCCGCCCTCCGCCTTCCGATGTCTGCACTATGATTTAGCCATGACCACCAGGCTTTACACGCGCCGCGGCGATGATGGCCGCACGGACCTGCTGGCCGGGGCCCGCATCCGCAAGGACGATCCGCGCATTGCCGCCATCGGCGAGGTGGACGAGTTGAACGCCTGCCTGGGCTGGGCGTTGATCGCCTGTGAAGATGGGAAACTGCGCCAGTTGCTGTCGCGCGTGCAGCATCGCTTGTTCGAGATGGGCGCGGAGTTGGCGTTGCCGGGCCCCGGAATCAGTGAGCGCATCGTGCAGTCGGATGTCGAGAACCTGGAAAAAGCGATCGACGAAACATGCGCCGCCCTGTCGCCGCTGCGCGAGTTTATCCTTCCGGGGGGCAGCGAGTTGGCAGCCCGATTGCACCTGGCCCGTTGCGTCTGTCGGCGGGCGGAGCGCGCCTGTTGCAGCGTGGGCGATCCGCTGGCGCTGGTGTATCTGAACCGCCTGGGCGATCTGCTTTTCGCGTTGGCTCGACTGGCCAATCACATGGCCGGTACCGGCGACGTGCCGTGGCACAAGGTTCACTGAAGAAATTGAACCACAGAGACGCAGAGGACGCGGAGAAAGACAAGAAAACTCATTGAAGAAGGAAACCAGGAAACCATGAATAAGATCGTGTGAATTGTTTCTTATTCCTGCCTTCCTGGTTTCCTTCTTTTATCATGCCTTCCTCTGTGTCCTCTGCGTCTCTGCGGTTCAAATGATCTGACCTATGAGCAACACAAAGACCAAACCCGTCATCGGTCTGCTGGGCGGTCCCGGAAGCGGCAAGAGCTACGTCGCGGGGCTGTTCAAGCAGTTTGGCTGCGCGGTGATCGATGCCGACTTGATCGCCAAGGCCCAGCTCGAAGACCCGGCCGTGCGCGATCAGCTTGTGCAATGGTGGGGAGAAAACGTGCTCGATCCTTCCGGGGGAATCAGCCGGTCCGCGGTGGCTCAGATCGTGTTTTCGGACTCCGCCCAGTTAACCAGGCTGGAGAAACTGATCCATCCCCGGGTGGCGGATGAGCGGGCTCGTCTGCGTGAGATTCATCGGGCTGATCCGCGGGTGAAGGCGATCGTGGAGGACGTGCCGCTGCTGATTGAGAAGGGGCTGGACGAGGGCTGCGACTACCTGGTGTTCGTGGACGCACCCCTGGAGCAGCGCCTGGAGCGGGTGCGGGAGAATCGCGGCTGGTCGGCCGAAAAGCTGGCTCAGGTGGAGAAATATCAGACCCCGCTTGACATCAAGCGGCGGCGTGCCGATGATGTGATAGACAACAGCGGCGGCGAGGCCCAGGTGCTGGAGCAGGTTCGCCGGCTGCTTTCCCGCATGATCCCCAATGGATAACCAGTCGTGGCGGATGTGGCGTCGTGCGGCGCTGCGTCGGCCGAGTTGGATGGGTCAGACCGCACGCACCTGTCGATTGCTTCCCCCGGTTGAACAGCGTCAGGTTTATTTGCTTATCCCACCGCGGCCAAGGCCCGACCTTGCCGCACCCCGTCCCGCACAGGAGTTTGGCAGACATGTCTTCGAAGAAAAGCCGTTCCCGCAAGAAGAGCACCGAGCAAGCTAGCCAGGACGAGCAACCGATCCTGACCGCCGTGGCCGACGATGAGCCGGCCGGCAACGGTGAGAACAAAGAGCAACAGGCCCCTGCCGCCGAGCAGAAATCACCCGCTCGCCGCACGCCATCCACCGATGAGCAGCTCGACGCTGAAACCCAGCAGCGCTACGAGGAAGCCAAGCGCAGCGACCTGAACATCCACGATCTTCAGAAAATGGAGATCGAGCCGCTGCACGAGCTGGCCAAGAAGGAAGGTGTCGAGAACTTCACCGGCCTCAAGAAGCAGGACCTGATCTTCCAGATTCTCCAAAAGCACGTGGTCAAGCAGGGCCTGATGTACGGCGAAGGCGTGCTGGAAATCCTGCCCGACGGCTTCGGCTTCCTGCGCAGCCCCGAATATTCCTACCTCGCCTGCCCCGATGACATCTACGTCAGCCCCTCGCAGATCCGCCGCTTCGGCCTGAAGGTCGGGCACATCGTCCAAGGCACCATCCGACCGCCCAAGGAGTCGGAACGATACTTCGCCCTGCTGCGCGTCGATGCCATCAACGGCCAGCCGCCCGACAAGCTCAACGATATCGCCACCTTCGAGGACCTCACACCACTGCATCCCAAGGATCGGCTGATCCTGGAGACCACGCCCGATCAGATCGAGATGCGCATCGTGGACCTGGTCACCCCCATCGGACGCGGCCAGCGGGCCCTGATCGTCGCTCCGCCCCGCACCGGCAAAACCGTACTCCTTCAAAAGATGGCCAACGCCATCATCAAAAACTTCCCCACCGTCAAGGTCATCGTGCTGCTGATCGATGAGCGGCCCGAAGAAGTGACCGACTTCCGCAACAACACCCCGGAAGATGTGGAAGTCATCGCGTCAACCTTTGACGAACAAGGTAGCCGCCACGTGCAGGTCTGCGAAATGGTCATCGAAAAGTCCCGCCGCATGGTCGAGTTCGGCGAGCACGTGGTCATCCTCATGGACTCGCTGACCCGCATGGCCCGCGCCTACAACCAGGAAATGCCCCACTCCGGCAAAATCCTCACCGGCGGCCTCGACTCCAACGCACTCCAGCGGCCCAAGAAATTCTTCGGCTCCGCCCGCGCCATCGAGAACGGCGGTTCGCTCACCATCATCGCCACCGCACTCATCGACACCGGCTCCAAGATGGACGACATCATCTTCGAGGAGTTCAAGGGCACCGGCAACAGCGAACTGCACCTCGACCGCCGCCTCATGGACAAGCGCATCTACCCCTGCATCGACATCGCCGCCTCCGGCACCCGCCGCGAGGAACTGCTGCTCGATCCTAAGGAATTGCAACTGGTCTATCGCCTGCGCAAGGTGCTGGCCGACATGAACGTGGTCGAAGCCGTGGAGCTGATTAAGAGTCGGCTGATGAAGGTCAAGACCAACGCCGAGTTCCTGCTGACCATGAGCCTGGATTAAACCGCTTGCGGCTTCGCGAAGTTGCACGAACACGGAGCGTCCTCCGATGCCCGAGCCCTTGCTTTCCCCCGAAGAGCGCGAGGTGATGCGCCGCTACTTCCTGGCTGCCCGAAGCTGGGACAAGCATCGCCGCGACATGATCCGCAGGGAGCCCAATGACCCGGTGCAAAACCGCATCGCGTACAATCACCTGATGGAGATGGTCCACAACGTGCATCCCGGGTTGCTGGTCGATGACAAAAAAGAAGACGAAGCCGAATCCAGACTCGCCCGAGCGCTTTGCCGGCGATGAGTTGCTGGCCCGCCTGGCGCAGGAATTGACACAACGCCAGATCGGTTACGTCATCATCGGCGGCCAGGCCGTCAATCAGCACGGCCACATCCGCACGACCGTCGATATCGACTTCACGATCGACCTTGGCCCCTGGGACCTGCCGCGCATCCTCGAACTGGCCGAGGCCAACCAGTTGACGGTGAATGTCCGGGACATGGACGCCAGGGATTGGGTGATGCTGACCCAGGTGCTGCCCTGCGCGGCGCCAAGGGAACAGATGGGCGTCGATTTCAGTTTCATCCCCTCGCCCTACATCCGCCAGGCCATCGAGCGCGGCGTGTGGTTCGACGTCGCGGGCCGGCCGGTGCGCTTCCTGGCCATCGAAGACCTGCTGCTGCAGAAGGTGATCGCCAACCGCGCCCAGGACCACATCGACGTGGTCGAACTGCTGGTGCGTCACGGCAATGCCGACATCGATTACATCCACCGCTGGCTGACCGAGTTCGCCGCCGTGCTCGATGAGCCGCTGGTGCAGCGTTTCGACGATTGGAAAAAAGAGGCCGATGCGTAGCTCGAAATCCGAAACGTGAAACTCGACACTCGAAATAAATCCCAAATCCCAAACTCGAAAAAGATACACGCCAGAGCTGGTGGGTTTGAGTTTTGAGTTTATTTCGTGTTTCGAGCTTCGTGTTTCGAGTTTCCGCCCCGCTGTGCCTGCTAGAATATCGCCATGAGCTCACGTCGCGTCATCCTCTGTGGCGGCCTGCAATCGAGCGGGTCTTCGCTGATCTCCTGGTGCTTCCTGCAACGCCGCGACACCGACGGGGTCTTCGATGCCAACGGCGACATGGTCTTCCGCCCCACCGGCACCACCGCGCCGTATCTCTGGTACAAGACCACCATCAGCGGGTTTTCGCTGTGCGAGCAGATCGCCTGTGCCGAGGACGAAAACTTCCAGGTGCTGCCCCTGCTGGTGGTGCGCGACGTGCGCGTGCTGTGGGCATCGCTGGCGGGCAAACCGTACGGCCGCAACGGGACCACCGCGGAGGACCCGCCGCTGCGCATTCGCATGCGACGCTTCCTGGCCGACTGGCAGACCTTCCGCGCCAACAACTGGACGATGCTGCGCTACGAGTCGTTCGTCAATGACCCGGAACTCACGCTGCGCAACGTGTGCGAACACCTGGGCATCCCCTGGGACGAGGGCATGTTGCGCTGGCCCAAGCACGCGGACGACATCTCCAACACGGTGCACGGCAACGCCACCTTCAACGAAACGCGCGAGGACGATCTGCTGGCCACCCTGCGCCCTGAATCGGTCAGCACGATCAAGGGCTCAATCCCGCGCCACGATCTAGCCTGGCTGGAGAAAACGTTCTCCGGGTTCAATCAGGCGCACGATTATCCCGAGCATCTGAACGTGCCTGATGGCGGCATCGCCCGGGCGGTGCCCAGCTTCGACGTGACCCGCCGCTTCCGCTGGCGCCTGCACCAGAAGCCGGTGCGCCTGCTCATGCACCGCCTGGGTTTGCAGAAAACGATGCGCGAGCCGGGACAACCGAAACGGTGATCTCTGATGTCTGATTGCGGATGTCTGATGTAAAGGCATCGCGCATTGCGACATCAGCAATCAGCAATCACACCTCAGACATTATCTCTGGGTGCGATTTCCTGGAGGTAGCTCCACGAGTAGATGCCGGTGTCGTGGCCGTCGGAGAAGCGGATGCGCAGGGCGTAGCGGCCGACCAGTTCCGCACTCTCCGCCACGATGGCCCCCCCTTGCGCCGCCGAGGCCGGCAGCACGGTCAACGGGTTGTGCGCCATCTGATCCCGCAATTCACGGGCGTCGGCCGAGGGCGACATCCTGCGCAGGTAAGCGATCGGATAGACGCTGACCGAGCCATCAGACCAGGTGATGGTCAGGGCCTTGTCCTTCTTGAGGTCAATTTTCCTGGGCGTAAGCCCTTGCATCTTGAACTGCCGCGGTTGGCGTTACTTTTGCATCGCTGCATCGGGCGCGGGTGCGGGCTCGGCGGCGGGGGCGCTTTCAGGCGCAGGCTCGGCGGCGTCGGTGTCGGCTTTGATCTGCTGATCCACCGCGGCCGGCTCGCTCATGATCTGTACGTTGCCCATGGCGGGGGCGGGCATAGAGGTGGCGGCGGCTTCGGCGTAGGCGGTGTCGATGCGCACCGGGTGCGGCGGCAGGTTGACCACGCCGTAGTCCTCGCCGGCGGAGAAGAAGGCTGCGGCCTTGCTGTCGGTGGCCACCAGCTTGTACTCCATCAGCGTGGGCAGGTCGGCATCGACCACCACCGCGGGCACATCGCTGGCGCGATCGAAGTCGAGGACCAGCGAGTATTGCGGGGGCACGTCCATGCTCCAGATGGTCTGCCCGGTGACGGTATCGATCACAGCCACGGAAGCGGGGTTGGCATCGGTAGAGTGAATGGTCTGCGTGTCGGTCGAGCAGCCTGCAATCAGCAGAGCGGCGGTCAACAGGGGCAGGAGGGCATATCGCATGGGAAGTCTCCAGGAGTAAGCGGCTTGGGTCGGCGACATTATGTCATAAATGCGGTCAATAGGGAACAGGGGGGCGGAGAAGCGTGAAAAGTGAAAGGTGGGAAGTGAAAAGTGGAGAGGGAAGGGGAGATCAGTTGCGTTCGCGGTAGTCGGAGGGGCTCAGGCCCACCATGCGGTTGAAGGTGGCGGTGAAGTGGCCATGCGAAGCGAAGCCGCAGTGGCGGGCGATGTCGCCGATCGGGGCCCGGGTGCTGAGCAATTGGTGCTTGGCGTGCAGCAACTGATTGCGCAGCAGGAAATGCTTGGGGCTGATGCCGGCCTGGCGGGTGAACATGCGGTGGAAGTGGAAGGGGCTGGTCTGGACATATTGGGCCACGTCGGCCAGGGCCGGTGCGCGCTGATAGTGATCGGACAGATACCCCAGGGCCAATGCGACGCGCGGGTCCTCGACCATGCCAAGGGCTGGAGGGTCGGCTGTATCGAGTGTGCGTAGCTCCAGATACCAGTGGCGCTGATGTCCCTGATCGGCGCATCCCGGGCGGAAGCGCACCCATGTGGGTTGGCCTAGCAGGTTGATGAACAGGTGGTGGTACTGGTGGTCGGCCAGTTTCTTCCAGCGCTGTTGAATGACGGGGAACAGATCGCCCTTGATTTGCGCAGGCATCTCCTGATGCTGGGTCAGCCGCAGGCACATGATGACGTCGGCGTGCAGGATGTCCTGCTCAGAGTCGAGCAGAATGCGGCAAAACTGCGGCTCGGTGGTGGCGTCGAAGCGCGCCACGATGTGGCGCAGCAGCGACGTGATCAGAAACTGCTCGTACGGGTCGTATGGCCGATCTTTGCGAGCGATCGCCAGCCACCAGTAGGATCGCAAGTTCAGACAGGCCGGCAGCGCCGCGGACAGGACGTGGCCGGGCAACAGGCTGTTGTCGGGATCCTCGGCCTGGTATATGCCACGGTTGATGGCATGCTGCACCAGGGGATTGTTATTCACTTTGAAGCCGTGCCAGCCGTCGGGTCGACCCTGAGATTGGCCGTCGATCAGAAGAAACGAGTCTGCGGATGGACGATCCGGCCGCAGGATAGCCAGGACAATTGAATCGTAAGAGAGGATGCGAGACAGAGACTGACGCCAGAGCTGCGGTCGATCAGCCCAGGGCGGATCGAACGATGCGATAGCCTGTGAGAAGCTGTCGCCGGTTAACATTTTTCTCACAATGACAGCCACTCTGCCCCTACCATTCACCCGGCATGTCACCGAGCACGATTGCCCTGACGCAAGATCTTCAGATCTCCGCCGCCTATAGGTTAACCTACCCCTACATCCTAAACCCGGCAGGGGGGGTTCCGCAAATATTGAACAACACGGGTAAGGGAAAGCTAGAATTTATGCGGTCGGTTTGTCGAGCTCGGCTACCCGATCATCGCCCGCATTAGCGGCCGGCTGTTCCAGCCGCCAGCGCAGAACGCCGCCACGACAGTCGATATGAGCGGCAAAAAACTGGCCCCTATAGCGCCAGAACAGCGGCCAGATCACCTGCAGATCCGTCTGCGGCAGGGCCAATTCGCCCAGCTTCCGCGGGTCGTGCCATTCCAGTCGGCCCTCCTCGAAAGTCTGGCGGTTCACGCTGACGGGTCCGATAACCTCGTACAGAAACATGAGCCAGTGGCACTGGTCTTCGTAGCCGGTCTCCGACACGATGCCGGTCAGGTGCAGGCGTTCGATGCCGACGCGCAGGCCGGTCTCCTCGAAAATTTCGCGCACGGCACAGGCGGTGGGGCTTTCACCGACGCCCTGTTCGAGCTTGCCGCCGATGGGCGAGAACAGATCGCGGTTGGGCGCCTTGTGCCGGTGCAGCAGCAGGATGCGGCCCTGCTCATCGAACAGGTAGCACAGCACGGCAATGCGATAGGGAAGCGGCTCGTTCACGCCGGACATGATAGGGAATTAAGAAATTGATGAATTGGGTGATTGCTTCTATGTATGACGGCTCGTTGTCAAGGGCGAGGCGGGGTTTCCCATTCTTCTATCCGAGCATCGCGGCGCGGGCCGCTAGCCCAAGTGGGTGGTTTTCGAGAAGACCACGGCTGCCCC